>NZ_CBCRXM010000002.1:0-328857 GCF_965137005.1 Sphingomonas antarctica | reverse complement strand
TGTCGCAAATGAGCGATGATCCCATCGTCACGTTGTCATCCATGGCAGCATGATCAACCCGGCCAAGCCGGAGATCCAAGCGGCGAGACCGCGAACCTACACCACGCTGTGGGACACGATCATTCAGTCCGAGTGATCGCTTGAGTACATATTTATCCAGCGGCAAACTCGTGCTGCGTTTCGAAAAGCGCGATTGAGGTTCGCGCCGGATCGACTCTTCACAATATCTTGATGCACGAAGAGCACCTCATACAATGTAGTATGGCGCTTCCACCGATGTCTGCTGTTTTGGTTTCGGTCTGGAAAGCAGCCAGGCAGCATACGGCCCATATGTTGCCGTTGGAGTGGCTGGCCCCGAATGACCGGATCTGGGCCGATTGCAGACTAGCGGCATTTCTCGCGATATTGCGAACGGCGGACATCCGTTGCTCGATCGTACCAGCAACGCTGACCATCCGACGGCGGACAGTCTGCCATCGTCGCGGGAAGGTCTGCAATTCTCGCAAATTTACGTTGTTCGATCGCGGCCGCTTCGCGCGGAACGTCAAGATCGCAAGCAGCGGCACTAGAAGGCTTGTCAGTCGTTGATTAAGTATGTTTATTATCGCTGCCGCCGCACTTGCTGCCCTTAACCCGTTGGGCTTCTTCTCCGGAGCCACGCACGGCACCGGTACTGTCAAAATAATGTTCAGGGCTAGGCAGCCTTTCAGGGTAAGTAGCCATGGTCGACCGGATGGGAGGGGTGGGATACATCTCGACCAGACCGTCTTTCAAGCTAATGAGCCCGCCAAAGTGCGTCATTGGGACTTGCGGCCCACCTCGCCCACTACACTGGTCGGGTCTCTCTCTCCCGATGCAGTCGGTCCGGTTTCTGGAACGATGTCCAACGATGTTTTGCGTATCGCCTATATAATGAAGGGCGGCCTCAGCGTCGCGCAGACGCTGAAACTTTTACCAAACGGTGTCTTGGCGAATCACATGTCAATCAAGAAATTAGGCATGACCGTTGCGACAGTCGATGAGCGCATCACAAAGGAGTGAGCTGTCCTCGCTGCTTGCATGCCCAGTTGCGCTGCTAGGCCAAGCCGAATCCTTTTGGTCGAAGAGGCCGATACTAGGATGGAGCAGATGCGCGTAGTTGTCCGCGCGCTTCTCACCGTACATGAGCGTATTGTAGACCTGGCCGCATCATGGGCCCCGGCCAGTAGAAAGCTACCACCAGCGCCCCATAACGGCGGCCATTGAGCCCGACGTGAAATTTCCGCTCGACGGAACTGTAGCGTGGGCCCGTATGTTGGTTCTCAGAATGGAGACTCCGATGAACAAGCGCGTCTTGTCTGCGGCCGCAACGATCTCACTGCTCGCAATCCCCGCAACCTTATTTGCAGCCCCCGCCAGCAAATTCCTCGGCGATGCCATCAAGGGTGACAACTCTGAAATGACCCTCGGCGCCTTGGCCGCTAAGCGTGGCGCCTCGTCCGAAGTTCGTGCCTTCGGACGCATGCTGCAGGTGGATCACGCAAAAGCTAAGACAAGTGCCGTTGTTGCTGCACGGCGCGAGCGTGTTTCGGTCTCTTCGGGCATGATGCCCGAAGCTAGCGCCGAATTCTCAAAACTTCAGCATTTGTCGGGCCGGGCATTCGACCGGGAATTTGCTAGGTACATGGTTGAGGATCACCAGAAGGATATCGCCGAGTTCCGCAAGCAGGAACGAACTGGTGACCGGGTCACCGCATTGCTGGCGCGGCAAACGCTCCCTCATCTCCGCAAACATCTTGCAACGGCCCAGGGCATTCGAACCTAGTCCGACGAGCATTTGCTGAATTCGTGGCAGTCCAACCATCCGGCGACCCAACGTTGGCGAGTGGTCCATCGATGCCAACGCCGCAGCACAGAACTATACAGGGACGATCTGCCACAACTTCGCTTCGCCAAGTTCTGCTAAGTGTGGCGCGAGAACAGGTAGCAGATCGGTCTGCAGTCTATGCCGGCATCGGGCTCGCACAGAAGATTGAGAGGTGCGCTCGTTGCGCAAGCGGGTCCGCATTTTGTAATCCACCGCAGGAACGGCGAGTTCGAGGATTTTCCCAATGTCAGAAGATTTCAGTCCAGAACGGTATGACGGCGTCGCGAGATTTCTGCACTGGCTGACTGTTTTACTGCTTGTAACGCAGTTCGCCATCGCATGGACTATGCCCGAAATCGGTCGAGGCACGCGGCCCTTAGGATTGATAGCTTGGCACCTGTCGATCGGGACGGCGATCCTCACGGTCATTCTGGTTCGGGCGGTTTGGCGCTTTACACATCGTGAACCGCCGGCTCCAACCACCCTGTCGCCCACTATGCAGTTCATCGCGCGCGCCACGCATGTAACGCTCTATGCACTGTTGATTGCGCTGCCGCTGCTGGGCTGGGCGAATTCCTCAGCACGTGGCTGGGATGTCATACTCTTCGGTTTGATTAAACTCCCCGGGCTCGTTTCTTTGGGTTCACCCGTTGGCCGCGCTCTAGGTGACGTGCATCAAACTGTGGCGCTGGTCCTGCTAGCGGTCATAGCACTCCATGTACTGGGTGCCCTGTATCACTTTCTTGTCGCGAAAGACCGGACGCTGCAGCGCATCGTGTAGTCAACCTTCCATATGGTCTTGCCTCACCTTGTGGCCAATGGACTCGCCTGCGACGCTTAGACGAAGACCTGTTTTACTAAAGGCCCCAGTTGGGACTGTGAAGGAAATGGCCCTGCTTCTGTTCGATCGCCTTTTTCGCGTCCTGATCAAATCTGGTCCCCTGACGGTCATTGATGCGGCTGGCCGCGCTCGACTTTATGGCACTGCGTCAGCAGACGTGACGCCAGTAACCATTCGCTTCACCGACAGCTCGACCCCGCGCCGCATCGCGCGCAATCCGGCGAAAGGCGCAGGCGAAGCATATATGGATGGCCGATTGCTTGTCGAAACCGGTGACATCCGCGATCTGGTGGACCTCATCGGTTACAATACCCGGTGGAACGCTTCTAATCCTACCCGGATTAAATTGTGGCGTCCCCAAAGAATAGCCGCAACGCTCGATACCTGGAACTGGCAGCGTAGGTCCAAGCGCAACGTCGCCCATCACTACGACCTGTCCGGCGCTCTCTATGATCTGTTTCTCGATTCTGACCGGCAGTACAGCTGCGCCTATTTCGACAGTCCTGCCGAGACATTGGATCAGGCACAGGACGACAAGAAGGCACACATAGCGGCGAAGCTTATGTTGAAGCCTGGCCAGCGAATTCTTGACATCGGCTGTGGCTGGGGCGGGATGGCCCTGTATTTGAATCGCGTGGCCGACGTAGATGTTCTTGGCATCACCCTGTCCGAGGAGCAGCTGAAGATTGCGCGAGAACGCGCCGTGTCTACCGGAGTAGCCGATCGGGTTAAGTTCGAATTGATCGACTACCGCAACTTGACCGGCACCTTCGACAGGATCGTTTCGGTCGGCATGTTCGAGCATGTGGGACCACCACATTATCGTACATTCTTCGAAAAGTGCCGAAGCCTGCTAACGCCTGAAGGGGTCATGCTTCTTCACACCATCGGTCGTGCTGATGGTCCGGGCGCAACGGATCCCTGGCTTGCAAAGTACATCTTTCCCGGTGGCTACGTTCCCGCACTCAGCCAGATGATGCCGGCCATTGAAAAATCGTATCTCTGGCTGACCGACCTTGAGGCATTAAGGCTCCACTACGCCTATACACTTGAGCACTGGTACGAGCGCGTGGCTGCCGCAAGGCAGCAGATTGTTGAGCTCTATGACGAGCGCTTTTTCAGGATGTGGCAGTTCTATCTGGCCGGCGCGATCAGCGCGTTTCGCCATGATGGCCACCTGGTGTTTCAGCTGCAGCTTACGCGTCAGAGGGATGCCGTGCCAATTGTGCGGGACTACATCGCTATCGATGAGCAGCGGCTGCGTGACGCGGTCAGTTCTAAAAACAGCAGGCCGATATCACTTTGACCGAGGCTTTGACGGTCTCTCAGGGTCGGTTTCAAGGTCTGCCGCGTTGGGCGTTCATCGGATTCATCGTCGCCGCATTGGCGTTGGCCATTCTGCTCTTGGCTGCTTCGTTTCCCTTTTCTGTAACGCGATCGTTTGTCGAAAAACGAGCGTCATCTGCACTTGGGGTTTCGGTTCACATCGGTGGAATTCGGCGCCTTAGCGGGCTGTCCCTAACCCCAAAAGTTGAGATCACCGATGTCGTCGTTGGTCAACCAGCATGGGCCGGGCGCGGATATCTTTTGAAGCTTCGCTACGCTCGCGTTCAGGTGTCGCTTTCAAATTTGCTGCGCGGCCATTTCAGCCCGACATCTGCTCAATTGAGCGGCCTGAGCCTTTCTCTCGTGCGTGACGTGCACGGTAGAACGAATTGGCCCAGCCCCGACAATCGAGGAAATGTGGGCGCACCCACCCTCAGCGAACTCAGCATCGAGCATAGCGAGATTTCGGTGCGAGACGACAAGCGCCATTTGAACCTTGCGGGTACGCTCAACGCAGATCGCCATGTTGGCGTTTCCGCCGTCATGCGCGGTCGTTTTCATGACAGCCCTGCCTCGCTCAATGCGCAAGGCGGAGTTATTGCGGGCATCGATCCAGCAGCTCCCTACCCATTTCGACTTGTTCTGACGTCGGATCCATTGACCGTCACGGCACGCGGCTGGATGCGAGGGGTGCTTGACGTCGACCGCTTCACCGCAGTCACCCACGCTCGCGGTGCAAACTTGAAGTACCTCGATGATCTCGCCGAGGCTGGTTTGTTCGGTACTCAAGAATTCGACTTCTCAGCAAACCTGCGTCGCGATCGGCCCAGTTGGTTTATCAATGATCTCAGCGGACGGGTGGGTCGATCCTACCTCAAAGGATCAGCGAGCATAACGAGGCATGCCGGGCGGACCAAGGTCAACGGCCAGCTTCATGCTTCAAGGTTCGATTTTCAAGATTTTGCGTCGGAGGAAGGTTTAGCAAAATCTCGTGCGCTGCTTTTGTCGATCGGTCCGCGAATTGTTCCCGATACCCGCATCAATTTAAGTAGGATCGGGCCGACGGATGGCACCCTCATTTTTGTCGCCGACAAGCTTTTGGCGAACGGCCCATCACCTTTCGAGACACTGTCCGCGAAAATCGCCTTGGATCACCGCGTCGTCAAGGTCACCGATATTGTCGCCCGCATGGGCGCTGGAAGGATGACCGGAAACGTTGTCATAGACCACGCTAGCGGCGCGCCGAAGCTGCGGCTGGATCTGCGGGTAGCAGGCGAGACACTGGAAAGTCTGGTTGGACGTCCCAAGGATATTTCGGGGCCGGTGCGCGCACGGATAGTGCTTGCGGGCAGCGGCGATACGATCCGCGAAGCGCTGGGTGCGTCGGCGGGTCATGCCGCCATAGTCTCATCAAACGGTCAAATCCGAACGCTTATCGCTACAGCCTTGGGACAGGACCTCGGCAAGACAGTGGGTCAGTACATCAAGGGCGGCAAAGATCAGGCGGCGATGCCCTGCTTCGTAGCGAATTTTAGTGGCAGTGCCGGGGTCTTGCACGCCACGCCATTGGTATTTGTTACAGCCGTTTCCGGTGGACAGGGGTCGGGACAAATTAGCCTCGCGAATGAGACAATCAGACTAGCGGTGCGCGGCGCGGCGATTAATCCTAGCGCGCTACGCCTGACCGATCCGGTCCGCATCAGCGGCACGCTGAGCAAGCCAGTGATCTCTGTTGCTGGGTCTGCCGCGGCAAAAAAGCCAGCAAAGACCATATTGTCTGTTCTCGGCAAAGCCGTCGGAGCATTGTTCAGCCACAAGCCTCAAAACGAACTTCCGCACCAAAGCCAGTGCCCACAGGCCGTGATGCAAGCCCTTCGCTGACGCTCGATGTGCAGTCTCAGAAATCGGGCATGGGTGAACTGGAGCTGTCAGAGTAACCAGAACCCGGACGTGGGAGTGAAATGTCGGCCGGCCATGTTATCGCTTACTGCTTCAATGCGAGCTGACGAAAGACCACGAGTGCGGCTCGTGGCTGCTTTTAGGGTTTGCGGATCACGTCGCGAATGACCGACTATGGGCGCTTACAGCCCCATTTGTTTAGTCCTGAAAGTTAGTCGGAGTTCTTTGCACTCATTGGACGCTCGTCAGTATGCGAGCTTCGGGTACCACTTATCACCACGTCCTTGCGGGGTGAGATCAAGCACGGTCCATAATGGTGAAAGGTCGGGTCCGCCACGCGGGTCCTTACCCTCGTCGGCCATCTCGCCAGTCATCTCACCCTTCCAGAAGAGCCGGACTTCAGCGTTCTCGCCACTTCCATACTTCTTGAAGACGGCCATCACAGGCCATTCAGCGCCGGTCTTGGGATCGAGACCCCCGAAATCGAGCGCGTAGTCGTCTCCTAAAGTCTGATAGAAGCGGAGGGCATGCCAACCGCGCTCTTGAGCAAAAGCGAGTTGCCGCTCAACAGTCGAGCGGCCGAGGACCGCTAGAGCAACACGCTGCATCAAGTCGTTCGCATTGGCGTCCAATGGTCCAAGCAAGTTGGTACACATTGGGCAGGGGCGGTCGCGCTCCGGACCGTACATCCAAAAATAAGTGACCAGCGTATCGTGGTCTCCGAAAAGTGCGACCAGTCCGACCTCGTCACCGTTCGGATCCTTGAACCGATAGTTCTTCTCGACCAGCGGACCATCAGGAAGCGACTGTCGCTTCGCCGATACCCGGTCGATGTGCCGCTGCAGTTCAACTTCGTCGGCGAGCAATTCCTGGCGGGCTTTGCCATAGGCACGGCTCTCTCCCGGAAACGGTTTGCGTAGCGCAGCAAGGTTCGCAGTGGTGGCATCCGACATCGCTCAAGTCTCCTAACCACGACAACGCGTGACTTGGCGCAAAGGACACCACGCAAAGAAGTGTCAGCTTTTGGGCAGATCGTCGGAGCAGCTGAACGGCCGAAATTGGGCGCCAAGCAGACCGTAAAAGCTGTCCGTGGACTTCGTGCCGGACTACGGCCTTGGTGCGTCGTGGAGGTAGGCCATGGACGCAGACACGATACGGCTGGTGCGCGAGCTTTGCGCCCGCGCCGGCATGATCATGGAGGACGCAAGCGCGACGGCCGTGCTGACCGGCAAGCTGGATGACGGGGCGGTGCGATTGCTGGTCGCACAGGTGAGTGACGAGCTCAGCAAGGCATCAACTTTAGTTGCCGCCGCCAAGATGCTCGCTGGAACGCCCTAAAGCAGCAAGTCAGACACGCTGACGCCAAGCGCCTTGGCCAACGTCTCGACGACCCTGATCGTCGGATTGCGGGCGGCGCGCTCGAGATCGCTGACATAGGTCCGATGAATGCCGGCCTCGTCGCCAAAGGCTTCCTGGCTCAGCGCCTTGTTGGTCCGCAGACGGCGCAGATTGACGGCGAGGCGGTGCTGAACGTCCACCCGCCGACGTGACGCCGCCGCAGCCGATCAATCTACAGACGATGAGTGACATTATCGTTGACTGTGGGGCGACGGCGAGCATGGTTGCGTCACTCATCGACGACAGGGGGAGAGATTATGCTGAGCCATACCGCGATCAATGATGCCCTCGACGCACTGCCAACGTCGCTGCTGTCGCGCTCGGGGTCGATCTTCTACACCGGCCGCGCAGCGTTCAAGGCGCCAAGCCAACTCTATATTCTGGGCCTCAACCCCGGCGGCGATCCAGTTGCGCAGGCCGAAGATACGATCGGCACCGACCGACAGCGCTTTCTTGAGGGTCCTGCATCATGGTCGGCCTATGCCGACGAGAGCTGGGCGGGCGCGGCGCCGGGTACGCTGGGCATTCAGCCCCGCGTATTGCACCTGCTCGCGGCGCTTGGGCTCAATCCTCGCACGGTGCCGGCGAGCAATATCTTATTTGCTAGGTCCGCCACCGAGGCGGCGCTGGCCAAGGAAAAGATAGACCTTCTCCGCGCGTGTTGGCCGGTCCAGAAGGCGGTCATCGACACGCTGGGCGTGCAAATCGTGCTGTGCTTTGGCGGAACCGCGGGAAAGTGGGTGCGCGACGCCTTGGGCGCCCACGCGCTGATCGACACCTATGTCGAGAATAATGCACGACGGTGGACGAGCGAGGCGCACCGCGCCCTCGACGGGCGCGTGGTGGTCTCGCTCACACATCCCGGACGGGCTAACTGGTGCAACCCCGCATCCGACCCAACCGCGCTGGTGGCGCGCGTGTTGGCAGCGAGTGGAGTCGCACAGCGCCCGCGCGCCGCACGGTCAGGCTGAGCTTGATCGCGGTTTACCGGCGGCAGGATCCCCGCGGGGCCGCGGTTGACGTAGCGATCGCTTGCCGAACATGCGAGACACCAGGCTTGGAAATCGTTTCCGCAGCTGAAAGCGAAGCGGGCGGGGGGCAAAGCAGCCGACAGCCGCTCGTTGCGTGTTCGCAGATTGAGGGTCTACCGCACCTTATCCTGTACCGTTGTCGCCATCATCGGGCTCGTCATTGTCGCCCATCGATCCTCCCCGTGCGCGATACTCGGCGATAGCGGCCCGCACGCACGGCGCGACGACCGCGCGGCCATTTTCAAGCGTGATTATCCCCTCATGTTTCAGCTGTGCGTTAAACTGGAGCATTGCGACCAAGCGTGCAGCATAAACTTTCTTCTCTGTTTCTTCCTTGGCTAGCTTCATCGCCTCTTCGCCACTGATCGGCTCCGGCCCGTGCCGCGCCTTAAGCGCGGCCATCTTCAACTCGAAATCCTTGACGATCTTGATCGCTGTCATGTTTCGCTTTGCAGCCTCAGCGAACAAGCCCTCGTTGATGACCCGCCGCAATGTCTTTCGAATGGGTCGACCCAGTCTATCCTCACTGACGACGACGCGCCTTTCGAGCAGCTTGTCGAAGTCGGTGCGGTTGGTTGAACCGCGCGGCCGCCCTGGGCCAGGCTTATTTCCAACCTTGAACTGACTGCCCTTCGGGGGCTTGCCCTTGCCGACCTCGTATGGAGCGTTGGCATAGGGCGATGCCTTCTTCGCGCGCTTTGCCCGCGGGTTCATTTTCGGCTCGCCTTCGTCATCCTCATAATCAGCCATCGATCGTCTCCCCCTGTGCAACGGTTGTGCCGTGCTCTGCATCGCGGCGACGCTTGACCGCGTCGAACGTCTCCCCGGTGCTCTCGAGCACGGCCTGAAGACCCGTCACATCCATCCAGCGGGTGATCGCGACATCGACATAGGCCGGATCGATTTCGAGGCCGAAGGCGCGTCTCCCGGTTCGCAGGGCGGCGAGCAACGTCGTGCCCGATCCCAAAAACCCATCAAGAACAATGTCGCCACGCGCGGTCACGTCGAGGATCATGTCAGCGCATAATCCAACTGGCTTGCAAGTGGCGTGCAGTGATAGGTCGTCCTGCCGCGACCCGAACGTGTTGACCGACGGCGCCTGCCAACAATTTGTCCGGTTTCTACCGTGCTTGCCGAGCTTTATATTATCGAGGTGCGGCGCATCACCAACCACGTAGACAAAAATCATTTCGTGCTGTGAACGATACGGCGAGCCCATTCCCGCGTTTGTTTTAATCCAAATGCAGATATTGAGCCTGCGGCCGAACACGGCATCACCCGCCGCGATCTGCTCGCCAGCGTGGTGGTGATCCATGAACATATAGGCAACAGCACCATCACGACAATATGAGGCCATCGCCGCTTGGGTACCGGTGAGGAAGCGCGTGAACTCATCCACGCTCATCTCGCCGTGCGCGTATTTAAACTCTCGATGGCGATACTTCCCCTTGCCGCCATTATGGGTCGCGTTGCTCGTGTTGTACGGGGAGTCCGCGATAATTGCGTCGGCGCGCTCTTCGCCCATCAGCGCGGGGAGCGACGTGCCGTCGAGCAAGTCACCGCAGCCGACACGACTGTCGTCGCACAACCAAACGTCGCCGAGCTTGGTCACCGCATCGACCGGCACTGGATCGAAGGGCTCATCGAACTGCAGCTTCGGCATCCGCAGCAGATCGAGTTCGGTGTTGGAAAAGCCCGCCACCACAACATCGAGGCCAGCGGCCTCGATCACGGTTAAAGTGTTGAGCAACAAGTCATTGTCCCAACCGGCGTTGAGCGCGATCTTGTTGTCGGCGAGCTGCAGTCGCTTCTCCTGGGCATCAGTTAGCCCCGTCACAACGACGACCGGCACAACGTCCAGCTTGCACTGACGCGCGGCGCGCAACCGGCCGTGACCGGCGATTACGCGCCGATCAGGATTGACAATGATGGGGTTGATGAACCCATTTTCCGCAATGCTCGCGGCGATCTGATTGATCTGCTTTTTTGAATGGGTTCGGGCGTTGCTCGGATCGGGCTTTAACTTCTCGATCTCGACCGTTTCAAAACGGATTGTCGTCGTCATTATTTTCTCCACCCAGGTGAACCTCGCGGTCCGTTTGTTCTCCTGGCTGGATGCGATGCGTTTACTCGAATCAGGGCCGCGATTCAAATGATTTTCGCGCGTACTTCCAAGCGCATTTATTTACGCGGTAACGTGGTTCGTCTTCACGTTTGGACGATGGACTTTCCCGTTTATTTTAGTTGCCATGACACTCTTCGACTGCTGAAAACCGCCAAATTCGCTCGATCACGCCACCGAAATGCATGGCAATTCGCGTTATATTCGCGTTTCACGGGAAACCGTACTGCGGACTAGTCGGGCGGAGAAAAGGGGCGCGATTGCCGGCGCTTTGACGAGATCGCCGGTTTTCCGCACTACGGAATGCGACGGGAATGCCGCCAAAGTCCGCCAAATTGAGGCGCGGAGTCGGTGGAGATGGGAAAGATAGGGACTGGCTGGCGGAGCGGGTGGGATTCGAACCCACGATACGCTTTTGACGTATACTCACTTTCCAGGCGAGCGCCTTCGACCACTCGGCCACCGCTCCGCATACCTTGGAAGCGGCGCGATTAGGCGGGACCGCGCGGCTAGGCAAGGCGGCGGCGGCGCGGCATGGTGTGCCGATGTTCACATTCGCCCTGTTCGCTTTCGCCCAAGCCGCCGCCGCGCAGGCTGCGGGCCGTGTCGCCCCCGATCCGCGCGCGCCGTCCGAGATCGTCGCCGCCGCGTCCGCTGGCGACTGGGTGGCGATCGCGCCGCGCGATTTGCTGGTGATGGATTTGCCGCCGCTCAACGGCAAAGCGCGGCGCGTGATAATCCAGCTGATCCCCGCGCCGTTTTCGCAAGGCTGGGTCGGCAACATCCGCAAGCTCGCCGCGGCGCATTGGTGGGACGGGACGGCGGTGACGCGCGTGCAGGACAATTATGTCGCGCAATGGGGCGATCCGGGTGGCGACACGCCCAAGGCGAAGCCGCTGCCGGTCGGTTTGGTGAAGGTGCCGGAGAGTGAATATACGGTCGACGGAAATGCGCATTGGAACGAGATAGCGCGGCTATCACACGTTGGCATGGCGGGCATGGCCCATGCCGGAACAGGTCCGCAGGTTGGTGCTTCGGACGCATATGCGGTGGACAGCTTCAATTTTAATGGTTGGCCTACCGCCACCAACGAAGTGCGCCTTTGGCCCGTCCATTGCTACGGCATGGTCGGCGTCGGACGAAACCTGTCCCCCGACACGGGCAGCGGCGCCGAGCTCTACACTGTCATCGGCCATGCGCCGCGCCATCTCGACCGCAACATTGCTTTGGTCGGGCGGGTGATTTCGGGCATCGAAAACCTGTCGAGCCTGCCGCGCGGCACCGCCGCCTTGGGCGTCTATGCCACTGCCGCCGAACACACGCCGATCACGTCGATCCGGCTGGGCAATGAGGTCGCGGACCTGCCGCGCTTTCAGTATCTCTCGACCGAAAGCGCAACGTTCGCGCGCTATGCCGACGCGCGCGCCAACCGGAAGGACGACTTCTTCATCGTGCCTGCTGGCGGCGCGGATATTTGTAACATCCCCGTGCCCGTGCGGGTCGCAAAGTGATGAACGCTGCAACCACAACAACACTCGTCACCACGGACTTGATCCGGGGTCCATTTCCCAACACGCGTCACCGATGCATGTGGAGGGGTGGGCCCCGGCTCGGGGGCCGGGGTGACGGGTTTGGTTTGCGATTTTGATCAGACCGATGGACTATATTTCCACCCGCGGAAACGCCCCGGCGCTCGGTTTCGAAGACGTCACGCTCGCCGGCCTCGCCAGTGACGGCGGGCTATATGTCCCGCGCGACTGGCCGACGCTGAGCCGCGACGAAATCGCGGCACTTGCGGGCAAATCGTACGTCGACACCGCCGTCGCCGTCATGCGCCCGTTCGTCGCGGGTGCGCTCGATGATGCCGCGCTGCATGCGTTGTGCACCGAAGCCTATGGCCGCTTCGATCATGCGGCGGTGACGCCTTTGGTTCAGCTCGATCACCAGCACTGGTTGCTCGAGCTGTTCCACGGGCCGACGCTGGCGTTCAAGGATGTGGCGCTGCAATTGCTCGGGCTGTTGTTCGAACGCTTCCTCGGCCATCGCGACACGACGCTGACCGTCGTCGGCGCGACCTCGGGCGACACCGGTTCGGCGGCGATCGACGCGCTGGCGGGGCGCGCCAATGTCGAATTGTTCATGCTCCACCCGCAGGGCCGCGTGTCGGATGTCCAGCGGCGGCAGATGACCACGGTGCTCGCGCCCAACGTCCACAACATCGCCATCGAAGGTGATTTCGATCAGGCGCAGGCGATCGTGAAGGCGCTGTTCGCCGACCAGGAAGCGCGCGGGCGGCTCAACCTCGGCGCGGTCAATTCGATCAACTGGGCGCGCTTGATGGCGCAGGTGGTTTACTATTTCTACGCCGCCGTCCGGCTCGGCGCGCCCGAACAGCCGGTGGCGTTTGCAGTGCCGACCGGCAATTTCGGAGACGTGTTTGCGGGCTATGTCGCGGCACGTATGGGCCTGCCCGTCGCGAAGCTGATCGTGGCGACCAACGTCAACGACATCCTCGCGCGTGCTCTCGGCAGCGGCGATTATTCTATGCAGGGCGTCACGCCGACCGCGGCACCGTCCATGGACATTCAGGTCAGCTCCAATTTCGAACGGCTGCTGTTCGATCTGGCGGGCCGCGATGGCAATGCCCTCGGCGCGATGATGACGACGTTCGACAGCGAGAAAAAGCTCGACCTGCCGCCGACGATGGTCGCCGAAGCGGCGAACCTCTTCGCCAGCGCCCGCGTCGATCCGGACACCATGGCGATGACGATGCGCTGGGCTTACGAACATGCCGGGCAGGTGATCGATCCGCACACCGCCATCGGGCTCGCCGCCGCACGTAGTTTTGCGGGCGGCGATGTGCCGATCGTCACGCTCGCCACCGCCCACCCTGCCAAATTCCGCGATGCGGTCGAGCGCGCGACAGGGGCGCGCCCGACCTTACCCTCGCGCCTCGCCGGGCTGTTCGAACGGCAGGAACGCTACGACACCCTCCCCGCGACGCTCGCGGCAGTGAAGGATTATGTGCTGGAGCGATCGTGAAGCTCGAGACCTTGATCGGTGAACCGTGGGCGGATTACGCGCTGGTCGATTCGGGCGGCGGGCGAAAGCTCGAACGCTATGGCCCGCACCGTTTCATTCGCCCTGAGCCACAGGCGATGTGGCAGCCGGCATCGCTCGACTGGGTCGCCGATGCCGAATTCGTGCCCGGCGCGGATGACGATGGCGGCGGGCGCTGGCGCTTTGACCAGCCGGTGCCAAAGGGCTGGTCGCTGGCGTGGCATGGTCTGAATTTCACCGCGACGCCGACGCCGTTTCGCCACCTCGGCTTCTTCCCCGACATGATGCCGGTCTGGGCGTTTGCGCAGGACAAATTGGCCGGACGCGAAGGCGCCACCGCGCTCAACCTGTTCGGCTATACCGGCGTCGGATCTCTGGCGATGGCGCAGGCGGGTGCGGCAGTAACGCATGTCGATGCGTCGAAGAAATCGGTCGAATCCGCCAAGGGCAATGCCGCTCTGTCGGGCATTTCCACCGTCCGCTGGATCATCGAAGATGCCGGCAAATTCGTCGCCCGCGAAGTCCGTCGCGGCCGCCGTTACGATGCCATCGTGCTCGACCCGCCCAAATACGGCCGCGGGCCGGAGGGCGAGGTGTGGCACCTCGAAACCGATCTCGCGCGGCTGCTCGCCGATGTTCGGCTGTTGGTCGACGAGAACTCCAGCTTCGTGTTTCTCACGGTCTATGCCGTCCGCATGTCCGCGCTGGCGATCGGCGCGTTGATGCGCCAGATTTTTGCCGACCTGCCCGGCCGCGTCGAAGTCGGCGAACTCGCGGTGCGCGAGGAGACTCGCGGGCTGCTGCTCCCGACGGCGATATGGGCGCGCTGGGTCAGGTCCGACTAGCGCGGATCGCTGCCCCTGCCGCAAATGGTGCCATCGCCACCAGCATCAGCGATGTTGCCGCCAGCAACTTCAAGCCGCCCCCCGCGCCAAAGATCAACAATGGCACCGCCAGCGGCAGCATCACCAATCCAGTCAACGCCGCCCCACCCCGCGCGCTGGCGGTTAGCGCGGCGGTGGTCAGCCCGAGAGCGGCGAGCCCCGGCGTACCGATCAACAGCCCTAGTTCAAGCTGCCACAACCTCGCTCCATCGAGCGCCAGCAATGCCGCCGCCGGCACGCAAGCCAGCATCAGCGCGGGCGCAAATGCCAGCCAATGTGCCACCAATTTTGCCGCAGTGACCAATTCTTCACTGATCCCGCGCACGGCATATTGATCGAGCACACCCTCCCCCGCATCGGGGGCAATCAGCCGCTCGACCGGCAGCAATGCGGCGAGCAATGCTGCGACCCAGGCGATCCCCGCACCTGTCCGCGCCAGCAATACCGCATCGGGGCCGACCGCGAACGGATAAAGCGTCGCCACCAGCAGGAAGAACATCACCGGCAATGCTGCGCGCGCCGCATTCAGCCGCAAATCGCGCGCCAGGATCGCCGTGAATGCCTTCACAACACCAGTTCCTGCGCGTCGGGTAG
Source organism: Sphingomonas antarctica (assembly GCF_965137005.1). Lineage (NCBI taxonomy): Bacteria > Pseudomonadati > Pseudomonadota > Alphaproteobacteria > Sphingomonadales > Sphingomonadaceae > Sphingomonas > Sphingomonas antarctica. Next base: position 313,856 of record NZ_CBCRXM010000002.1, on the reverse strand, counting down.
CGCCACCGGTTGATGCGTCGCCACCACCGCGATCCCGCCCCGCGCACGGTGCCTCGCGATCAGCGCTTCGAGCATCGCCACGCCAGCCGTATCGAGCCCATTGGCCGGCTCGTCGAGCAACCAGATAAGCGCGCCCGCCACCTCTACCCGTGCCAGCGCCGCGCGCTTGCGCTGCCCGGTAGACAACAGCCGCACTGGCACTTCGGCCAGGTCGGTCAGGCCGGTTCCCGCCAGCGCGAACGCCACGTCGCCGCCATCGATTCCGGCCCAAAAGGCAATCGCTTTGACCAGTGGCCGTTCGCGATCGAGCGCCAGCCGCTCGTCGGTGATTGCCACGCGGCCCTCGACACCCACGGTGCCGCCCGCAGACGCGAGCAAGCCCGCGGCAATCCGCAGCAAACTGGATTTGCCCGCGCCGTTCGCGCCGCTCACCCGCAGGGCGTCGCCCGCAGCCAGTGCGAACGACACACCCTCGAACAAGGTGCGCCCGCCACGTTCGCCGGTCACGGCGTCGAACACCAGATGCGTCACGGCGCCGAATCCTCCAGCGCGTGCATGTCCGCATCGCTCAATCCGAAATGGTGTCCGATCTCGTGCACCACGACATGCGACACCAGATGCCCCAGCTCCTCCCCGCTCTCGATCCATTCGTCGAGGATCGCGCGCCGATAGAGATAAATTGCCGGTGGCGGATCGCCCGTGACCGCCGCCTCGCCGATCGGGCGGCCGTGATACAGGCCCGTCAGCGCGAACGGGTTCTTGATTCCCAGATCGTCGAGCACCGCATCGTCGGCAAAATCTTCGACGATCAACAGGACGTTATCGAGGTGCGTCGCGAACGCCTCGGGCAGCTTGCCGATCGCTGCACGCGCCAAAGTCTCGATTTCGATAGCGGCTGGTGCGGTGGTCACTTCCGGTGCCTAACCGATGCGCCGCAGAAGAAGAAGCTGGGTCCCGACTAGGGGGCCGCGGTGACGGCAGTGACATTCCTTCGTTTCAAACTCGTCACCCCGGGCTTGACCCGGGGGCCAGCTTCTTCTTCTTTCGCACAATGATCGCCAAACTGACCGATGCGGAACGTGCCACCGCACTTGCCGCCCTCCCTGCCTGGACTCACGAGCCACAGCGCGACGCCATCACGCGCGATTTCAAATTTGCCGATTTCAGCGAAGCGTTCGGCTTCATGACGCGCGTGTCGCTGCTCGCTCACGCCGCCGATCATCATCCCGAATGGTCGAACGTCTATAATCGCGTGACCATCCTGCTCACCACGCACGATGCCGATGGGCTGTCGCAGCGCGATGTGGATATGGCGACCGCGATCGACGCGCTGCTTTAGACGCGCTCCGCCGAACTCACTGCGTCGGCGGCGCGCAATGCCGCCAAAATCCGCATCAAGTGCGCGAGGTCGTGAACCTCCAGATCGACGCGGAAGCTGTGGAAACTGGCGTCGCGATTTTCGAGCTTCAGGTTGAGGATGTTCGCCTGATGCGACCCGAAAATGCTTGCCATCGCACCGAGCGCGCCGGGCTCGTTCTTGAGGATCACGACCAGTTGCGCCGCCGCCCCGTCCGATCCGTCGCCCCATGCCAAATCGATCCAGTCCGCATCCACGCCCGACGCCAGCACCGGGCAATCGATCGCATGGACCATGATCGCCTCGCCCTCACGCCGCAGCCCGACGATGCGATCCCCCGGCACCGGATGACAGCATTGGCCGAGATCATAAGCGACGCCCGGGGTCAGCCCACGAATCGAAATCGCCTTTTGCTGCGCCGGCGCGGGGGTCACGTCGCTGCCGGTGCTCCCGGGCATCAACGCTTCCAGCACTTGCCCGTCGCTTAGCATCGCCTTGGCGATAGCTTCCATAAGTGCGCCCTCATTCGGCAGTTTGAGGCGTTTGAGCGCGGCGGGCAGGGCGTCCTTGCCCAGGGTTGCAGGCAGGCGCGTGACCAGTTCGTCGTACATTTTGCGGCCCAGGGACACCGTCTCGCCGCGTTCCTTGTTGCGGACGTAGCGGCGGATGGCCGAACGCGCCTTGGCGGTGGCGACGAAGTTGAGCCAGGCGGGCTGTGGCTCCTGCGCCTTTGACTTCAAAATCTGCACCTGGTCGCCATTTTCGATCGGGGTGCGCAGCGGCACGACGCGGCCGTTGATTTTCGCGCCGACCGCTTCGTTGCCCAGCGTCGAGTGAAGCGCATAAGCAAAATCGACCGGCGTCGCGCCCTTGGGGAGCTGGATCAGCTCGCCCTTCGGCGTGAAGGCGAAGATGCGATCCTGGTACATCGCCATCCGCGTATGTTCGAGCAGTTCGTCGGCGGTTTCGGCATTGTCGAGGATTTCGATCAGGTCGTTGATCCACCGCGTCGGCACGTCGGGACGGCGCACGCCCTGCTTGTACGTCCAGTGCGCCGCCAGCCCATATTCGGCCTGGGCATGCATTTCCGACGACCGCAGCTGGATTTCGATCCGCGCCTTTTCATTGTGAATCACCGCGGTGTGCAACGATTTGTAACCGTTGCGCTTGGGGGTCGAGACATAGTCCTTGAACCGCCCCGGGACCATCGGCCAGCGCCCGTGGACCACCCCCAGCGCGCGGTAACAGGCGTCGGTATCGGGCACGATCGCGCGGAATGCCATCACGTCGGACAATTGTTCGAAACTGATGTGGCGCTCGGCCATCTTGCGCCAGATCGAATAGGGATGCTTTTCGCGCCCGACGACATCCGCCTCGATCCCGGCGCGGTTGAGCAACAGCTTCAACCCCGATCCGATCCGCGCGATCACGTCGCCGCCACCTTCGTGCAATTGCTCCAGCCGCCGCGTGATCGACGCATGCGCTTCGGGTTCCAGCTCGCGAAATGCCAGCGTCTGCATCTCGTTCATGAATTCGTACATGCCGATCCGCTCGGCCAGCGGGGCATAGATTTCCATCGTCTCGCGCGCGATCCGGCGGCGCTTGTCGGGGTTGGCGATGTGATGCAGCGTGCGCATGTTGTGCAGCCGGTCGGCCAGCTTGACCAACAACACGCGAATATCGTCCGACATCGCCAACAGGAATTTGCGCAGATTCTCCGCCGCGCGCTCGGTATCCGACTGCGCCTCGATCTTGCTGAGCTTGGTCACCCCGTCGACCAGCCGCGCGACCGAAGGCCCGAACTTGGCCTCGATCTCCTCATGCGTCGCGACGGTGTCTTCGATCGTATCGTGGAGGATCGCGGTGGCGATCGTCTCGTCGTCGAGGTGCAGGTCGGTCAATATGCCCGCGACTTCGATGGGGTGACTGAAATACGGATCGCCCGAAGCGCGCTTCTGCGACCCATGCGCCGCCATCGAGAACACATAGGCGCGGTTGAGCAGCGCCTCGTCGGCATCCGGATCATAGGATTTGACCCGCTCGACCAGTTCATATTGACGCAGCATCGCCTCTATGTGGGCAGTCAGGTCACGCAAAGGCAAGCGCGGCGTTCATCGCGGGTTTCACTTGGCGCTGCGATGGGCGCTCGTTAGAGGGCTATCCGATGTTCAAGATTACCCGGCCATGGGCCGCCATTGCCGCGATTGCGGTCCTCGGCTCGCTGTCCGCGTGCGCCGGCAAACGTCCCAAGGGCGACCTGCCGTTTGTCGCGCGCGACGTCGACACGCTCTATTCCACCGCCAAGGACCGGCTCGACCGCGGCCGGTATCAGGAGGCGGCGATCCTGTTCGACGAGGTCGAGCGCCAGCATCCCTATTCGGTGTGGGCGCGCCGCGCGCAGTTGATGTCGGCGTTCAGCTATTACCTCAGCCACGATTACCAGAAATCGGTCGACGGCGCGCAACGCTTCCTGTCGATCCATCCGGGCAACAAGGACGCGTCCTACGCTTATTACCTGATCGCGCTCGATTATTACGAACAGATCACCGACGTCACGCGCGACCAGAAAATCACGCAACAGGCGCTCGATGCGCTGGGCGAATTGATCCGCCGTTATCCCGACACGCGCTATGCCGTCGATGCGCGGCTGAAGGTCGATCTGGTTCGCGACCACCTTGCCGGCAAGGAAATGGAAGTCGGCCGTTACTATCAGCGCCGCTCGCAATGGATCGCCGCCACGCTGCGGTTCCGCAAGGTCGTCGACGAATATGACACGACGACGCACACGCCCGAAGCGCTCGAGCGATTGACCGAAAGCTATCTGGCACTCGGCATTCCCGAGGAGGCCAAGAAATCCGCCGCCGTCCTGGGTGCGAACTATCCGGGCTCGAAATGGTATGAGCGGGCTTATGCGCTGATGCAGAAGCATCCGGCCTGAGTAAGCAAGAACCACCCCTAACCCCTCCAGCAAGGGCTGAAGGGGAATATGACCGGTCAACGTGCGTCCCGTTCCCCTCCACGCCTTCGTGGAGGGGCTAGGGGTGGCCCTTCTTCTTCGCTAAGCAGCACAAGTGCTCCAATCCCTGGCCATTCGCGATGTCGTGTTGATCGAGGCGCTCGACCTCGATTTTTCCAGCGGACTGGTCGTCATCACGGGTGAAACCGGCGCGGGCAAATCGATCCTGCTCGACGCCTTGGGCCTGGCGCTGGGCATGCGCGCAGGCGGCGGGCTGGTACGGCAGGGCGCGGCGCAGGCCAGCGTCTCCGCCAGCTTCGAAGCGCCCGGTGCCGCCGACTGGCTGGCCGATCACGACATTGCCGTCGAAGCCGGAGAGCCGCTGACCATCCGCCGCACGGTCAAGGCCGATGGCGGCAGCCGCGCTTTCGTCAACGACCAGCCGGTGTCGGCGGGCCTGTTGCGCAACCTCGGCGCGCTGCTGGTCGAAATTCACGGCCAGCATGACGATCGCGGACTGCTCGCGCCCGCCGGGCATCGCGCCTTGCTCGACAGTTTCGGGCGGATCGACGTTTGTTTGGCCGCAGCGGCGTTTACGGCGATGCGCGCGACCGCCGCCGAACTCGCGACGGCGCGGGATGCGCTCGCCAATGCCGAAGCGGATCGCGACTGGCTAACGCATGCGGTGGGCGAACTCGACGGTTTCGGTCCGCAGCCCGGCGAGGAAGCCACGCTCGCGGACGCGCGTTCACTGTCGCAAAAGGGCGAGCGGCTGGCGGGCGAGATCGACGACATCACCGCGCTGACCGAGGGGCCGGAGGGTGCGCTCACCAAGCTGCGCGCCGCTGCCCGCGCGCTCGACCGCGTGGCGCGCGATCACCCGGCGCTGGCCGAAGCTCTCGCCGCGACCGACCGCGCGATCATCGAGGCGGCGATGGCCGAGGAACATCTCGCCGACGCGGCGCGCGCGCTGGCGTTCGATCCGGCGCGTTTGGAGGCGGACGAGGCGCGGCTGTTCGACCTGCGCGGGCTGGCGCGGAAACATCGCGTCCAGCCCGACGATCTGGCGGCGCTGGCCGATGAATTGCGCACGCGGCTGTCGGCGATCGAGGACGGCGGCGCCGGCATTTCGCGGCTCGAAGCGGCGCACCGCGCGGCGCAGGAGGCTTATCGCGGCGAATCCGTCAAGCTGACCGCCGCGCGCACCGCCGCCGCGCAGAAACTCGATGCGGCGGTCGCGGGCGAGCTCGCCCCGCTCAAACTCGACGCCGCACGCTTCCGCACCGCCATCGCCGCCGGACCCGAGAGCGAAGCCGGTGCCGACCGCGTCGAATTCGAAGTCTCGACCAACCCCGGCGCACCGTTCGGGGCGATGACGCGCATAGCCAGCGGCGGCGAATTGTCGCGTTTCATCCTCGCGCTGAAGGTCGCGCTCGCCGAAGAAGGCGCGGCAGCCACGATGATCTTCGACGAAATCGACCGCGGCGTGGGCGGCGCGGTGGCCAGCGCGATCGGCGATCGGCTGTCGCGGCTCGCCGACGGCCGTCAAGTCATCGTCGTCACCCACAGCCCGCAGGTTGCCGCGCGTGGCAGCGAACACCTGCTCATCGCCAAGAACAGCGACGGCCTCGTCACCCGCACCAATTTGCGCGTGCTGGCCGAGGACGAACGGCGCGAGGAAATCGCGCGGATGCTGTCGGGCGCGGAAGTGACCGATGAAGCGCGGGCACAGGCGGCACGGTTGGTAAGCGCTTGAATCCATTTGCGCGAATTTGGCGGCGCGCTTATTCTGCCAATGGGTCGCCCTAGAATCGAACGCACATTTTCGAACCAGGGGAATTTTGATGAACCGCCTTAACGCCGCATTGTGCGGCCTGCTCGTTGCCGTGTCCGCGCCCGCCATATCCGCCAGCCCGATCGACGGATTGTGGAAAGCGGATGCCACCACCGCCAAATTGTCCACCAAGCCCGATGTCTTCTCGATCAAGGACGGTGTGTACGATTGCACATCCTGCACCCCGCCGTACAAGATGCCAGCCGACGGCAAGCCGCATCCCGTCGCAGATCGCGATTATTGGGACGCCGGCGCGGTCAAGGTCGTCGATGCCAACACCATCGAATGGTCGCGCTATCGCAAGGGCGTGCTGATCAGCAGCACCAAGGTCGCCACCTCCGCCGATGGCAATATGCTGAGTTTCACCAGCACCTCGGCCGATAATGCTGCAGGCAAGTCGATCACCAGCACCAGCATGGCGAAGCGCGTCGGTCCGGCACCCGCCGGCACGCACGCGACCAGCGGATCGTGGGTCGGCGTCAATGACGGCGCGCAGATCGCCGAGGAAAACCTCACCGCGACGATGAGCATGACCGGCGATGTGGTGACCATGACGCTGGGCACCGGCGAACATTACACCGCCAAGCTGGGCGGGCCGCAGGTGCCGTTCGTCGGCGACAAGGCGGGCGCGACGGTCGCGCTGATCAAAGCGGGCGCGGGCTTTGTCGAAACCGACTATGTCGGCGGCAAGGCGATCGGCACCTATGCCTACACACCCGTCGACGCGACGACGATGACGTTGAAGGCGACCAATCTGAAGTCCGCGACGACCGACGAATATACGCTCAAAAAACAGTAACCGACCGGCAGGGGCGCGTTGCCAGCGGCGCGCCCCTCGCCTTAAGACACCGGCGTGACCGAAGCCGAAGCAGCCAATCGCCTGATGCGCCTCGCCAAGGACATCGCGCGGCACAATAAGCTGTATCACGATCAGGATGCGCCCGAGATTTCGGACGCGGAATACGACGCGCTGATGCGCGAGAATGCGGCGCTGGAAGCGGAGTTTCCGCATCTGATTCGTGCGGACTCGCCGTCGAAAACCGTTGGCGCGCCGACCACCTCGCCGCTCGCCAAGGTGGCGCATGCGCGGCCGATGTTCAGCCTGGACAACGCGTTTGCGGACGAGGATGTCGTCGAGTTCGTCGGGCGGGTGCGGCGGTTTCTCAATCTGTCCGAAGACGCCGAAATTCTCCTCACCGCCGAGCCCAAGATCGACGGGTTGTCCTGTTCGTTGCGTTACGAAGACGGCCAACTGGTCCAGGCCCTGACACGTGGCGACGGGGCGGTGGGCGAGGTCGTGACGCCCAATGTCCTTACGATAGGGGATATTCCGCAACGTCTCGTCGCCCCGGCGGAGGCCGGGGCCGTTGGCGATGGAGCGCGACAGTTCGAAGCGGCCCCGGCCTCCGCCGGGGCGACAGGGACGTTTGAAGTCCGCGGCGAAATCTACATGGACAAGGGCGATTTCGCCGCGCTCAACGCCCGGCTGCTCGCCGAGGCCGACGATCCCGCAAAGGCGCGTCAGTTCGCCAATCCGCGCAATGCGGCGGCGGGATCGCTGCGGCAGAAGGATGCGGCTGTCACCGCGTCACGCCCGCTGCGCTTCTTCGCCTGGGGCTGGGGGGAGGCCGACGCGCTGCCCGGCGACACGCAGTCCGAAATCGTCGCCGCGCTGAAAAACTGGGGCTTCCCCGTCGCCCCGCAATTTCAGGCCGCCGCCCCTCTGGACAAGGCGCTCGCCCAATATCGCGCCATCGAGAAACAACGCGCCGATTTGCCGTTCGATATCGATGGCGTGGTCTACAAGGTCGACCGGCTCGACTGGCAGTCGCGGCTGGGCAGCGTCGGACGCGCGCCGCGCTGGGCAATCGCGCACAAATTCCCCGCGGAACGCGCGGAAACGGTGCTGGAGGCGATCGACATTCAGGTTGGGCGCACCGGCAAGCTGACTCCCGTCGGACGCCTCAAACCCGTCACTGTCGGCGGCGTCGTCGTGTCCAACGTCACGCTGCACAATAAGGACGAGATTGCGCGACTGGGTGCCCGCCCGGGCGACCGCGTGCTGATCCAGCGTGCCGGCGACGTGATTCCACAAGTCGTCGAGATCCTGTCCCGCGACGAAGCCCGTCCCGCCTATAAGTTTCCCGACCACTGCCCCGAATGTCAGTCCGAGGCAGTCGCCGAGAAAGGCGAAGTCGATATCCGCTGCACCGGCGGGCTGATCTGTCCGGCACAGCGCATCGAACGGCTGAAGCATTTCGTGTCGCGCGGTGCGCTGGACATCGAGGGGCTGGGCGAAAAGACCATCGTCGAGTTCGTCTCGCTGGGCTGGCTGCATTCACCCGCCGACATCTTCCGCCTCAAGGCGCATCGCAACGAATTGGTGACGCGCGAGGGGTGGAAGGAAAAATCGGTCGATGGTCTGCTCGCGGCGATCGAAGCCAAGCGCGCGCCTGAGGGTCCGCGCTTCCTGTTCGGGCTGGGCATCCGTCACGTCGGCGCGGTGACCGCACGTGACCTGCTCAAAGAGTTTGTGACGCTCGAAGATCTGAGAACTGCTGCAGAGCGAGCGTCGACGACGCCGGGAGGCACTATCTCATTTGATGACATAATGGACGCGGGCGCGCGCTTGGCTGCCATCGACGGCATTGGGCCCGCGGTAGTAACGGCGCTCGGTGCATTCTTTCACGAAGAGCACAACCGCACGGCGTGGGACGATCTGCTGCACGAAGTTTCGCCCCCACCCTACATCGCCGACGTCCGCGCCTCGGCCGTGACCGGCAAGACCGTCGTGTTCACCGGCAGCCTCGAAACGATGAGCCGCGACGAAGCCAAGTCGCAGGCCGAAGCCTTGGGTGCACGCACCGCGGGCTCGGTCAGCGCCAAGACCGACCTTGTCGTGTATGGCCCCGGCGCGGGATCGAAGCTGAAGAAAGCGGCGGAACTGGGCGTCGAGACGATCGACGAAGCCGCCTGGGCCGCGATCGTCGCCGCTGCCGGCTAACCCCTTGTCCCGCCTCGCCGCGCTGCTAATCCTGCCGCCATAATAATTCAGAGGATCGCCGATGACCAAAAGCTTTCGTGCCGCGCTGCTGATTGGCGCGCTGACCCTTCCCGCTGCGCTGTCGGCGCAATCTGCCGCACCGACCAAGCCGCAACTCGGCACCTGGGGCGTCGATCTGACCGGACGCGATATCGCCGAAAAGCCGGGCGACGATTTCTGGGATTACGCCAACGGTGCCTGGGCCAAAACCGCCGTGATCCCCGCCGATCAGACGGTGACCGGATCGTTTCAGGATCTGGCACTGCTCAGTGAGCGGCAGGTGCGCGACATCGTCGGCGGGCTGGGCGCCCCGGCGGCGGGCACCAAGGAAGCCAAGATCGCGGATTTGTGGGCCAGCTGGATGGACACGGCGACGATCGAGCAGCGCGGCACTGCGGTGCTCAAACCCTATCTCGATCCCGTCGCGGCGGTGAAGGACCGTGCCGGCCTTATCGCGCTGTTCGCGACGCCATCTTATACTGCGCCCGCAGGCGTGGGCGTCGCCGCCGATCCCGATGATCCGACGCGTTACACCGTCGGTGTGGCGCAGGGCGGATTGGGCCTGCCGAACCGCGATTATTATCTGCGCGCCGACGGCAAGTTCCCGGCCTTCCGTGCCGCCTATCGCACTTATGTCAGCACGATGCTGGGCCTCGCCGGGTTCAGCACGCCCGACGCGCGCGCCGACCGTGTGATCGCGCTGGAGACCCAGATCGCCAATGCCCACTGGACACCGGAGCGCAGCCGCGACGTGACGCAGTCGGTCAATCGTCTGACCATCCCCGAACTTCAGGCGCTGGCCCCGCAATATGATTGGGCGCGCTACATTGCCGCGCGTGGTCTGGGTACGCCGGCGCGCATCGTGGTGCGTCAGCCGAGCGAACTGACCGACACCAGCAAATTGCTCGACAGCGTGCCGCTGTCGACTTGGAAGGATTATCTCGCCTTCCACTTCATCCGCACGCACGCGACGCAATTGCCCAAGGCGTTCGACGACGCCAATTTCAATTTCTATTCGGTCACGCTGCGCGATGTGAAGGAACAGCGCGAACGCTGGAAACGCGGCGTCGCGGTCGTCAATGCGCAGCTGCCCGAAGCCGTTGGCGAAGTCTATGTCGCCAAATACTTCCCGCCCGCCAGCAAGGCGCAGATGGATGAATTGATCAGCAACATCCGCGCGTCGCTCAAGGACCGGATCGCACAGAACAACTGGATGGACCCCGCCACGCGCGCACAGGCCGATGCCAAGCTCGCCGCCTTTACCCCGCAGATCGGCTATCCCGACAAATGGATCGATTATTCGACCTATGTCGTGAAGCGCGACGATTTGCTGGGCAATACCGTGCGCGGCGAGCGCTTTACCTGGAACCTGCAGCTGCAGCGTTTCCCCAAGCCGGTCGACAAGTCATTGTGGTTCATGTCGCCGCAGACGGTGAACGCCTATTACAACCCACCGAACAATTCGATCACCTTCCCCGCGGCGATTCTCCAGCCGCCATTTTTTGATCCGAATGCCGATCCCGCGGTCAATTACGGCGCGATCGGCGCGGTCATCGGCCATGAAATCGGCCACGGGTTCGACGATCAGGGCCGGCGCTTTAATGGCCTCGGCCAATTGAAGGATTGGTGGAGCGAGGACGCCGCCGCAAAATATGGCCAGCGTACCACGATGCTCGGCGCACAATATGACGCGATCGAGCCGATCCCCGGTATCCACATCAACGGCAAGCTGACCATGGGTGAGAATATCGGCGATCTGTCGGGCGTCGAAACCGCCTATGGCGCGTGGCGCAAATATGTCGCCGCGCATGGCGAACCGCCGGTGATCGACGGACTGACCGGCGATCAGCGCTTTTTCCTCGGTTATGCGCAGGTGTGGCGCGGGATGCGGCGTGAGGGCGCGGTGCGCGAACAATTGCTGACCGATCCGCACAGCCCCGAAAAGGCGCGCGTCAACGCCGTCGTTCGGAATATTGACGCCTGGTATAAGGCATTTAGCGTGAAGCCGGGCGAAGCTTTGTACCTCGCGCCCGAACAGCGCGTCCACATTTGGTAACCGTATGGCGGCAATCCCCGCCGCTGATTTGTGATTAACGCCCCCATGCGCTTAAGCTTGAGCGCATGGGGGATCCGGACTTCGACCGACTCAGCGATTATCAGCGCGATTGTCTGCGCCGGACGTTCCGGCACCAGACGTCGAAGGAGATTGCGCGCGACCTCGGCAAGTCCAAATACGCGATCGACCAGGCGATCGAGCGCGCCGTCCGCACGCTGGGTGTAACGTCGCGAATCGATGCCGCGCGCGCCCTCGCCGCGCATGAAAGCACATCCGACCGGATCACAGGTGACCCTGTCCATCTGGCGGCGACACCCCTGCCCGCGGCAACACTGCCCGTGGCGGCCGACCATGTCGGTGGCCCGGTTGCTGAAGCGGCGGTCGACCTTCGCGGTCAACCTTCCGTCAACCGGTCCACTCCATTCCGGCTTCCGCTGAGGCGACACGGGGAAGACGGCAACGATTTAAGCATCGGGACCAGACTGGTCTGGTTGATCATCCTCCCGCTGGCGATGGCAATCGCCTTCGGGATGCTGGCCAACGGACTGAAACTGGTCAGCGATGTGGTGTCGGCGATCGTCTCTCCCAAATAGGGCAGGGATTTCAATGATCGAAGCGAAGATGGATGCGGCGCTGAGCGTCGCGCAGATGTTGCAGCGCATGGAAGCGGCCATGGACGCGGCGGTTACCGCTGGCGCCGAACTGGCGGCGGCTTTGCCCCGCGCACGCGTTTCGGCGAGCCTGCCCGCACAGACGGGACAGCATGCGCTCAGCCATGTCGGCCAAGCCGTAGCGGCGGTCATCGCGGCGCGCGGGCACACTGTTTCGGCGCATCGCGCGCTCGATGCGGTCCGCGAAGGCATCGGCCTGCCGGTCATCTCGTTCGGCGACGAAGACCCCAAAATTCCGCCGAAACAAGCAGCTTTGGAACAACAGCCCGAGCGTATGACTGTCTGACGACGCGACCATGACCAACGTCATCATCTTCAACATCGTTCTGCTATCCGCTTGCGGCTTCGCGCTCGTCAGGGGCGCGGCGCCGGAGCGGACGGTGGCGGTGATGATGCTGCTCGCCGCACTGGCCGGGTTCGCAACGCAAAACCTTGGTCGGCGCTATGAGCATGTCGAACTCAGCGTGACGCTGATCGACCTGGCTTTGCTGGTCGGGTTGATCGCGGTCGCCCTACGCGCCAACCGCTTTTGGCCGATGTGGCTGGCGTCGCTGCACATCGTCGCGGTCGCGTTCCAAGGGGTGCGCGCCTATATTCACGACCTACCGGGCTGGAGTTACCAGCGCGCGGTGTCGCTGATCGCCTATCCCATGCTGCTGATCCTGATCGTCGGCTGCCAGCGGCATTTTCAGCGCGCGCAGAGGCGTGGGTCGGAACCGAGCTGGTCACCACTCATATGATCCACGAGCGTATCCTCGGGCGCAACGATCGGCCCAACGAAGCCGCGGTCGAACGCGCGCTGCGTGAGATCCGCCTCAACCGACAACGCGCGACGGCGTTCGGTCCAGAATTGTTCGGCGATCCGGTGTGGAATTTGCTCCTCGAACTGTTCGTCCATCGCGCCGCCGGGCTCGATGCCGACGAAGATATGATCAGCGCACGGACCACGCCGCGTTACATTGCGCTGATGGAAACGCGGGGCATGATCCGGCGCGGACGGCGTTCGGATTCGCTGACGCTGACCGACAAGACCTTCGACGCCATGGAGGCATTGCTCGCCGCTTAGTTGGCGGCAGCGCGCGCCCGGCTGCGCGTCTCGATCAATTCGTTGATGATGTGCAGCGCATGGTCGAGCATCGCGGCGGGCACGTCGGCCTCCGCACGGTCGAGCGCGGCGATCGCGCTTTTGGTGAGGTCTGCGGCGTCCTGCAAATTATCTGTCATCGGGGCGATGCGATTGCCGGTCGTGACGCCGGTGAAAAGAGCGTGGAGGCTATAAGACGCAAATCGGATGCAATAATGATGCCATTATACCGGCTCCCCCGCCGCCCGGGCGCGCTCGATGAGGGTGACCTCCGCCATGGGCAGCCGCCGCCACGCGAACAGCAAACAGCCAAGCGACAGCGGCGCCACGATCAGCAATGTCAGAATGCCCGTTCGCAAATCGCCCGTCGCGCGCGACACGAAACCCGTCATGTATGGCCCCAGTGCGAGGCCCACGAGCGTCGTCGCGATGAAGAACGTTGCCGTCGCCGTCCCGCGCATCCGCGGCAGGACCAGATCCTGCGTCGTCGCCCCCGCCGGCCCGAGCGCCGCCGAAGCCGAGCCGCTCATCACGAAACTGACGAGGTAAAATGCCAGCGGGCTCGGCGTCGAATAGGCGTAAATCAGCATCGGGATCGGCAACAGGCAACCGATCATGATCACCGGAATACGCCCCCATTTGGTATTCGCCTTCAGCCAGTCGGCCAGCCGCCCGCCCGCGACGATGCCGATGAAGCCGCCCGCCGCCGCGCCGCCGCCAAGGAACAGGCCGACGGTCGTCTTGTCCTGATGCAGCACCGTCTCCGCATACAGCGCACCGAACGCCGCCACGCCGTACGACACATAGGAGATCAGCCCGTAGCCCAGCGCGGTGGCGAGGAAGGCGGGCGTGCCCCAAATGAGCGCAAAGGTCGCCGGATCGCGCTGCCGCAGCGTGCTCGCCCAGGAAAATACGGCATAAGCCCCTCCGCCGACCGCCAGCCATTGGTACAAGTCCCCGGTCGCGTGAACCAGGAACCACACGATCACGCACATCGCGACGAATGCAGCCAAATTGATCGCCAGCGCCACCGGTCCGCGCCGTGCCGCACCGATAAGCGTCAACGGCGGGATGATCGCCACCAGCTCCGCGCCGAAATCCTTGAATGGGGTCGAGGATACCGGCGTCACCAGCCCCTCCGCCGCGCCTCGCTTCGGCTCGCGCAACGTCGCAACGAGCAATGCGAGGATCAGGCCCGGGATGCCCACCGCCATGAATGCTGCTTGCCATCCGACCAGGCCCCAATGCCCCGCCGGGTAAGCGGCGTTCCATCTGTCGACGATCGCCCCGCCGATGAACAACGACATGCCGCCACCGACGAAAATGCCCGATGAATAGATTGCCAGCGCGAACGCGCGGCGGTTCTTTGGGAAATAGTCCGACAGCAATGAATAGGCGCATGGGCTCGCGGTCGCCTCGCCGATCCCCACGCCGATGCGCGCAGCGGTGAGCTGTGCGCCATTCCGCGCCAGCCCCGAAAACGCGGTCATCGCCGACCAGATGGCGAGGCCCACCGTGATCAGCCGCACCCGGTTCCAATTGTCCGCCAGTCGCCCGAGCGGAATGCCGAACAGGGAGTAAAACACCCCGAATGCAGTGCCGAACAGAAACCCGATATCGGCATCGTCCAAGCCCAGATCGCGCTTCACGTCCTTGGCCAATATGCTGAGAATCTGCCGGTCGACGAAGTTGAGGACATACACCGCGAACAGCACGATCAGCACGTACCAGGCATAGGCGCCGCCCGCGCGGGGGGCCGTCTCGTCGGTGGTCATGCGCTCTCCCTCGCGTCGTGCGGCGAGCGTAGCAGAGGGGGGCAAGGGGGCAAGCGTGGGGGGTTTGCCGCCGCCTGTGTCAACAAGCACCCGTCACCCCGGACTTGATCCGGGGTGCAGCTTCTTCTTCTTCTAACAAGAGCGCCGCGGCAAAGCCGCGTCGTCAGACCAAGCTACGCTTGGCTGGCCGCGCTTGCGCGTCTCGACTGCAACTTCGTTGCAGGCGTGCGCGCTGCGTGTTGGTCGGGACGACAGGATTCGAACCTGCGACCCCCACACCCCCAGTGTGATGCGCTACCAGGCTGCGCTACGTCCCGACCGAACGCGGGCCACTAGGGGAGCGGGGCTTTCGGCGCAAGTTGGCGCAAAGAAAGTGCTTCCAAAATAGGAAATGTTCTAGGAATGTTCCTTCCGACTCGGAAGGAACCGCGATGACCATCGACCAGCTTATCGACGACGTGATCGGCCGTGAGGGCGGCTATTCGGACCATCCCGCCGATCGCGGTGGCCCAACCAAATGGGGCATTAGCGAAGCCATCGCCCGTGCCGCGGGCTGGACCGGGGCGATGCGCGATCTGCCGCGCGACTTTGCCGTGGCGGTCTATCGACGCAGCTATTGGTCCCGGCCCGGAATCGACCGGGTGCAGCCGCTCGCCCCGCTGATCGCCGCCGAATTGTTCGACACCGGCGTCAATATGGGGCCGGCGGTGGCGATCGGATTCCTTCAGCGCGCGCTGAACGCGCTCAATCGCGGCGGTCGCGACTTTGCGGACTTGCCACCCGCCACGCATATCGATGACGCCACGCTCGCCGCGCTGACCGCTTTCCTCGAATTGCGCGCCCCGCATGGCGAAACCGTGCTGCTCAAGGCGCTCGAGGCGCTGCAGGGCGAGCGCTACCTTCACCTCGCCGAGCGCCGCCCGGCCAACGAGGCCTTTCTCTATGGCTGGCTCGCCAACCGGTTGAGCTGAGCAACGCGTTTCAGGGCTAAAGTTAGACTAAAGTTTCAGGAGATTTCGATGCCAATTCTCGACAATCTGATCAGCCCGATTGCCGGGCTGATCGACAAGATCATCCCCGATCCCAAGGCCCGCGACGCGGCCAAACTCGAACTGCTCAAACTCGAAGGGTCGCAGGAGCTCGACACCGTCCGTACACAACTTACCGCCATCGTCGCGGAGGCCAACAGCACTGATCCGTGGACCAGCCGCGCGCGCCCGTCCTTCCTCTATGTGATGTACGCGATCATCTTGTGGGCGATCCCGATGGGCCTGATCGGCGCCGCCCAACCGGGCACGGCCAAGGCCATTGGTGACGCGATGAACATGTATCTGCGCGGCATTCCGGACAGTTTGTGGACGCTGTTTGGGACGGGATATCTTGGCTACACCGCGGCGCGCACGATCACCGCTGTGAAGGCGGCGAAGTGACCGTTAGAGCTTCCGCCCGATCAACTCTTTCATGATCTCGTTGGTGCCGCCAAAAATCCGCGTCACGCGCGCGGCGCGCCACATGCGGGCGATGGGGTATTCATTCATATACCCCGCGCCACCATGCAGCTGGAGGCACTTGTCGACCGTCTCCCATTGCAATTCGGTGTGCCACAATTTGGCCGCCGCGCCTTCCTCGGGCGTCAGTTGTTTGGCCAGCAACCGCGTCAGTGCCCAGTCGAGATGCGCCCAACCGACCTGCAGCTTCGACTTCAGGTCGGCGAGCGTGAAGCGCGTGTTCTGGAAATCGATCACCGGCTTGCCGAATGCCTTGCGGTCGCGGCAGAATTCGACGGTCATGTCATAGGCCTTCTGCGCCGACGTCTGCGCCGAAACCGCGATCGACAGGCGTTCCTGCGGCAGTTCGGACATCAGATAGATAAAGCCCTTGCCCTCTTCGCCCAGGCAATTGGTGATCGGCACGCGCACGTCTTCGAAGAACAGCTCCGACGTGTCGGCCTCGTCCATGCCGATCTTGTCGAGCTTGCGCCCGCGCTTGAACCCTTCGCGGTCGGCTTCGACCAGGACGATCGAAACGCCCTTATAGGCCGGCTGAACCTCGGTGTCGGTCTTGACGCAGACCAGCACCAGATCGGCATTCTGGCCGTTGGTGATGTACGTCTTGCTGCCGTTGATGACGTAATGGTTGCCGTCCTTCTTGGCGGTGGTGCGAATGCCCTGCAGGTCCGAACCGGTGCCTGGTTCGGTCATGGCGATGGCGGTGATGACCTCGCCGGCGACCATCTTGGGCAGCCATTCGCGCTTCTGCTCTTCGGAGCCGTAGCTGATGATGTAGTTCACGACGATGTCGGAGTGGAGCGAGAAGCCGGTCGCCGCGCCGCCATAATAGCTGCCCTCTTCATCGACGATGGCATTGTAGCCGAAGTCGAGACCCAGCCCGCCATATTCTTCGGGAACCGTCGGGCACAGCAGACCGAGTTCGCCCGCCTTGGGCCAGATCGACTTGGGAACGATGCCGTCCTCCTGCCATTTGGCGGCGTTGGGGGCGATTTCCTCCTGCATGAAGCGGCGGACGGTCTGGCGAAACGCCTCGTGATCCTCGGAATAGGCCGAGCGGGCAAGATTATCGAGCGACATGAAATCCTCTCCTTTGCGGAGGGTCATGCGGCGCGGTTTACGTTCGCGTCAAGTGCCATGGTTTGCCGCGCGGCAAAGGCTCGCCTAAGCCATCCCTCATGAAACTCGCCTCACTCAAATCGGGCCGTGACGGCCGCCTTGTCGTCGTGTCGGACGATCTCGCTTATTATGCCGACGCCGCGCACATCGCCCCGACGCTGCAGGCGGCGCTCGACGATTGGGACCGGGTGGCGCCCAGCCTCCAAGCGCTGGCCATCGACGTCCGCAACGACGCGATCCCGCTTGAGCGCTTTCACGAACACGCCGCCGCCGCCCCGTTGCCGCGTGCTTATCAATGGGCCGACGGTTCGGCCTATGTGAACCACGTTCAGCTGGTCCGTCAGGCGCGCGGCGCGGAAATGCCCGACAGTTTCTGGCACGACCCCTTGGTCTATCAGGGCGGCAGCGACGGCTTCCTCGGCGCGCGCGATGCCATACCGTTGGCGGACGAAGCTTGGGGCTGCGATTGCGAGGCGGAGGTCGTGGTCGTGACCGGTGACGTACCGCAAGGCGCGAGCCGCGAGGAAGCCCTCGCGGCTGTCCGCCTGGTCGGGCTGACCAACGACGTGTCGCTCCGCAACCTGATCCCCGGCGAACTCGCCAAGGGGTTCGGCTTCTTCCAGTCGAAACCCGCCAGCGCGATGTCGCCGGTGTTTGTCACCCCCGACGCGCTCGGCGACCGCTGGCGCGACGGCAAGCTGCATGGGTGCCTGACCGTCGATCTCAACGGTCAGGCGTTCGGTCGCGCCGATGCGGGCGTCGATATGACCTTCGATTTCGGCACGCTGATCGCGCATCTCGCAAAGACGCGCAGCCTTGGCGCCGGGACGATCGTCGGCTCTGGCACGGTGTCGAACCGCGACAGCGATGGCGGCCCCGGCAAGCCGATCAGCGAAGGTGGCCTGGGCTACAGCTGCATCGCCGAGGTCCGCACGGTCGAAACGATCCTGCGCGGCAAAGCAGAAACGCCGTTCCTCAAATCGGGCGACACCGTCCGCATCACGATGGACGACGAACGTCACCACCCGATTTTTGGCGTGATCGAACAGACCGTCGCTTAACCCCGGCCCCGCATCCAGCTATCGACCACGCCATCAAGCAAGGCCAATGGCACGCCGCCGGTCTTGATCAGCGCGTCGTCGAAGCTCGCCAGATCGAACCGCGCCCCCAATCTTGCGCGGGCCTTGTCGCGCAGCGCGACGATGGCGTTGTGGCCCATCTTATACCCGCACGCCTGCCCCGGCGACGCGCAATAACGGTCGATCTCGCTGGTCATCGCGTCGCGGCCCTTGCCGGTCTGTTGAACCAGGAAGTCCACCGCCTTGTCACGGCTCCACCCAAAGGCGTGCAGCCCGGTGTCGGCGACCAGACGGCACGCGCGGAACTGCTGCGCCTGGAGATAACCGACGCGACCGAGCGGGTCATTGGCGTACAGCCCCATCTCGTCCATCAACTGTTCGGAATAGAGCGCCCAGCCTTCGACAAAGGCATTGTTGCCGATCATCGACGACACGATAGGTGTATCCCCGCCATTCTCCGCCAGATACGCGAACTGCCAGCTATGCCCGGGAATCGCCTCATGCGCCGACAGCGTCGCCAGCTGGTATTTAGGCCAGAGCGACGTCGATTTGAGGTTCACATAATAAATCGCCGGGCGCGACCCGTCGAGTGCGGCGGGCTGCATGTAACCCAAAGCCGCACCGTCCTGAATGTCGGGCGGCACGCGCTTCACATCGACCGGTGCGCGGAGTTTCAGGTGACTGACGCGCGGGGTTAGCGCGCGCGTCGCGGCGATCTTGCCCTTGATGTACGCTATGACCTGAGCGCGACCGGCATCGTCATTGCTGAACAATTGATCCGGGCGGCTGTTGAGCGCGACGACGCGTTCGCCGACGGATCCGCGCGTCATCCCCTGGCTTTGCAGGATCGCGTCGATGCGCGCCTTGATCTCGTCATTCTGACGCAGCCCGGTCTGGTGGACTTCGCTCGCGCTCGCACTCGTCGTCGTGCCGCAACGCAGCGCCCAGGCATAAAATGCTTCGCCGTCGGGCAGACGCTGCGCACCCGCCACATCGGTCGAATTGCGTGTCGCGCGCGTGAAAGCGATGATCTGGCGATCCAGCGCGGGATAGACGAGTTGATTGACCGCCGCCGTCGCACGTCCCTGCCAGTCACCCGCGATGCCCGCCGCCGCCGCACGCTTGGCGAGCGACTGGACCATCGGCTGATCCGACGCCGCGACTTTGCGATAGTCCTGCAACTGACCGAGCGCGTTCCGGGCAATGAAGCTCGGCGGCGTCACGCCCGCAGTAGCATCCGCCGTGAACCGAGCGCTTTCGCTATCGAGCAACCGTGCAAAGGCGGCGATACGCGCCAGATAGGCCTCGGCGTCGGCACGCGTCTTCACCGGATGCTGTGAATTGAGAAATTCGGGAATCGACGTCACCGCGCCGTCCTGCTGGCTGACGACATAGGGCGCGGGGCCGTTGAGCAAGCCCTTCGACCCGTCATTTCCGTACGCAAAACGCCGACCGATCTGCGCGCTCTCCGCCGCGTAATCGAGCGTGCCGACCTGTGCCGCCTCGATGGCGCTCAACCGCGTCTTGTCGAGCCGCCCGATGCGCGCGCGAATGCCGTCGATTTCGCTGACCCAGCGCGGGTCGATTCCCGGATCGGCGGCGTCGAGCCTGGCCCGCAGATCGGCATTCCGCCCGGTGTCGAGGCCAAGGCTCGTCGCATATTGCGGGTTCAGCCGCAGCAATTCCTGCCCCGCCTGATCGAGCACGATGCGCGCCGCGGTCTTCGCTGGCTTGACCGCCGCCCGGCGACGAACGGCAGCCGCGGCCGGAGTGGCCAATGCCGTGGCCATGGCGATCCCGCCCAAGGCTTCGCGACGTGTCGTCATTGCGCACTCTCCATCAACTGACGTTTGAAATAGACCATCTGCAGCGCGTTGGTCCGCGCGGTCTGCTTGAGGTTGGCACCCGATCCGTGACCGCCCTCGGTGTTCTCATAATAGAGATAGGGCAGGCCCAGTTCCTTCATCCGCGCCGCGAATTTGCGCGCATGGCCGGGACCGACACGGTCGTCCTTGGTGGTAGTGAAGATGTACGGCATGGGCAATTTCGATGTCGCATTGAGCTGCTGGTATGGCGACACCTTGTCCCAGAAAGCGCGGACCGCCGGATCGGCGGCGACATCGCCATATTCGCCCTGCCACGACGCCCCGGCCGCGATCTTCGAGATGCGGATCATGTCGAGCAGCGGCACATTGATGTTGACCGCCGACCAAAGGTCCGGGCGCTGGGTCAGCTCGACGCCCATCAGCAAGCCGCCATTCGAGCCGCCGGTAATGCCGAGGCGCGGCTTCGAGGTGAAACCGCGCTTGACCAGATCTTCGCCGACGGCCGCGAAGTCATCATAGGCGCGCTGGCGATTGATGTTGAGCGCGGCTTCGTGCCACGCGGGACCGAATTCCCCGCCGCCGCGGATGTTGGCGAGGACATAGGCGCCGCCGCGCTCGAGCCACAGCTTGCCCGTAATGCCGCGATAGCTCGGCGTGTTCGACACTTCGAAGCCGCCATAAGCGTCGAGGATCGTCGGCCAGCCACCTTTTGGCGCCGGACCCGCACGGTGAACGATGAAATAGGGCACGCGAGTGCCGTCTTTAGATATCGCCTCAAACTGCTCGCTGACCAGCCCCGACGCATCGAACCGTGCGGGCGAAACCTTCAGCGACGTCGCCGTGCCCGCGGCCGCATCGGCCTGGAAGATCGTCGACGGCAACAGAAAGCTGGTCGCGTTGAGGTAAGCCACGTCGCTCGTCCGATCGGTCGAGACCAGGTAAGTCGCGGCATTGTCGGGCAGCGGCAGACGCGTGCCGGTCCAGCCGGTGCCGCTGCGGCCGAACGCCATGATCCGCCCGCGGACGTTGTCGTTGATCGTCGCCAGCACGCGGCTCTTGGTCAGATCGACGCTGTCGGAATCCACCGACTGGCGCGCATTGGGCGCGAAGATCAACGTCGGAACAGGTTTGCCGCCCATCGCCGCCTTGGCATCGAACGACACCAGCGATCCGGCCTTGATCGGCGTGCCCGCCCAATCCTCATTGGTCAGCAAAACGATCTGGCCATCGAGCATCCCAAAGATGTGCACCTTCTTCGGCATATCGAGACGCACGATGCCACGCGGCGTCAGGATCGATTGCTCGTTGTTGAAGAAATCCACGTCGCGTCCGAACAGCACAGCCTTGTTGCCCGTCGCATCGACCAGCACGCGCGCACCCGCGCCGACATCGTCCTCCGTCCCGCGAAACACTTCGACTGCGGCAGTGAGCGGTTGACCGCGCTTGAGGCGTTTGACGACGAAGGGATAACCGGACTTCGTCATCGTACCGGGACCCCAGTCCCGTGTGACCAGCAGCGTATCCGCGTCTTCCCAGGCATTGCCCTGCTTCGATTTAGGCAGAACGAAACCCTCCGGCACGAACTGCCCGGTGGTCAGGTCGAACTCGCGTTGGGTGGTCGCATCCTCGCCGCCGTCGGACAGGCTCAGCAAGCAGCGCTGTTCCTTGATCGGCTCGCACTGCGCCCCCTTCCACACCCAATTCGCCTTCTCAGCCGTGCTGAGCGCATCGAGATCGAGCACGGTCTGCCAGGCGATGACCGGCTGCGCGTAACCGGCGACGCTGGTGGTTCGCCAGATGCCGCGCACATGCCCCGCATCCTGCCAGAAATTGGTCACCTGCCCGCCGACCAGACTCGGCGCGGGCACACGGTCGGTCGCCTCGGCGATGTTCAGCGCATCGTCGAACAGCGATTGATAGCCGGGATCTTTCTCAAGAATGGCAAGGGTGCGAGCATTTTCGGCCTCGACCCACGCCAAGGCCTTGGGCGCATAGGGGTCTTCCAACCAGATATACGGATCGTCCACCCTGGCTCCGCCAATTCCGCCCGCTGCTGCCGCCAGCGCGAGTGCCGCCATCATCGCCATTCAGACCGCTCCATTACATCGATTCAAGTAGTCCCTTGATCGGCACGAAGGCGAATGCAACGCTCGAATCGGCAACGCCATAGGGCATGAACAGATCGTCGCCGACACGGATTGCGCCGCAGGTGTAGACGACGTTGGGAACATACCCCTCGCGGTCCTCGTCCGCCGCCGAGATGATCGGCTCGAACGTCCGGCCGAGCACTTTCGACGGATCGTTCTTGTCGAGCAACGCCGCGCCGATCGAATATTTGCGCATCGCGCCAACGCCGTGGGTCAGCAGCAACCAACCCTCGTCGAGTTCGATCGGCGGACCGCAATTGCCCATCTGGACCAGTTCCCACGGGAAACGCGGGCCGAGGATGCGGATGCCCTCATCGTCCCAATGCCCGAGCTCATCCGACTGGAGCAGGTACAGATTCTCGCCGTCCTGCCGGCCGATCATCATATATTTGCCGTTCACCATGCGCGGGAACAACGCCATGCCCTTGTTGCGGGCGGCGCGACCCTGCATCGGTATCAGGTCGAACTTGTGGAAATCCTTGGTCCGCAACATTTCGGACTGAATCTCGCGCCCCGAATAAGCGGTGTAGGTGCCCAGCCACTCGCCTTCGCCATCGTCATGAGTGAAATGCGTAATGCGCAAATCCTCGAGACCGTTGCGCTGTGCCGCCGTGACGGGGAACAACACGGTGCCCGACAAGGTGCTGTCGTCGTTGCGACGGATGGTGACCGCCCCTTCGAAATCCTCCGCCAGATGTCCGTGCGAATTGGCGGCGGTGGCAAAGGGCGGTTGCGGCATGAGCTGGATTTCACGCTCGCTGACAATACCTTCGCGAAACGCGACCGAAGAGATGTGACCCTCGCCTACCGCCCGCAGCGACATGACGAAGCGCATGCTGCCTGGCGCCAGACCGGTCTGGTCGGGGTGCTTCGTCACGCTGGGGTTCATCAGCGCAGCGGCGGCATAACTATATTCGTGACACAGATAGGCGCCGATCAGCAGGCGCTTTTCCTCGCGCACGCTTTCGGTATCGATACCCATATCCGTCGCGACCTGCGCAAAGCGGTGGAGAAAGACCTTCTGCGTCTGCCAGTGGCGCATCCCGAAATCGCGCTGGACGATCGACAGCTCGGCGCGCGCGGTGCGCATGTCCATGGCACGGACGGCGTCGAAGATACGCTTGGTTCGGTCCTGCTCGGGCGTGCGCGGCAGGTGAAACGGTCGAACCACAACGCGCGAGGGATCGGCGCGGAGCTTCAGCGGCGGCTGGTAAATCTTGAGCATCCCCACCGTGGTGGCGGATTGTTACGCAGCCGCCAAGTGCAAAGCGCGGTTTTCGCGCGGCATGATTGCCGCCATGGCTTGCGCCGCGAGTTGGAACGACAGGATCGATTCCGCACCACGATTGCGATTGACGCAAGTCGGATGAAGGCCGTCAAAGCATTCGCCCGTCGCCGGATCGCCCAGCGGGACGCCGACGTCATTGTCGCCAAGATACCAGCGCCACGCCGACAGCGCGCGGTCGCGCCACTTCGCATCGTTGGTCACCGACAAGGCGGCGGCGCAAGCGTCGATCGTCGCCCAGGCCTCAAGCGGCTGCTGGTCGAACGGCAACGGCTCGGCATATTCGCGACCGAAGCTTTCATGTCCGACTGGACGGAAATGACCGCGTTCGGACGTCTGCTTTTCGGCAATCCAGTCGAGCGTCGCGAGGCCGGTCTGCACCCAGTCCTTTCGGTCGAGCACGCGTCCCGCTGCGATCAGCGCTTCGGGCAGGCGGCAATTGTCATACGCCAGCACGATTTCGAACCATGCCCAATCGGGCCGTCGTTCCGCTGCAACCAGCGAGGCCAGTTCGCCCGCAAACCGCTCGAGCAACTGACGCGTGAAACGATGCTCGCTTTTGGCCAGCACGGCCGCGCCACCCAGGATGATGAAGGCGCGCGCGTGGATCGACTCGATCTTCGCCGCGGTTGGCAAGGCTTGCTCGTACAGCCCCATCGCCCATTCGCGCAGGCTGGCATCATCGCTTTCCGCCGCCGTTACGCCCAGCGCCCACATGGTACGACCGACACTGTCATCCGAACCGCGATCCTCGAGCCAGCGGCGATCGAACGCCATGAAGTTGCGGAACGTCGCGAGCGCCGGGTTCCACGCGCCGTCGATGAACCCGGAATAGGTTGCGAGCCATTTGGCCCGCTTTTCCGGCTCGACGCCCGTGGCGCGCACGGCCCAGATCAGCGCACGCGCATTGTCATCGATGCAATAGCCATGCGCCCGGTCGGGCACGCCGAGCCGCGAATGCTGGAACATGCCGGTATCGTCGGTCATCCGCGTGATCGCCGCCGTGCCGATCGTCCGCATGATCGGGCTCGACACCTTTGGCGCTGCGATCTTCGGCCCCGCCAGACCGGAGAAGGCCGCGAGCGATGCTTCGGCCAGCCGCGGCCAGATCATCGTGCGGCCCAGCGCATAGGTCCGCGCCGCAAGCGTCGCCATCCGCGCCGGATCGCTGAGCAATCCCGAGATTATGTCGGCGAATGCCGCGCTGTCACCGAACGGCACGAGCTCGCCAACTCCATCGGCGAGCAATTCACGCGCATGAACATAGGGCGTCGAGACGACCACCTTGCCCAGCCCGACGGCATAAGCCAGCGTGCCCGACGTCACCTGCGCCGGGTTGAGATACGGCGTCACGTAAATATCGGCAGCTGCGATATAATCGAGCAATTCGTCGGTTTCGACGAATGCGTCGATGAAGCGGACATTGTCCGACACGCCCAGCTTTTCGGTCTGCGCAATCAGGCGGTCGCGATATGCTTCGCCTTCGTGCGCGACGAGATTGGGGTGCGTCGCGCCGAGCACCACGTACAATGCATCGGGCTGGGCCGCGACGATCGTCGGCATTGCCGCGATCATCGTGTCGATGCCTTTGCCCGGCGACAACAGACCAAACGTCAAAATGACCGGGCGGTTACCGAAACCGAACCGCGCCTTCATCGTCGCCGTCTCGCCGAACGAACGGTCGGGAATGCCATGCGGGATCACCGCGACCTGATCCGGGCGCGCGCCGTAATGCGAAATCAGCAGGTCGCGGCCGAGCGTGCTCATGACGATCAGGCGCGCCGACCGCGCAACCAGACGCTCCATGACGCGCCGTTGATCGGGGTCGGGATCGGACAACACCGTGTGGACGTGTGTCGCCAGCGGCAAATCGGTCTGGTCGAGCAGATAAAGGATGTGCTCGCCCGCCGAACCACCGAAGATGCCGTATTCGTGCTGCAGCCATATCATGTCCACGCCCGACGCCGTGATGGCCTGCGCGGCAATCGAATAGCTGACGCGATCGTCCTGATCGATCGTGCCGACGACCTCTGCCGGATAATCGTAACCATCGGGCCGATCGTTCATCGCCCAAATGTCGATCTCGATGTCAGGAAAACGATTGCGAAAGGCAGTGAAGATGTCGGTCGTGAATGTTGCGATGCCACAACGACGCGGCAGAGCGTTTCCGATCAAGGCGATTCGACGGGGTGTCGATTGATCCTTATCAAGAACCCCCGAAAACTGACCAGAAACTGCCATACTCATCAACAACGACCTTTCGCCTCAATGAACGAAGGACTCGTAAATCCGTTCCTGCATGCTGCGCCGCACCATGGGCCTTTGCAAGTGGCAAATGGCGGTGGCTGGAACTCCGCAGCGGTCCGGTCCATTGGGCTATCCGTGGAGAGAGATTTGAACGCCGATTCGCCGCGCCCCAATCTGGCGCCCCTGACACTGCATGTTCCGGAGCCGCGTTATCGCCCGGGTGACGAGGCCGATTTCTCGGACATCGGCGTGCTCCCGGCGGGACAGACCCCGCGTCCCGACAGCGCCGCACCCGCCGCCGAGATGCGCGACATGGTCTATGGCCTCGTGCGCGTGCTCGATGACGATGCACGCGCGATCGGCCCATGGGATCCGCGCCTGTCGCCCGACACGCTGCGCAAGATGCTGCGCTCGATGGCGCTGACCCGCGCGTTCGACGCCCGCATGTTCCGCGCCCAGCGTCAGGGCAAGACCAGTTTCTACATGAAGTCGACGGGCGAAGAGGCGGTCAGCGTCGGTGCGACATTCGCCCTGCAGCGCGACGATATGTGCTTCCCGAGCTATCGTCAGCAGGGCATTTTGATCGCGCGCGACTGGTCCCTGGTCGATATGATGAACCAGATTTATTCGAACAAGGGCGACCGGCTGAAGGGGCGCCAGCTGCCGATCATGTATTCGACGATCGAGGGCGCGTTCTTTTCGATCAGCGGCAATCTGGCCACGCAATATCCGCAGGCCGTGGGCTGGGCGATGGCCTCGGCCGCCAAGGGCGACACGCGCATCGCCGCGACCTGGTGCGGCGAAGGGTCGACCGCCGAGGGCGATTTTCACTCCGCGTGCATGTTCGCCACGGTCTATCGCGCGCCGGTCATCATGAACATCGTCAACAATCAGTGGGCGATCAGTTCGTTCGCGGGCTTTGCGGGCGGCGAGGCGACGACCTTTGCCGCACGCGCTGCGGGCTATGGCATCGCCGGCCTGCGCGTCGATGGCAACGATCCGCTGGCGGTCTACGCCGCCACCGCCTGGGCTGCCGAGCGCGCGAGGACCAATCACGGGCCGACGCTGATCGAGCATTTCACCTATCGCGCCGAAGGACATTCGACCTCCGACGACCCGAGTGCGTACCGCTCCGCCGACGAAGCGACCAAATGGCCGCTCGGCGATCCGATCGCGCGCCTTCGCGACCACCTCATCGGTCTCGGTGAATGGTCGCTCGAGCAGCATGACGCGCAGGACCAGGAACTCGCCGAGACCGTAAAGGCCGCGCAGAAGGAGGCCGAGAAAAACGGCATTCTTGGGCACGGCATGCACCAGAGCTTCGACACGATGTTCGAGGACGTGTTCGAGGAACTGCCCTGGCATCTGGTCGAACAACGCGACCAGATGCGCGCCGAACGCGCCGCCTCCGGCATTCGGGAAGGCGCATAATGGCCACGATGAACATGATCGAGGCGATCAATTCCGCCATGGATGTCGCGCTGTCCGCAGACCCCAACGTCACGGTCCTTGGCGAGGATATCGGCTTTTTCGGTGGCGTATTCCGCGCGACGGCCGGCCTCCAGAAAAAGCATGGCAAGACGCGCGTATTCGATACGCCGATCAACGAATGCGGTATCATCGGCGTCGCGGTGGGTATGGCCGCGTACGGCCTGCGCCCGATCCCCGAAATCCAGTTCGCCGATTATATCTATCCCGGCCTCGACCAGCTGGTCAGCGAAGCAGCGCGACTGCGCTATCGTTCGGCGGGCGAATTCCCGATGCCGATCACCGTCCGCACGCCATTCGGCGGCGGCATCTTCGGCGGTCAGACCCACAGCCAGTCGCCCGAGGCGATGTTCACGCACATTTGCGGCATCAAGACGGTGATCCCGTCGAACCCCTATGACGCCAAGGGGCTGCTGCTGGCGGCGATCGCGGACAACGACCCGGTCGTTTTCTTCGAGCCCAAGCGCATTTATAACGGGCCGTTCGACGGCCATTACGACCGCCCGGTGTCACCCTGGTCCAAGTTCGCGCAATCGGAGGTGCCCGAGGGACATTACACCGTGCCTCTCGGCAAAGCCGCGGTGGTCCGCGAAGGCAGCGATCTGACGATCCTGACCTATGGTACGATGGTCCATGTCGCTCTCGCCACGGTCGAGGAAAAGGGCGTGGACGCCGAAGTCGTCGATCTCCGGACGCTCCTCCCGCTCGACATCGAAACGATCGAAGCGAGTGTGAAGAAAACCGGCCGATGCATGGTGCTCCATGAAGCCACGCGCACTTCGGGGTTTGGTGCCGAACTGGCGGCGTTGGTGCAGGAGCGTTGCTTCTATCATCTCGAAGCGCCGGTCGAACGCTGCACCGGCTTCGACACCCCCTACCCGCACAGCCTCGAATGGGCCTATTTCCCCGGTCCGTTCCGTATCGGCACCGCAATCGACAAGGTGATGAAGAGCTAATGGCCCGTTTTTCTTTCCGTTTGCCCGACATCGGCGAAGGCATCGCCGAAGCCGAGATCGTCGCGTGGCATGTCAAGATCGGTGATCGGATCGAGGAAGACGCCAACCTCGCCGACATGATGACCGACAAGGCGACGGTCGAAATGGAATCGCCGGTCACTGGCGTGGTCGTCGAACTGGCGGGCGAAGTCGGTGACATGATTCCGATCGGCTCCACCCTCGCGGTGATCGAGGTCGAGGGTGAAGTCGAGGAAGAGCCTGCACCGGCTGCTACAGTTGTTGAAAAAGCAGAAGTTGCCGAGCAGATCGATGCCGAGACACCCGATGCGGCGACCGTCGAAAAGGTTGAGGCCACCGATCCTGAACCAGCGCCCGCGCCTACGCCAAAGGCGGAGCCCGCGACCGCTGCACCATCTAAACACGTCCTCGCCTCACCCGCCGTGCGTGATCGGGCGAAATCGCTCGCCATCGACCTCGGCTCGGTCAAGGCGTCGGAAGACGGCCGCGTTCGCCATGCCGATCTCGACGCATTCCTGCGCTATTCGGGCGGCCAGGGCTATTCGCCCGCGCGTGCCACGCCCGCCGATGAGGACGTCAAGGTCATCGGCATGCGCCGCCGCATCGCCGAAAACATGGCCGCGTCGAAGCGCGCGATTCCGCACTTCACTTATGTCGAGGAAATCGAGGTCACGAAGCTCGAAGAGCTGCGCGCCGATCTCAACGCCAATCGCGGCAACCGTCCCAAGCTGACGATGCTGCCGCTGCTGATCGTCGCGATCTGCCGCACCATTCCTGAGTTCCCAATGATCAACGCGCGCTATGACGATGAGGGCGGGGTCGTGCATCGTTCGGGCGCGGTGCATCTGGGCATGGCGACGCAGACCGATGCGGGGCTCATGGTCCCGGTCATCCGCGACGCGGAGAGCCTGAACGTGTGGCAGTTGGCGAGCGAGATCACGCGCCTCGCCGACGCCGCGCGCAGCGGGAAGGCCAAATCCGAGGAAATGTCGGGCGGCACGCTGACGATCACCTCGCTCGGCCCGCTCGGCGGCATTGCGACCACGCCAGTGATCAACCGTCCCGAAGTCGCGATCATCGGTCCGAACAAGATCGTCGAACGCCCGGTTTTCGACGGCGACGACATCCGCCGTGCCAAGCTGATGAACCTGTCGATCAGCTGCGACCACCGCGTCGTCGACGGTTGGGACGCGGCGAGCTTCGTTCAGGCGCTCAAGAAACTGGTCGAGACGCCGGTCCTGCTATTTGCGGATTGAGGCGCAGGCGGTGACGAGGGCCGCGGCGCGTAACGCATCCAGGCCGCCGCTGTGCATCGCGCACCGCACCCCGCGCGCATCGACGATCGCCGCGGCCGGTAATGCCGGCGGAATCCTGAGCGCGGCAAGGTAATCCCACCCGCCGCCATCGGGCACCCGAATTTTACGGCGGTCGACCGCAGCCGGGAGCGCGCGCCAGTTGCTCAACGGCACCACGACGACCGGCAGCGGTGCGACCGCGCGTTCGATCTCGGGCAAAGCCAGCATCTCTGCCCGGCACGGCGCGCACCAGTCCGCCCAGAACAACACCAGTGCGGGACGCGGCATCGCGGCGGCATCGCCACGTCCGTCGGTTGCCTGTCCGGCAATTGCTGCCGCAGCGGCAAAAGCGAGGAGCATTTTCACGCGGATTCGCTCGCTTGACTCGCGTCCGATGTCCAGCCGAAACCTGCGCGATGCCGATGTTCGTCGCCCCGATCCTGCTCGCCGTCGCCGCGCCAGTCGCGGCTCCGGCACCAACGCTTCAGCAACGCTTTCAGGACGCGAGCGACGCGGCCGCGTCCGGGCAATGCGCGGAAGCCGTGGCGAGCTTCGAGAGCCTGGAGAACACGCCGGCCGGCAAAACGCGCCAGGTTCGCGGTGCCATGCTGTCGCGAAAAAGCGCCTGTCTGCTGAATCTTCGGCGCTATTCCGACGCGGCCGCGGCGGCGAGCGAAGCGCTGCGCCTGCTTGCCCTGACCCCTCCCGCCACCAATGACGATGTGACCGCTGCGCACATCACGCTCGGGCAGCTGGCCTATTACCGCCACGCCTATGCCGAAAGTGCCGCCGAAATGCGTCTGGCGCGTGACGCGTCGACGACATCGAGCCGCTTCCGCTCGTTATTGTGGCTGGCGCGCGCCACGATGTACGACGACGGCGGCGAGGCGCTGGCCACCGCCGATGCCGCACGCGCGATGATCGATCCGGCGAGCAAAACCGCCAAAGCCGATACCGCGCTGACCGACACGTTGCGCGGGCGCATCCTGCTCAACCACGGCGATGTCGCGGGCGGTTATACATTGCTCAAAAAAGCGCTGGCGGCTCAAGGCGGGTTGAAAGACGGCAAGGTTTCATTGTCGGAAGTGGTGACGCGCAGCGACCTTGCCCTTGCCGCCTTGCTCAACCACGATGCCGACTCCGCGCGCGAATATCTGGCCTATACGGGCGCCGGGCGATTTGAAAAAAGCTCGTTCGCCAGTGCCTCGATCATGGACGCACCACCTTGCGGCGGGGAAGCGGGACTGCTGCCGACCGATCTGGCGGTTGTCGAATTCTCGGTAACCGACGACGGGTCGGTGCTGGGCGCGACGCCGATTTATGTGTCGCGATCGGGCGCGGCGGCGGCACGCGGGTTTGCCGAAGCCGTCGATGACTGGACCTGGAGCGCCGCGAATGCGGTAGCAATCCCGCAGTTTTTTCGCGCCGTGACGCGCGTTGAGTTGCGTTGTTCGGTCGCCACGCGCCAGGCGGATGTGACGGCGCCGATGGAAACACATGCCTGGGCTTGGCTGACCGCGCATGGCGCCGAGGATTTTCATGGCGCTACACCGACAGCCCGCGCGGCTGCGGCGCGGGCTGTGGCCGCCGATCGGCAGGCCAAGCCCGCATGGCGGCTGGCGGCGATGATCGCTTTGGCACGCGATCCGGTGGCCCTTCGCGACGACTCGCTGCTGATGCTGGCTCAAGCGGATGAATTGGCCGCGGCGTTGGCGGCACCGCCGTCGGTTCGGGCGACCATTGCTTTGTCGCGGATCAAACTGGGTGCGAACGACGATTGGCGGTTGCGCCGGTCATCCAACCAGGCTGCGCTGGACCGCCTGACCGTCGATCCGGATTTGACAGCCGACCCCGAAGTCGCCGCGACGATCCGCCTGATTGCGGCTCAATCGCGCCGTTCCAGCGACGTGTCGCAAACACCATTCCTGCGCGCGGTGGCCGATGACAGCCGGTTGCCCGCCGAAAGTCCGCTCAGGGCCGCAGCGCTGCTGCGCCTCGCCAATGTTCAGGCAGGCAATGGTCAGACCGAACAAGCGCGTGCGACTTACGGCCAGACCGGGCTGAACGCACAGCAATGCAGCCTGATCGACCTCAAGCCAGCGATGACGCGGTCAGGGGCCAGCGGCGCGGATTTCCCGATGGAGGCGATGCGCTGGGGCTTCGAAGGGTGGGTGCGCGCGGAGTTCGACGTCGCCCCCGACGGCCGCACCGCCAACCCGCGCGCAATCATCGCCTATCCACCGCTCGTGTTTCGCGATGCGGGATTGGGAATCATCCGGTCGTCCCGCTGGGAACCGCGCTTTCGCCCCGAAGGCGGCTTGGCGTGCGGCGGGATGCAGCAGAATATCCGCTTCCTCCTGCCGAAATAGTCAGCGCTTGCGCAGTTCCAGCACCGGCCATTCGCCGCCGCTGCTGGCGACGGGCATCATCCGTTCGCGGCGATAGGCGCGGGTGACGGCTGCGGCTTGCGTGTCGAGCAGGCCCGCGAGCAGCAACGTGCCGCGCGGGGCGAGTGCGGCGGCGAGGTGCGGCGCCATGTCGATCAACGGGCCGGCCAAGATGTTGGCGACGACCAGATCGTACGGCGCGCGCGCGACGAGTTCGCGGTGGATCAGGCCGTCGGCGACGAACAGGTCGAGCCCGCTTACCCCGTTTAGCGCCATGTTTTCGCGCACGACGCGGACCGAGATCGGGTCGATGTCCGATGCGGTGGCGCGCGCGGACGGCCACAGGCGCATCGCGGCAAAGGCGAGCAGGCCGGTGCCGGTGCCGACATCGATCATGTTACGATAGATTTTGCCCTGCCGCTTGAGGCGGTCGAGGGCTTCGAGGCAACCCTTGGTCGTCGCATGCTGGCCGGTGCCGAAGGCCAGGCCGGCGGGGATGACGAAATCGCCGCTTGCGGCCGCTTGTTCCGGCGTGCGCACGCGAAACCGTCCGGCCTGCATCGGCGCGAACCCGCCTTGGCTGAGCGTGACCCAATCTTGTTCGACCACCTGCACCGCGCGCGGTTCGATGCGCCGCGCGCTGGGGACGAGTTCGGCGACGCGGCGGATCACGATGCGCGACGGGCGGCCCTCGAAATAGGCGTCGAGTTGCCACGCGTCGGGCTTGCTCTCATCCGGCTCGCTGACGTTGAGCACCGGTGCGGGATCGAGATGGCCAAGATCGGCGACCGCCAGCAGCTCGGCCTCGGCGCGGGTGCAGGGGAGCGTCAGCTTCCAGCTTTCAACGGACATAGCTGGCGCCATTGATGTCGAGGACTGCGCCGGTCATCGAGGGCGGGGCGTGGAGGGCGGCGAATGCTGCGACTTCGGCCACCTCGGACGGATCGGCGACTTTCCCCAACGGGATGTCGGCAAGGAGTTTGTCGCCGCCGCGGCTCGCCAGATAATCCTCGGCCATGCCGGTCATGGTGAAGCCGGGGCAGATCGAGAAGGCGAGGACGCCGTCCCGCGCATAGCCCCGGGCGATGGTTTTGGTCATGGCGACCATCCCCGCTTTGGACGCGGCATAATGCCAATGCGCCGGGCTGTCCCCGCGATAGGCGGCGCGGCTGGCGATGTTGACGATCCGGCCGCCTTCGCGCTCCAGAAAATGCTGGACGGCGAAGCGGCACAGCTGGGCCGATGCGGTCAGGTTGACGCGCATGGTCCGGTCCCAATTCGCGAGCCAATCGTCATCGGGCAAATCGAGCGGTGCGGCTTCGAATACCCCGGCATTGTTGATGAGCACATCGACGTGGCCGAGCTCGTCGATCGCACGGTTCCATAATATCCGGGGAGTCAGGGGATCATGGAAATCGCCGTCCGCACTCGACACGGCGAGCAGCCGGACATCGGCACCGTTCAGGCGCGTGGCGATGGCCGCGCCGATGCCCCGGGAGGCGCCCGTCAGCAGGATATTCGTCATCCACAGACACCTAGCCCCGCGCGTGCACCGGCGCTAGCGTGGGCGATAAAGGGAGACGACTCACATGAAGGCCATGCTGCTTGCCGCCACCGCGACGATCGCCACGAATGCGACCGCCGCCCCGATCAGCCCGGCGCGCCACGACGCGACGAAGGTGATGTTCGAACATATCATCAACACGCCGACGGTGCTGGGGCGCGGCAAGGTGCCGGAGATGGCGAATTACCTGGCCGGCGAGTTTCGCAAGGCCGGCTTTGCCGATGCCGATGTGAAGGTTTTGCCCTATGCCACCACCAACGCCGACGGGACACAGAAGGACAACACCGCCGCGTTGATGGTCACATGGCGCGCGCCGGGCGCGAAGGCCAAGCCGATCCTGTTGATGGGGCATATGGACGTGGTCGAGGCCAAGCGCGAGGATTCGACGACCGACCCGTTCGTGCTGACCGAAAAGGACGGCTATTATTACGGCCGCGGCACGACCGACATGAAGGAGGGCATCACCTCCATCGCGCAGGCGATGTTCGACCTGAAGGCGAGCGGATGGAAGCCCAAGCGCGATATCGTGGTGTTCTTCACCGGTGACGAGGAAACCAATGGCATCGGCGCCAACAAGGGCGCAACCGAATGGCTGGCGGCGATGGGCAGTCCCGAATTCGGGCTGAACGCCGATGGCGGCGGGATCGGGTATACGATGGACGACAAGCCGCTGGGTGCGTCGCTGCAGACGGCGGAAAAGACCTTTGCCGGCTATACCTTCACGGTTCGCAATCGCGGCGGGCATTCGTCGAAGCCGCGCAAGGACAATGCGATCTATCAACTGGCGCACGCGCTCGACAAACTCGAGGCGTATCGCTTTGCGCCGACGCTCAACGAAACGTCGCGCGCCTATTTCACCGCGATGACCAAGATCGACCCGCGCCCCGACATGCGCGCCAGCATCGGCAAATGGCTGGCAGGCGACGATGCCGCCGCCGACGTGGTCGAGGCCGACGACACCTATGTCGGCCTGACGCGAACGCGTTGCGTGCCGACGCGGCTGTTCGGCGGGCATGCCGACAATGCCCTGCCGCAACTGGCGACGGCGATGGTCAATTGCCGGATCATTCCGGGCGTCGATCCGAATGCGGTGCAGGCGGAGTTGAGCAAGCTGGTCGCCGATCCCGGCGTCGTCGTGACGCGCAACGACGATTACGTCGCCTCGCTCGCATCACCGCTGCGCCCCGATGTGACCGCCGCCTATACCAAGGCCGTCACGACGCTGCATCCGGGCATGCCGATCTTCCCCGAAATGTCGACCGGTGCGTCGGATGCGCGCCCGTTCCGCGTCGCCGGTGTGCCGGTCTATGGCGTGGCCGGCGCCTGGGTCCGCGTCCCCGCGGATCTGCGCGCGCATGGCAAGGACGAACGCCTGCCGGTCGCCGCGCTGGACGACAGCGTGGCGCACTGGAAGATCATGATGACGGAGTTGGCAGGGAAATAGGACGGTTCGCGCGGCGATCCGCTCAATCCAGATCCGGATTTCGTCACCCCCGCGAAAGAGTCCTTCGCGGGAATGACGAAGGCTTTGGTTGGTGTTGGGTTGAGGGCTAGGCTGCCGCGCGGTCATAATGTCGTTTTGCGACTTCGACACCTGGCAATGCAGCTTATGGTTGGGGAGCTGGAACGGCCATTATTGGGTGGTCAGCTGACATACAAAGGGCGCCGCGATTTCAGCGACGCCCTTTTTAATCCTGTTAAGCGAAGATGACAGCGGTCCGCTTGCGGCGGCGCATCGCACCACCCATCGCGCCGAAGCCGACCAGCATCATCGCCCATGCCGCCGGTTCGGGCGTTGCGGAAAACGGGCTGACCGCGAGATTGTCGAAGGTGAAATAGAAGCCGCCCCCTGGATGCCCGAACTGCAACGACACCAGATTGTCGAAATTGTGGAGCGCATAGGTGCTGAACGTGTCCGTGACGTCGAGCGCTTGCGTGACTTGCGACCCATCGGCGCGAGTTCCACTCAGCATGATCGAATAAGCCTGACCTGGCGTGAAATACGATCCCAGCCCGGCGTCGATGCTTGTCGCGTTGAAATGACTGCCGTCGACTGTCGCCATTGTGACCGGGGCGCCATTGTAGATCATGCGCCGCGTGTCATTGCTGGCGCCTGTGCTTGAAACGCCGAAGGCGAATTCGCAGCAGGTCGCACTGACGAACTTGAATCCCTGTGTCTTGATGGAGCTGTCGGCATATGTCCGCGCATCTTCGAAATCGAGCGTGGTCGGTCCCGTTGGCGGCGTCGGATCGGCCACAGGCGGCGGAGCCGCCGCACTGATCGTGCCCAGAGTTGGGATGCGGTCGTTATAGGCTCCGGTCGCGGTCTTCTGATAGCTCACCATCTTGTAGAGCCCGGCGGCTTCGTTCCAGATATTGTATTCGCGACCGCTAAAGGTCTGAAACACGGCACCATCGGTATCGAGCAGCGGCCCGTTGCCATACAGCACGTTGTCGAAATTCCAGAGACGGCTGGCTGACAGCGCCAGTCCGGGCTGCTTGGGATTCGGCTCGAGGCTGACGATGGCGTCACCGTTCACGTCGCCGCGGATTCCCGTGATGTCATAACCGCCCTTGCTGTTGACCACGTCGGATGCCGTGAACCACATGGATGCGACGGTCGAGGGACCCGAATTACTCGTGTAGGTCGTGAAATATTCGGCGGCCTGAGCCGGAATGGCGGCGGCGGCGCACGCAAATGCGAGCGCCGACACGATATACTTGTTCATAATGCCCCTCCGCAGCCGCCCGGCTGGGAGACTAACTTGCGGACCCTATCATCTTGGAAATATTAAGATAGCGGACAAGAGTGCTGAGACCATTACGCTGTACCAATTTGGCACGTGCACCTTGGTCTTTCTGTGCATGGCGACTCTCCAAATTGGAGGGAGCGTCCGCTATTGGGTCGTTAGCGGACAGTCCGCTTTTCATCGCCAGCGTTGGTTTTGGCGACCAGGACCCCGCCAGTGGGGGCATAGTTACGGACAGCTGGTCACGGCCGTCGAGACGATCGGGGCGATGGTGATGACCAGCCGGTCGGCATAGACCGGCGCCGGCGTCTTGGTCGTGCCGCCTTCGGTCAGCGTCACCGACAGCGGCAGTTGGTTGCCCGGCGCGGGCACACCGGCGCGGAGGCACTGGCGCGTGATCGGGGAGACCGCCGCACCGCTGCCCGACGAGCCGCTGCGCGTTTGCCCGAGCAGCGTCGCCGAATAGGTCAGCGATTGCGCGGGGGTGGCCGGATTGCCGCCGGGATAGGTCAGGCGGAAATTATTGTCGGAGGCGAGCGACACGCTGTACGCGCCCGAACTGCGCACATTGATGAAGCCGCTGCGCGTATAGCTGGCCGGGGTGCCCGCGACGGTGGCGGTGCCGGTCGCGCCGACTTCGCCGAAATCGAACGACAGCGTGTTGGCCGAGGCCTGGCCGTTGAAATAGGCTTGCAGCGCGTTGCGCACGGTGAGGTTGAGGCCGAGTGCGCCGGGGATCATGCCGGTATCGTCGAACGTCTGCGTCCCGTCCAGCGAGCGCGCCTTGCAGCGGTAATAGAGGTCGAACACCAATTGCGTCGAGGACGCGGTGTCGAGCCCGGCGGGCAGCGTCAGGCGGTAATTGAGCGTGAACCCGGCGGACCCGTTGCTGTTGCCGAAATTCCATTTGAAGGTGCCCGCGGGCGGCGGCGAATTGTTGTTGAGCGGTGGCGGCGCGCCGTTCGCGGCGACGAGGATATTGTTGTTATACCCCTCCCCATTGCCGCCCCCGCCGCTGCCCGAAACGACTTGCAGCGTCGATCCGTCGAAGCCGGTCGCGCGCGCCTTGAGATAATAGGTAATCTGGGTCGCCAGTTCGCCGCCGGTGCCGCGCAGGCGAATCATCTGGACGCCGTTGATGTTGGCGATGGTCGGGCTGGCGCTGAACGGATCATAGGTCGCCGACGACGTGCCGCCGGTCGAACTTTCGATATCGCAGCGGCCCGCCGCGCCCGCCGCCGAAGCTGCGAGCAGGACGACGCCACCGAGGAACGCGCGTAACTTCATCATCGACCCTTTACCGCGCCAAGCTTGCCCAATTGCACCACGCCTGTCGCGGTTTTTCCGATCTCGAAATCGAACACCGAGCGATCGTCGTCGAGCATTTCGATGCGCCACTTGCCCGGCGCGAGGCCCGCCAGCCCGAAGCGGCCTTCGCGATTGGTGAAAACGGTGAGCGGCGTATGGTCGGGATGCGCCAGTTCGGTGGCGGTGCCGGTGACCAGCGCCACGGGTCCGCCGGCGGCATCGAGCAGATTGCCGAGCGCGGTGATGCTGTAGGCGGAACCGATGACGATCTTGTACCCCGAACGATAGGGCGGGAAGACGCGGAACGAGCCCTGGCCAAGGTCGGTGCCGGGCGGCGCATTGGGCGCATCGACGGCGACCGTGCGTTCGGCATAGGCGCTGAGGCTCGGGTGTGTCGCGGCGTGCAGCATGCCGGTGGCGGCGGTGTAGCCGCTGATTGCCGGATCGAGGATGATGTCGGCACCCTTGAGCGACGCATAGGGTTTGACGATCGCAAAGCTGTCGTAGATCGGACGGCCGACCGACACCGCGCCATCGGCAAAGGCGATCGAGGTCGCGGCGCGGACCGACGTGCGCTGCTCACGCGACGCGCCGAAATTGGTGTCGAACGTGCCGAAATGGCTGAAGCCCAGTTCGGCGCGGTTGGTGAAGTAATTGGCGTTGACGCTGGCGCCGCTGCCCAGGTCGCTGCGTTCGACATCGGCGGTCAGATTATAGCTGCCGACGCCCTGGCCGTTGAGGGTCTGGTACGAAAGGCGCGCGCGGTTGTCGCGCGTGTCGTAATCGGCGCGCGCCGACGAAAATTTGCCGAGCCGCGCAGTGATCGAGAACAATCCGGCGACGCGGCTGCCGCGTTCGTCCTTTTCATAGCGCGCGTCGGCGCTGAGGCTGAGGCGCTGGCTGAGGCGCAGACCGGCGGAGGCGCGATAGGTCTGGCTGTTGGTAAAGCCGAAGCGCGCGCGGGAATAGCGCGCATCGAGCCCGGCAAAGAAATCGTCGGTAAAGGCATGCGAGTAATTGCCGCCGATTTCGTAGCGATAGGGATTGGACGGGATCAACGTGCCCATCGGCCCGAAATTGCGGCTGCGCGTCTCGAGGCTCAGCGTCAGGCTGTCGGTGCGGCCGCCCGAACGCTGAATCAACCGCTGGAAACTGGTGACGGTGGCGAGGCCCGCGCCATAGCCGCGCACATGACTGACGGCGGCATTGGTGGCGATGGTGCCGAAGCTGGAGGCGATCACCGCTTCGACACCGGCAAGCTGGCCGAACTTGTCGGCCTGGGTGTTGAAGCCCAGGGTCAGGCTGTCGCTGATGCCGCGACGGTAAAAGCCGCTGAGGGCGGGGTTGTTGGTGTAGTTCGGGCCGTTGAGGCCGAGCGGCGCGAGCACGCCGGCGTAGAGTCCGAACTCGCTCAGCCCTGGGCCGAGCTGCGACTGGTCGAGAAACAGGTTGAAGCGCAGGCTTTGCGTCCGTCCGGTATCGTCGAGGATCGCGAGGCGGATATCGTTGGCCCCCTGCGTGAACGGGAAGTCGCGGAGATTGTAGGTGCCGGGCTGCAGCGCGAGGCGGCGGACGATCTGGCCGTTGACCTGAACTTCGACGGTGGCCGGGCGGTCGAGCTGAAAACTCCGGTCGCCGCGCGGGCGCACGACCTGTTGCGGCTGCAGCACCGAATAGGAGCGGAAGATCGACACGCCGGCAATGTCGGGCGCCGATTGAAAGCCGCGCGACACGGTCTGCAGATCGCCGGCGGTGAACCGCGCGACCAGCGTCTGGCTGTCGTACACCGCG
This sequence comes from Sphingomonas antarctica, assembly GCF_965137005.1. NCBI lineage: Bacteria > Pseudomonadati > Pseudomonadota > Alphaproteobacteria > Sphingomonadales > Sphingomonadaceae > Sphingomonas > Sphingomonas antarctica. The sequence goes on along the minus strand of NZ_CBCRXM010000002.1, from coordinate 274,312 downwards.
CGCGTGCCCAGCCGCTGAAAATCCCTGGTCGCCGCGCCGGGTTGGTAGACCCCTTCGCCCTCCACCACGACCTGGCCGACGCGCGTGGCACCGTCGAGGAAGAACACGGGCTTGCCGAAGCCGTCGCTGAAATTGCCGGTATAGTTGTAATCCTGCGACCCGCGGATGTTGAGATAGGCGCTCCACGCCGCGGGCTTGGCAAAGCCGCCGACGCGCGCGCGGTCGATCGGGCTGATCGCCAGATTGCGCGCGGCGCGGCGGCCGGAATCGATGGTCACCAGCAGCTGCAGCCGCTGCGGATCGTATTTGAGCGCGACGCCCGATGCGGAGAAATCGGCCGGGGTCAGGGTGTCCTTGCCCGCGAACGCGCCCTGCAACGCCTTGAACGCGTCCGGATCGAGCAGCGGCTGGAGCAGATCGAGCAGGCGTTGCGCCGGAAGCTGGATACTATCGTCGACACCGAGCGTCAGCGGCACATCGCCGAGATACGCCGCACCGTCGATCGCGCCGACGGTCAGGATGATCGCGCGGCCGGTGGGGTTCAGCCGTGTCGCCGACGCCGACGGACCGACCGCGGGATCGATCCGCACGGTCTTGATCGCCGGGGTCTGCGCCGCGCCCGACGCGGCCCAGCCGATCGCCACCGCGCTACAGGCAAATGCCCTATTTTTCGGGCGTGAATTGCGCATCGACGGTGGTTGCAGTGGGCGGCAGTTCCGCCGGGATGGTCAGCCGTCGCGTCTGTCCCGCGCCGACCAGTCCGAACCCGACAGTTTGTTGAATTTCAGGGCCGGTGAAGGTGCGGCGATAGACTTCCTTGCCCGCCGCATCGCTGGCGGTGATGCGCACCCGCCCGGCGGAGAGATAGGCATGCGCGTTGCTCGGATCCGACAATGTCAGCAGCGGGATCGGCTTGCCGTTGGTGTCCTTGGCGATCGTCGCGGAATCGATCTTGAGCGCGGGCACGGCCCCCTGCGGCGTGACCGAGACGAGCACCTGGAAATTGTAGAGGATCTGGATCGCCGACTGGTTGGACGGCAGCTTGACCGGCAATTGCGCCACGGTGACGTAAAAGTGCCGCGACTTGGCCAGCGCCGGATCGCCGACATATTGGACGCGGAACGACTGGGTCTGACCGGGCGCGATCAGGGCTTGCGGCGGGAAGACCAGCAAGTCGTCGGCGTCCTTCTGATCCGCCTTCGCCTTCAGCCCGTCGGGATCGTAATCGAGCGCGGCGATGCGCATTTCGACCGGCAGCGGCGTCGCAAAGCTGTTTTCGACGGTGATGATCTGCGACATCGCCTGACCGGCGGTCTTCAGGTCGAGCACGACCGGCTGCACGGTCATCGCCGACAGCGGCGCACCGACCAGCAGCGCGGCCATTGCCGCCAGGAAACCTGTCCGCTTCACCCCTTATCTCCCCACCCGACGTACGCTAATCCGCTGCGCCGAGTTCCACGATGATCGTATCGCCATATCGCCCCGCGACCAAGGGGCGCCCGCCGCCGGGGACGTCGAGCGTGACTTCGGCCAATCCCGACGCCGCGCCGCTGGCCTGAACCGTCACCGCCTGTCCCGAAGCGGTCGGGGCCAAGGTCCCGCCGCCGGCCCAGCGCAAGCCATATTCATAGGGTAAAGTGTCGGTAAACACCGCGCCGGGAACCACCGCCGCACCTTCGCGCCGCAAAGCCCCGCCGGCCGAACGCAGGCGGACGATATGCGCCGAATTGCACGTAATCGGCAGCGTCAGGGTGATGCGCGAAGGCAACACCTTCGCACTGATCGGATCGACGAGATTGCTGATTGTCACCGTTCCGCTGCTGCCGGTCGATTCGAAGGTCGCGTTGATCCCGCGCTGACCACCCGCCGGACGGACCAGACAGGCCGGCGGCGCGATGCCGCTGACGTGGATCGTCTGGGTCGTGCGCGACGCTTCATCGATCGTCGTGGTCTGCGCCGTCAGCGGTGCCGCGATGGCGATGACCAGCCAGGCAACGCGCGTCATTGGCGCGGTTCGATCGTCACGCGGAACGTCTCGGCATAATTGCCCGACACCAGTGGTGCGTTGGCGGTGAGGTTCGACGCCCCGGGCTGAATATCCAATTGCATCAGCAACGTCCCGCCCGTCGGCAGCGGCCGGTCGATGATTTCTTCACGCGGCCGCCGCGTATTGGCGTCCGCGAACAGCGTGCGCGTCTGGTCCCCCCAGGTGAAGCGCGCGCGGTACGGCACGGCATTGGCGAAGCCCGATGGCGCGGCGGTCGATCCCGCCGAACGGAACAGGCCGTTATTCTGCGCCTCGATCCGGATGATGTGCGGCACGTTGCACATTGCCGCGAACGACAGATCGGCATTGGCGGCGCGCACCGCCAAGGTCGCCGGATCGACGAGCGTGTCGATTTCGAGATTATTACCCGCCAGCGCGCGGACATTGTTCGGTGCCTGCGGGGCCAGCCGCGGGGCGGCGGTATCGAAGGCACAGCGTTGCACCACCACGCCCTCGATCGCGACCGTGCCGACCTGCCCGAAGGCAGGCGACGCGGCCGCGACGAAGAGGAGGAGAGCGAAACGCATGGTCAGCGCGTCGATCAGACCGGCGAGATCGTGACGACGATGTTGCCGGTATAGGCACCCGCGACGAGCGGCGCGGCGGCCGTCGGCGTCGAGAACGTGTCGGCGGTCACCGTCACGTTATTGCCCGCCGCACCCGAAATCGGGCCGCCAACGGCAGCCGGGCCGGTGGCCGCACCGGTCGTCGCATTGTCGAAGGTCCCCGTTGTGGAGTCCGCCCGATTGACCGCGACGTGGGCGATGTAATTCACCGTGTTGTTGTAACCGGTCGGCGTGGCCGCGCCGTTAACGAGCGGATTGGCATCCACGGTAATCTGCGGCGCTGCCGAGTTGCAGACGACGCGGAAGGCCGGCGCGGTCGTGCCGGCCACACCGAAGCGCGTGGCGAGCGTCGCGCTGGCTTCGAGGGTACCGTCCGCCTGATCCAGTTCGCCGAGATCGCGCGTGGCGACGTAGGTCGTGGCGGTCGCGCCGCCGACGATGGTGCACTTGGCGGTCACCGTGCCGGTGATGTTGATCGTCCCCGTTACCGTTTGCGCGGTGGCGGGCATCGCCATCGCCGAGGCGGCAGCCGCCCCGATCATCAAAAACTTCTTCATAATCACTCCCTCCGTTTTAAACTCACACACAAAACTGGCCCGGTGGCGTCATGTCGCCGGGCTGATGGTCACCGTTAAAGTATCGACATAGGTCCCCGCGGTGAGGATCGATGCGCCGGCATAGGCGCCCGCCTTCAGCCGGATGGTCGAATCGCTGCCGATCGTTGCCGGACCCGGCAGGCGCAACCCCTTGCTGGCCGACGCGGGTCCGGTGAAATTGGGGCCGACCGCCGGCAGATAGGTCGGCGCGCAGGCATTGCTCGACGCGATCAGATCCTTTGCACCGCACGTCGCCGTCGCGCTCAGCGCATTGCCGTTGAGCGTAAGCTGCACGTCATAAGGCGCGAGCGCGGCATAGCCCGGCCCGGCGGCGGCACCCGTTGCCAGCCCGCCATTGCTGGACACCACACCGACGCGCGACGCGCTGGTGCAATCGAGCTTGAACGCGGCGACGCGGTCGAATCCCTGGGTTTCGAAATCGGGTTCGACATAGCTCGCCCCCGGCGCGCTGGCGGGTGCGAACCCGCAGCGCGCGGCGACCGAGGCGCGGACATCGACGGTCAGGCTGAGCCGGTCGGGCGATCCGCCATAATAAGCCGTCTGCGCGAGGCACGGTGCCGCTGTGGCCAAAGCCACCGCCGCCATCATCCATCGCGAACCCATTCGCATCGACCGCAACCCCGTGGGAGAATCGCAGAAACCGGCGATTTTCCCGAGGCTTGGCTAACACAGCCGCGCCCGTGCGCAAACTAACCTAAAGTCCGTGTTAACCGCAGACTGTGCCGTGAGGGGACACTGCCAGAACGGTCGACAGGCGGCGATGGCGCGGCTAGGTCGCTGTGAACCGATTTGTTGGGGGCGGCGCAGTGGATTTCATCTCTATCCTGTCGATCTTCGTGCTGGCGTGTTTCGTCGGCTATTACGTCGTCTGGTCGGTGACGCCCGCGCTGCACACGCCGTTAATGGCGGTGACCAATGCGATTTCGAGCGTGATCATCGTCGGGGCGCTGGTCGCCAGCGCGGCGGCGGGTAGCGCGAGTTCGAAATGGCTCGGGCTGCTCGGCGTGGTGCTGGCGAGCATCAACATCTTTGGCGGGTTCGCGGTCACGGCGCGGATGCTGGCGATGTACAAGAAGAAGGATAAGCCCGCACCCGTTACCGCCGCGGAGGGCAAGTAAGTTGGAACACGCCGTCGTTCCCGCCTGGGCGCTGCTCGCCTATCTCGTCTCGGGCATCTGTTTCATCCTGGCGCTGCGCGGGCTGTCGAGCCCGGCGACCAGCCAGCGGGGCAATCGCTTTGGCATGATCGGCATGACGATTGCCGTCGTGACGACGCTGGTGACGCATGTGCCGCGCTTGGCCGACCTGTCCGTCGATAGCGTCACGGTCGTCGAGATATTGATCGCGATTGGCATCGGCGCGGCGATCGGCATCGTGACGGCCCGCCGCATCGCGATGACCGACATGCCGCAGCTGGTGGCGGCGTTTCACTCGCTGGTCGGACTCGCCGCAGTGCTGGTCGGAGTCGCCGCCTACCTCAATCCCGGCGCGTTCGGCATTCTCGACGCATCGGGCACCGATATCGCGCTGAACAGCCGGATCGAGATGGGGCTGGGCGTCGCCATCGGTGCGATCACCTTCAGCGGATCGGTGATCGCGTTCCTCAAACTCAACGGCAATATGGGCGGCAAGCCGATCATGTTGCCCGCGCGCCACGTCATCAATCTGGCGACGCTGGCGGCGATCATCGTGCTGGTCGGGCTGTTCCACTGGTCGACGCCGGCGCTGTTCATCGCGATCCTGGTGCTCAGTTTCGCCATCGGCTTCCTGCTGATCATCCCGATCGGCGGTGCGGACATGCCGGTCGTGGTGTCGATGCTCAACAGCTATTCGGGCTGGGCAGCGGCGGCGATGGGCTTCACGCTGCACAACACCGCGATGGTCATCACCGGCGCGCTGGTGGGCAGTTCGGGTGCGATCCTCAGCTATATCATGTGCCGCGCGATGAACCGCAGCTTCATCAGCGTCATCGCCGGCGGGTTCGGCGGCGACGCGGCGGCTGGCGGGGGCGAGGCCAAGGAACAGCGCCCGTGGAAGCGCGGCTCGGCCGAAGACGCGGCGTACATGATGCAGCAGGCCGAAAGCGTCATCATCGTCCCCGGTTACGGCATGGCGGTGGCGCAGGCGCAGCACGCGCTGCGCGAGATGGGCGACCTGCTCAAAGCCAATGGCGTCAGCGTCAAATACGCCATTCACCCGGTCGCAGGGCGTATGCCCGGGCACATGAACGTGCTGCTCGCCGAGGCCAACGTGCCGTATGACGAGGTGTTCGAGCTGGAGGACATCAACGCCGAATTCCCCCAGACCGATGTCGCCTTCATCATCGGCGCCAACGACGTGGTGAATCCGGCGGCCAAGACCGACAAATCCTCGCCGATCTATGGCATGCCGGTGTTCGATGTGGGCAAGGCGAAGACGGTGTTCTTCATCAAGCGGTCGATGGGCGGCGTGGGCTATGCGGGCGTCGACAACGACGTGTTCTATGCCGACAACACCATGATGTTGCTGGCCGACGCAAAGAAGATGGTCGAGGAAATCAACAAGGGACTGGCGCACTAGGCGGGAACGTCTGGCCCCTGCGGTGCGTCTAAGCCGGGAACCGAAAGGACCGGCATGACGCTCACGGCCATCGCGATAAACTGTTCGCTCAAGAAGAGCGGCGGCAAACCCAGTTCGACCGACGCGATGATCGACCTTGTCGCGGGCGAATTGAAGTCGCGCGGGGTCGAGGTCGGCGAGACGATCCGCATTGCCGATCATGATGTGAAGCCGGGCGTGAGTTCGGATGAAGGCGATGGCGATGCGTGGCCGGACATCCGCAAGAAAATCCTTGCCGCCGACATTTTGATCTTCGGCACCCCGATCTGGATGGGTCAGCCGTCGAGCATCGCCAAGCGCGTATGCGAGCGGATGGACGCGTTCCTCAGCGAAACCGACGACAAGGGCCGCATGCCGAGCTTCGGCAAGATCGCATTGCTCGCGGTGGTCGGCAACGAGGACGGCGCGCATTGCGTATCGGCGCAGGTCTATCAATCACTTTGCGATACCGGCTGGACGATCCCGGCGTCGGCGACGTGTTACTGGGTCGGCGAGGCGATGGGCAAGACCGACTTCAATCAACTGAAAGCGGTGCCCGACAAGGTCAAGGAAACCGCAGCACAGACCGCGTCCAACGCCGCGCATCTGGCAAAATTGTTGAAGGCGGAGACTTATCCCGGCGTCTGATCGGCCAGGCGCGTCCGGAACCAGTCGGCGAGCTCTTCTTCAGCGAATTCGCCCGCCGCGAGGGCAAGGAATGCGACGACCAATTCGGCGTCGGTTGCGTGAAGCTCGTAGCCGTTCATTACCAAAAAGGTCTCGCTGACGACCGCCGCCGTGCGCTTATTGCCGTCGACGAACGGGTGATTGCGCGCGATTCCATAGGCGTAGCTCGCCGCCAACGCAGCGGCATCGGACTCACCATAGGCCGCGAGATTTTGCGGGCGCGCCATCGCACTGTCGAGGAGGCGCGCATCACGCACACCCTCGCCCCCGCCATGTTCGGCTAATTGCTCAAGATGCGCCGCCGCCGCGACTTCCGTCGCGATCCAGATCCAGTCGGTCATGGCGACTTACTTGGCGAGTTCGCGGAGAGCGCGCTTGCGGCGATCCATCACATCGCGCGCCGCCGCCATTTGTGCTTCGAAATCGGCGCGGAACGGCTTGATCTCGATCCCCTCTGGGGTGATCGACAGCGACAGCTGATCGCCAAGCTCCGCGCCGAGATGCGCAACCACGTCGCGCGTCAGCAGGACGCCCGCAGAATTGCCGATCTTGGAGAGTTTGATGATCGCGTTCATACGGGCGTTATAACACGGCTTTCAGCGTTTACAACCTACAGTGCCGCCAGAACCGCGTCACCCATCGCCGTGCAGCCCATTTTGCCGCCGAGATCACGCGTGCGCGCGCCGCTGGCGAGCGCGGCTTCGACGGCGCTCTCGATCCGCACCGCGCCCGCTTCATCGGCCAGCGAGTGGCGCAGGAGCATCGCCGCGCTGAGGATCGTCGCGAGCGGGTTCGCCGCATCCTGTCCGGCGATATCGGGTGCGGAGCCGTGAATCGGTTCGTAGAGGCCGAGGCTGTCGGCGTTGAGCGACGCGGAGGGCAGCATGCCGATCGAACCGGTGAGCATCGACGCCTGATCGGATAAAATATCGCCGAACATGTTGCCGGTCAGGATCACGTCGAACGCCTTGGGATTCTTGACCAGCTGCATCGCGGCGTTGTCGACGTACATGTGGTCGAGCGCGATGCCGGGATAGTCGCGCGACACTTCGATGACGACATCGCGCCACAACTGCATGGTTTCGAGCACGTTGGCCTTGTCGACCGAGGTGACGCGCTTGCTGCGCTTTTCCGCCGCCTGGAACGCGACATGCGCGACGCGGGCGATTTGCGCTTCGTCATAGCGCATCGTGTCATGGCCTTCGCGCAGGCCGGCGGCATTGATGGCGATGCCCTTGGGCTGGCCGAAATAAATGTCGCCGGTGAGTTCGCGGATGATCAGGATGTCGAGCCCCGCGACGATTTCGGGCTTGAGCGACGACGCATCGGCGAGGGCGGGCCAGACTATCGCGGGGCGGAGATTGGCGAACAGGTCGAGCTCGCGACGTAGCCCGAGGATTGCCTGCTCGGGGCGCAGTTCGCGCGGCAATGTGTCGAGCGAGAAATCGCCGACCGCGCCGAACAGGATCGCGGCGCTGTTGCGGGCGATGTCGAGGGTTTCGGGCGGCAACGGGTGGCCGCTGACACGATAGGCCGCGCCGCCAACCAACGCTTCGACGAATTCGAGATCGGGGCGGACGACGGTCAGGACACGCCGCGCCTGTTCGGTCACTTCGGGGCCGATGCCGTCCCCGGCGAGAAGTGCAATCCTGGTCATTCTGAAATCCCCGCAAGCAGGCGCTGCGCCGCCTTCAGATGCGGCGCGTCGATCATCTTGCCATCGATCTGCAGCGCGCCCGCTGCCGGATCGGCAGCGAAGGCGTCCACGACGCGTCGCGCCGCCTCGATCTGTTCGGGCGAGGGCGAGAAGGATGCGTTGATCACCGGCACTTGCGCCGGGTGGATCGCCATCATTCCCGAGAAGCCGTCGCGGAAGCCCGCGCGCGCGTAGATTTCGAGGCGCTGGAGATCGCGAAAGTCGGGCGAGACGGTCTCGATCGCCGGGACGCCCGCAGCATGTGCGGCGAACAGCGTCAGCGAGCGCGCGAGTTGGTACGGCGCGTGATAATCGCCGTTTTCGTCGCGGCTGGTCGTCGCACCGATCGCGGCGGGCAAGTCCTCGGCGCCCCAGGTCAGCCCGATCAAATGCTCGGCGACCTCACCGTAACTGCCGAGAGCAAAGATCGCCTTGGGCGTTTCGGTTGCGATGGGCAGGATCGGCACGCCGGGCAGTTCCGCCGCCAGCCGCCGCACGTCAGCCGCGCCTTCGGCCTTGGGCAGCAACACGCCCGCGATCGGCAGCCCGGCAATCGCTGCAATGTCGTCGGCGTGAAAGCTGCTGTCGAGCGGGTTGACGCGAACGAACATCGGCACCGTCGCACCGGGCAGCGCATCGGCGATCGCCTTGCGCGCCTCCGCCTTGCGGTCGGGCGCGACGGCGTCTTCCAGATCGAGGATCAGCGCATCGGCACCGCTCGCCGCCGCCTTGGCGAAGCGGTCCGGCCGGTCGCCCGGCACGAACAGCAGTGAACGCAACGTCATGCCCGGCGCAGCAACGCGGTGCGCAGGCACGAGCAAACTTCCTCGTCGCGCTGGTTGAGCATGCGGTGCTTGAAGGTGACGATCCCGGCGTCGGGCCGCGACTTGCTCTCTCGCAATTCGACGACTTCGGTCTCGCCGCGCAGGGTATCGCCGATAAACACCGGCTTGGGCATCACGACCTTGTCATAGCCCAGATTGGCGACGAGCGTTCCCAGCGTGGTGTCGCCGACGCTGACCCCGACCATCAATCCGAACGTGAAGATGCCGTTGACGACGACCTGACCGAATTCGGTCCCGGCGGCATAGTCGGCGTCGAGATGCAACGGCTGCGGATTGTGCGTCAGCGTGGTGATCAGCACGTTGTCCGTATCGGTCACGGTCCGGTGAAGGTCGTGGACGATGCGGTCCCCCACGTTCCACTGATCGAATGTTTTTCCGGGCATGGCGGCGCGATAGCAATGCTCGGTTCACAGCGCCACTCGCAACAAGTTGACGTTTGAGCGGTTCACCATAGGATCGCGATTATAAGAGGATGCTGGAGAGTGTTGATGCGCTACGGATTCCTGATCGCCGGTGGCTGCCTGATCGTCGCAGCGCGTACGCTGGCCGCCGATCCGCTGCCCTCTCCCGACGGCAGCCTCAAACCCGAACAACAGATCGCGGCGAAGATGCAGGACGCCACCGGCGCCGACAAGGGCACCGCGACCATCGCGGTGGCTGGCGGGATCATGCGGCTGCTGGTCGATGTGCGCGACTTGCCGCCGGGGCCGCATGGCATCCACATCCACACCGTCGGGCGCTGCGACGCGCCGGGGTTCGAGACCGCGGGCGGTCACTGGAACCCCTCCGGGCGGATGCACGGCATGAACAATCCGCAGGGCAAGCATGCCGGCGATTTCAAGAATCTGATCGTCGGCAAGGACGGCAAGGGATCGATGTCGGCGGATGTCCCGGGCGATTTTACCGCGCTGATGGACCAGGATGGCGCGGCCATCGTGATTCACGCAGGGGCCGACGACTATAAATCCGACCCCAGCGGCAATAGCGGCGCGCGGATCGCTTGCGGCGTGTTCGCGCCTCCGGCCAAATAGCCGGAGGCGTTGACCACCTTTAGCTGACCAGCCCGGCCTGCTGCGTCACCATGGTGTAGAGCATCGGGATCGACAGGATGGTGTTGATCCGGCTGAACATCATCGCCGTGGTCGCCGCCTTCGCCTTGGCATCGGCATCGACTTCGACGATCCCGAGCGCCTTTTTCTGGTTGGGCCAGATCAGGAACCAGACGTTGAACGCCATGATCAGGCCCAGCCACATGCCGGTGCCGATCATTTGATACGGGTGCTGGAACGTCAGCGCCGGGACCAGATAGCTCGAGATGCCCTGCGGCGGGTGGCTGGCAATGACCAGGCCCATCAACACGGTCAGCAGCGCCGCCCAGCGGAACCAGAACAGGGCCGCGGGGGCGATATATTTGGAGACGGCCGGCTTCAGTTCCGCAGGCACGGTCGGCATCGTCGGGATCTGGACGAAGTTGAAATAGTAAAGCAGCCCGATCCACATCACGCCGAACAGGACGTGCAGGTAACGGAACAGCCATTGCATATAGGTCGGTGCGTCGGTGCCGCCGTGGAAAGCGAAGATCACGATGACCAGCAACGCGAAGCCGACGAGCAGCGCATTCCCCAAACTGCCTAAAAACTTCGCCATGACGATCCCACGGAATTTATTGACCGTGACGCCCTAGCAGCGCATTTCCGCACTGTCATGACCGAAGCCACTCTGGACCAGATGCGCGAAACGCTCGCCGCCGCGCTGCCGCACCATGCCGCGTTCGACGGTTGGGGCGATGCGGCGCTGACGCTGGCGGCCACCGAGACGCAGATCGATCCCGCCGTGGCGCGGCTGGCCTTTCCCGGCGGCGCGATGGACATGATCGACGCGTGGTTTGCAGTCGTCGATGCGGCGATGCTCACGCGGCTGCCCGCCGAACGGCTGGCGGCGATGAAAATCCGCGAGCGGATTACGGCGCTGGTCGAGGCGCGGATCGACGTCGTCATTCCCGATCTGGAAGCGCTGCGCCGGGCCGTTGCGATTCTCGCCCAGCCGCAAAATCTGGTTCGCGCGGCAAAACTCGGCTGGCGCGCCGCGGATGTGATGTGGCGCGCGGCGGGCGATACCGCGACGGATTACAATCACTATACCAAGCGCGGGCTGCTCGCGGGGGTGTATGGCTCGACGGTCACCGTATTGCTGGCCGACGATAGTGAGGGGCATGCCGACACGCGCGCCTTCCTGCGCCGGCGGATCGACAATGTGATGCAGTTCGAAAAGGCCAAGGCGCGACTGTCGCACTCGGCGCCCGACCGGCTGAGCCTGGCGCGGTTCCTGGGACGGTTGCGTTATCCGGTGGCGTGACGATCGCGCCTCTTGCAGTCGGTTATAGCGCGTCTTACATCGCTAACACAGCAAGGAGGCTGACGTGAAAGCAATCGCGGTTATCGTCAATTTCTTCATCCCCGGTCTTGGCAGCCTGGTCATTGGCAAGCTGTTTCAAGGTTTGATGCAGCTGTTGCTGTGCGGCCTCGCGGCAATACTCAACTTCACGGTCGTCGGCATGATCGTCGGCATTCCGTTGTGGGGCATCGCCTGGCTGTGGGGCATGATCACTGCGGCGACGTATAACGAGCCCGTGCGGGTGGTTTATCAGTCGGAGCCGCGCCGCTAGCGTTGCCAGTAGCGCGACGCTGTCGATACTGATAATCGCTCGCAAGTGAACCTTGCCGAGCTGCCCTTGTCCACCGAAGCCACGATCGAATCGATCGATTGGTCGGCGCTGTCCGAACGCGATGCGCGGCGGTTGCGCGAACTCGGATTCGATGAAGGCGTAACGGTGACACCGCTCCACGGCGGCGGCTTCGTCGCGCGCGATCCGTTGGCGGTGCGCGTCGGGCGGATGACGGTCGCGATCCGCCGCGCGCATGCCGCCGCGATCGGCGTCGAAGCGGCATGAACGCCGAGACGACGATCCTCGCCGCGCCGATGGTGGCGCTAGTCGGCAATCCCAATGCGGGCAAATCGGCGCTGTTCAACGCGCTGACCGGCGCGCGGCAGAAGGTCGGCAATTATCCGGGGGTGACGGTCGAGCGCCATGCCGGGCGGCTGGCGCTGCCCGACGGACGCCCGGTCGAACTGGTCGACCTGCCCGGCACCTACAGCCTGACGCCCTCCAGCCCCGACGAACGCGTCACGCGCGACGTGGTGCTGGGGAAGCAGGAGGGCGAGCGCATTCCGTCCGCCATCGTGATCGTGGTCGATGCGTCGAATCTCGATAATCATTTGCGCTTTGCGATGGAGTTGATCGCACTCGGGCGGCCGTGCGTCGTGGCGCTCAACATGCACGACCTCGCGCTGCGCGACGGGCTGCACATCGATGTCGCTGCCTTGTCCGCCCAATTGGGCGTGCCGGTGGTGCCGACCGTTGCCGTGCGCAAACGGGGGCTCGAGGAGCTGCTCACCAGCATCGGCGAGATGGTCGATGCCACACCGGCCGCGGCGGTCGCCGTCCCGGTGAGCGACATGACGCAGCGTCAGCGCGCGGCGCGCAAGATCGCCAATGCGGTGACCACCGAACACAGCCCGCACCGGCGGATCAGTGCCAGCCTCGATCGCGTGGCGCTGCACCCGGTCGCCGGGCCGATCATCCTCGCGCTGCTGATGTTCGTGATGTTCCAGGCGGTGTTCAGCCTGGCACAGGCGCCCGCCGACTGGCTCGATGCGAGCTTTGCGTCACTGGGCCAAGGCGTCGAGGGGGCGATGGCGCCGGGGCTGTTGCGCTCGGCCCTGGTCGATGGTGTGATCGCCGGGGTCGGTGCGGTGGTGGTGTTCCTGCCGCAGATCCTGATCCTGTTCCTGTTCATCCTGTTGCTCGAAGCATCGGGCTATATGGTCCGTGCCGCGTTCCTGATGGACCGGCTGATGGCCAGTGTCGGGCTGTCGGGCCGGGCGTTCATTCCGCTACTGTCCAGCTTCGCCTGCGCGATCCCCGGCATCATGGCGACACGGACGATCGAGGACGAAAAGGACCGGCTGACGACGATCCTGATCGCGCCGTTGATGACGTGTTCGGCGCGGCTGCCGGTCTATGCGGTGATCATCGCCGCGTTCATTCCGGCGCGCACGGTGGGTCCGGGACTCGGGTTGCAGGGGTTGGTGCTGTTCGGCCTGTATGTATCCGGCATTGTCGGCGCGTTGCTCGCCGCGTTGCTGCTGCGGCGGACGGTAACCAAGGGGCCGGTGCATGGCTTCATGATGGAAATGCCCAAATATCAATGGCCCAATTGGCGCGATGTTGCGCTGGGCCTGTGGCAGCGGGCGGTGGTGTTTCTGAAGCGCGCGGGCACTATCATCGCGTCGACTACGATGATCCTGTGGATATTGCTCAGCTTCCCGCAAGTGCCCGCAGGGTCGGCCAAGAGCCAGGTCGACCATTCGATCGCCGGGCGGATCGCCGATGGCCTCGCCCCGGTCTTTGCGCCGATCGGGTTCAATCGCGATATCGTCCTGTCGCTGATCCCGGCGATGGCCGCGCGCGAAGTCGCGGTGTCGGCGCTGGCGACGGTCAATGCGATCGACAATGGAGGCGACGATGCCGGCCGCGACCGTTCGCTGGTCGGTGCGTTGAAAAAGGCGTGGACGCTGCCGACCGCATTGGCCTTCCTCGCCTGGTTCGTATTCGCGCCGCAGTGTATTTCGACGATTGCGGTGGTGAGGCGCGAGACCAATGGTTGGAAGTGGCCGGGCTTCATGTTGGCCTATCTGTTCGGCCTAGCTTACGTCGCCGCGGGAATTACGTTCTGGACGGCCAAGGCGTTCGGCCTCTAAGACCTGCCGTTAGTCCTGAGGAACCGCTGAGCTTGGCGAAGCGGTGTCTCGAAGGACGGTGCTTCGAGACGGGCCTTCGACTTCGCTCAGTCCCTCCTCAGCACGAACGGATGTGTTTGGAGTTACGATGGCAGGCAGCGTCAACAAGGTTATTTTGGTCGGCAATCTGGGCAAGGATCCCGAAAGCCGCAGCTTCGCCAATGGCGGCAAGGTCGTCAGCTTTTCGGTCGCGACGTCAGAGGGCTGGAAGGACAAGAACACCGGCGAGCGCAAGGACAAGACCGAGTGGCATAACGTCTCGATCTTTTCGGACGGCCTCGCGCGCGTTGCCGAGCAATATCTGAAAAAAGGCTCGAAGGTTTACCTCGAAGGCCAGCTCGAGACGCGCAAATGGCAGGATAAGGACGGCAACGACCGCTATTCCACCGACGTCGTGCTGCGGAATTTCAATTCGTCGATGGTGCTGCTCGACGGTCGCGAAGGCGGCGGCGGCGGTGGTGGCGGTGGTGGTTACGAGCGTACGAATCGCGACGACGCGCCGCGCGGCAATTACCAGAATCGCGGTGCCGCGACGGGTGGCCGTCCGCCGGCGTTCGATGCCGACCTCGACGATGATGTGCCGTTCTAGGGTCTGATCAGACCTTTTAGCCCTGCAAACGCACCGTTGGCGGGGCCGGCGGTCAGGTTCACATCGTCGGCATCGGCGCAGCGCGGGTAGGGGTTGGCCGCGAGCGCGACGGTCTGCGCCGCGGCTTCGCCAAGGTCGATCGCGCCGCCTTCGATCGGCAGCGTGTCGAGTTCGCTTTCGCCGAGTTCGACTTCTTCGCTCTCGGGCGTCGCCAGTCCCTCGACGAAATGCAGGTCGAACGCTTCGTCGATCGATTCGCGAACCGGGGCACCGGTCGCGACGCAGCTTTGCACAATGGTCGCATGCAGCCGGCCGGTGGCGCGCACGCCGCCGGCAACGCGTGCCAGCCGCGCCCTTCCCTTCAGCTCATCGACGGCGAGCCAATCGAACCGCCGGGCCAGCGCGTCGCGTTCGTCACGCGTTGCCGCAAAGTCTTCGTCCCGCTCGCCCGCGCCGATGGTGTCCAGCGCGATGCGGCGGCTGAATTCGAGCTCGGTCATCCGAGGCGTCCTGCCTGCAACGCATCGCGCGGGACGATCGCCAGGCCGCCTTCAAGCGCGCCGACCATCGCTTCCGCCACCGCAAGCGCCGCCGGAGCCGGGGCTTCGCCGCGATACAGATTGCGGATCAGCGCCCCGCGCCGGTCGGTCGAGCGATAGGCCCCCAGCCGTCCGCCCAGCGCGCCCATCATGCCGCCAACCCGTTTGCCGACCACGACATCGCCCACGCCCCATTGGCGCATCGTGCCGTCCATATCCTCGACGAACACTTCGGTGAGGCGCGCCGAAGCTTCGCGACCCCAGGCGGCTTCGCGTTCCAGCCGGATCATCACCAGGCTCATCACCAGGGCGACCATGTCAAACCGTCCTTCGACGGTGTCGGGCACCGCAGCGCCCTTATACCATTCGGGTCGGCGCGCCTCCGCCACGATCGCGGCATAAAGCGGCCGCCAGTCGTCACGCCCGTCCTTGCCGATCAGTCGCCGCCACAAACTCACGTCATCGCCCTTCTGCTTGCCGCCTTCGCGCCCATCCCATATGGCGCGCGTTCACGCGACAGCAATCGCACGCGTGCGAATTCGAAAGCCGATGATGCGTTCACTATGTTTGCTCTTCGTTACCGCCGCCGCGCTCTCGGGCTGTGCCTCCGTGCGGACGCACCAGGGCTATCTGACCGATCCGCAACTGGTCGCGTCGGTGCAGCCGGGCGTGGACAATCGCGCATCGGTCGAACGCGCGC
Organism: Sphingomonas antarctica; assembly: GCF_965137005.1. NCBI lineage: Bacteria > Pseudomonadati > Pseudomonadota > Alphaproteobacteria > Sphingomonadales > Sphingomonadaceae > Sphingomonas > Sphingomonas antarctica. Next base: position 258,589 of record NZ_CBCRXM010000002.1, on the reverse strand, counting down.
TCGGCCGGCCGACGTTCATGGGCCAGTTCGACAATAACGACTGGTATTATGTCGGGCGTGAGCTGGCGCAGGTCGCGTTCGGCAATCCCAAGCCCAAGGAAGGAACGATGCTGCACGTTCGCTTCGATCCGGCGGGCAATGTCGCGACGGCGGAAAACCTCGGGCTGACACGCGTCGTGTCGATCCATCCGGTGGGCGACAAGACCCCGACGCTGGGCCGTAACCGTAACTTCTTCGAGGATCTGTTCGGCAATATCGGTCAGGTCGGATCGGTCGGCCAGGGCGGCGGCACCGCCGACAACCCGACCGGCGGCAGCGGCAGCAACTAACGCCGGTTACGGCTCGCCAAGGCCACCCAGGCGGCGAGCGACGCGACGATCACCGACAACGACACGATCAGCGCGTTTTGCAGACCCGCGCTCATCGGCCGCGCATTATCGGGCCACACCGCCCGCCGCGAGCACCGCCAGCGTCACCAACTCGCTCGCCGTCGATGACATGGTCGCGACCTGCACCGGCTGTTCCATCCCGATCAGCATCGGCCCGATCACCGAATCGCCGCCCAGTTCGCGCAACAGCTTGGCACTGAGGTTGGCCGACTGGAGCCCCGGCATGATCAGCACGTTGGCGGGGCCGGACAGGCGGGCAAACGGATAGCTGGCCAAGACCTTCGGATTGAGCGCGACATCGGGTGCCATTTCGCCTTCGAATTCGAAATCGACGCCGCGCTGTTCGAGCAGTCCCACGGCATCGCGAATGTTTTCGAGGAACGCGCCCGGCGGGTTGCCGAAGGTCGAATAGCTGAGGAACGCCACACGGGGTTCGTGTCCCATGCGTCGCGCGACCGCTGCGGTCCCTTCGGCGATATCGGCCAACTCGGACGCGCTGGGGCGTTCGTTGACCGTGGTATCGGCCATGAACACGGTGTGCGCCTGGCCGACCAGGACATGGATGCCGAACGGGGTGCGGCCGGGTTCGTGGTCGATCACCCGGCGGACGTCGCGCATGGTCTGGGCATAGGTCCGCGTGACGCCGGTGATCATCGCATCGGCCTGCCCCAGTTTGAGCAGGGCGGCGGCGAAGATGTTGCGGTCCTGATTGACCATCCGCTCGACCTCGCGGCGGAGGTACCCGCGCCGCTGGAGCCGTTCGTACAACATGTCGACCATTTGCGGGACCAGCGGCGAGTTGCGGCTGTTATGCACCTCGAACTTTTCGGGGTTGTCGACGCCCAGCGCCTTCAATCGGTCGTGCACGTCGTCGCGCCCGACCAGCACCGGCGTGCCATAGCCACCATCGTGGAACGAGATTGCAGCGCGCAGGACGACTTCCTCCTCGCCTTCCGCAAACACCACACGCTTGGGCGTCGCGCGGGCGCCCTGATAGGCCAGGCTGAGGATCGAGGTCGTCGGATTGAGCCGCGCACGCAGCGACTGGCGATACGCCTCCATGTCTTCGATCGGCTTGCCGGCCACGCCCGAATCCATCGCCGCCTGAGCCACCGCAGCAGGGACGATTTCCATCAGGCGCGGATCGAACGGCGCGGGAATGATATAATCGTTGCCGAAATACGGAGTGCGCCCGCCATAGGCCGCCGCGACTTCCTCCGGCACTGGTTGGCGCGCCAGTTCGGCAATTGCCTTCGCCGCCGCGACCTTCATCTCCTCGTTGATCGCGGTCGCGCGGACATCGAGCGCACCGCGGAAAATAAACGGGAAGCCGAGGACGTTATTGACCTGGTTCGGATAGTCCGAGCGTCCGGTGGCGATGATGCAATCGGGTCGCGCCGCCTTGGCCTCCGGAGGCGTGATTTCGGGATCGGGGTTGGCCATCGCAAAGATGATCGGGGCCTTGGCCATCTTCGCCAGATATTCGGGCTTGAGCGCACCCTTGGCACTGAGCCCCAGGAAAATGTCGGCACCATCGAGCGCCTCTTCGAGCGTGCGGGCGTCAGTCGGCGACGCGTGGGCGGACTTCCACTGGTCCATGCCCTTTTCGCGGCCCTGATAGATCACGCCCGACCGGTCGCACATGATGACATGGTCGCCGCGCACACCCATCGCCTTGATCAGCGCGGTGCAGGCGATCGCCGCCGCGCCCGCGCCATTCACGACCACTTTGACCTCGTCCATCTTGCGGCCGGTCAGGAACACGGCGTTGATCAGGCCGGCGGCGGTGATGATCGCGGTGCCGTGCTGGTCGTCATGCATCACCGGAATCGACATGCGTTCTTTCAACGCCTGTTCGATGATGAAGCATTCGGGTGCCTTGATGTCTTCGAGGTTGATCCCGCCGAAACTGGGTTCGAGCAACGCGACGCAGTTGATGAAGGCTTCGGTATCCTCGGTATCGACCTCCAGATCGATCGAATCGACGTCGGCGAAGCGTTTGAACAGCACCGCCTTGCCTTCCATCACGGGCTTCGACGCCAGCGCGCCCAGATTGCCCATGCCGAGGATGGCGGTGCCGTTGGAGATCACCGCGACCAGATTGCCCTTGGCGGTGTAATCATAAGCGGTCGCCGGATCCTCGGCGATGGCGCGCACCGGCACGGCGACGCCGGGGGAATAAGCCAGCGACAAATCGCGCTGCGTCGCCATCGGCTTGGTGGCGACGATCTCGAGCTTGCCCGGTCGTCCTTCCGAATGGAACAGCAACGCTTCACGGTCGGAAAACTGGACGTTGGCTTCGTCGCTCATGTGATTCCCCTCAATCGACGCTTTGTGTAGCGTCATTCCGCCTATCGCCACAATCGAGCGATTGTGTATCGGGCAATTGACGCATGGCCACCGCCCCGACCCCGATGATGGCGCAGTATCTGACGCTCAAGGCCGAAGCACCCGATTGCCTGTTGTTTTACCGGATGGGCGATTTCTTCGAGATGTTTTTCGAAGACGCGAAAGTCGCCGCACAACTGCTCGACATCGCGCTGACGGGGCGTGGTGAGCATGACGGTGAGCGCATCCCGATGTGCGGCGTGCCGGTGCATGCGGCGGACGCGTATCTCGCACGGTTGATCCGGGCGGGGCAGCGCGTCGCGATTGCCGAGCAGATCGAGACACCGGCGCAGGCCAAGGCGCGCGGCGGCAAGACTTTGGTGGCGCGCGCAATCGTGCGGGTGGTGACGGCGGGGACGCTGACCGAGGAAGTATTGTTCGACGGCAAGGCGGCGAACTGGCTGGTGGCATTGGCGCGGGCGGGCAACCGGGTGGGTTATGCCGCAGCCGACGTTTCGACTGGCGCGATGGAATTGGGCGAAGTTGCGGCGGGCGAGGTCGATGCGCTGATCGCGAGGATCGGGCCAAAGGAGACTGTCGCCCCGGCGGAGGCCGGGGCCGCTGTCGACGGTCGTGCTTCACCGATAGCGGTCCCGGCTTTCGCCGGGACGACGGCAATTGGGCGACCCGCCCGGGATTTTGATTCGGCCAAAGGCGAAGCGCGGCTCAAAACGCTGCACGGGGTTGCCACGCTCGACGGCTTCGGCGATTTCGGACGCTGTGAACTGGCGGCGGCGGGCGGATTGCTCGCCTATCTCGATCATGCCGGCAAAGGCACATTGCCGTTCCTGAGCGCCCCGACCCGGCGCTTGGCCAGCGATCACATGGCGATCGACGCGGCCACGCGCGAAAGTCTCGAACTGACCATCAGCACCGGCGGCGCGCGCGCGGGGTCGCTGCTCGATTGCATCGACCGCACGGTGACTTCGGGCGGTGCGCGCTGCCTCGCCGCCGACCTGTCCGCCCCGCTAACCGATCGGGCGCACATCGGGTCGCGGCTCGATCTGGTCGGCCATTATGCCGAGGACAGTTTGCGCCGCGCAGGATTGCGCGAAACATTGCGGCGGATGCCCGATATCGCCCGCGCGCTCGGGCGGTTGTCGGCGGGACGTGGCAGCCCGCGCGATCTCGGGGCGCTGCGCGATGGACTGTCAGGCGCGTGGACGCTGAGCGAGCAGCTTTCGCGTACCGAAAATCCGCCGACGCTGCTGACCAAGCTCGCGCCAGATTTGTCCGGACACGGCGCGCTGATCGACATGCTGACCCGCGCGCTGGTGCCCGAGCCGCCGATCGACGCCGCGAATGGCGGCTATATCGCCGCGGGTTACGATGCCGCGCTCGACGCGTTGCGCGAAACCGGCGGCAGCGGGCGGCGCGAAATTGCCGCGCTCGAAGCACGGATGCGCGTGGCGACCGGTGTCGGTTCGCTGCGGATCAAGCACAACAACGTCCTCGGCTATCACATCGAGGTTCCGGCGCGCGCTGCCGATCCGCTGATGCGCGCCGATTCGGGGTTCACGCATCGCCAGACGCTCGCGGGCGTCGTGCGGTTCAATTCGCCCGAACTGCACGAGGCGGCGTCGACCGTCGGGCAAGCGGGGGCTCACGCGCTGGCTGCGGAGGCGGCGCATCTCGAGGAACTGACCGCGCTGGCCGTCGCGCAGGCGTCCGCAATCTGCCGCACCGCCGAGGCGCTGGCGCGGCTCGATGTCGCCAGCGCACTGGCCGAACGCGCGGTCGAGGGCGGGTGGTGCCGGCCATCGCTGGTCGAACATCCCTGTCTGGAGATCGAGGGCGGGCGGCACCCGGTGGTCGAGGCCGCCGTTGGCAAATCGGGCGGGCGGTTCGTCGCCAATGATTGCCGCCTGAGCGAAGACGACCGGCTGTGGCTGGTCACCGGCCCGAATATGGGCGGCAAATCGACGTTCCTGCGCCAGAACGCGTTGATCGCCGTGCTGGCACAGGCAGGCTGCTACGTCCCCGCGACCAGCGCCACGCTGGGCATCGTCGACCGGCTGTTCAGCCGCGTCGGCGCGTCGGACAATCTGGCGCGGGGGCGCTCGACGTTCATGGTCGAAATGGTCGAAACCGCCGCGATCCTCGCCCAGGCCGGGCCGGACAGCCTGGTCATCCTCGACGAGGTCGGGCGCGGCACATCGACCTATGACGGCCTCGCCATCGCCTGGGCGGTGGTCGAAGCGGTGCACGAAGTGAACAGATGCCGTTGCCTGTTCGCGACGCATTATCACGAACTCACCCGCCTCGCCGAAAATCTCCCCGCCTTGTCACTCCACCACGTCCGCGCGCGCGAATATAAAGGCGATCTCGTCCTGCTCCACGAGCTGGCGGAGGGGCCAGCAGACCGGAGTTATGGCATCGCGGTCGCGCGGCTGGCGGGATTGCCTCCGCCGGTCGTTGCGCGCGCCAAGGCGGTGCTGGCAAAACTCGAGGCGGGTCGAGCCGCAACGGGCGGACTGGCGGCGGGGCTCGACGATCTGCCACTGTTCGCCAATCTGGTCGAGGAAGTGGCCGGTGATCCGCTGCGCGAGGCGTTGGATGCGGTTCATCCGGATGCGCTGAGCCCGAGGGAAGCGTTGGAGGCGCTCTACCGACTCAAGTCGTTCGATTGAGTAGTTCAGGGGAACATATCGCGGACCGGGACGAGCACATCGCCTGTTTCAGCCGCTCGCCGAACCTTTCGCCGAATTATCTCATCAAGTGGAATTATCCGCTCAAACATTTCATCAAAATCCTGTCCGCTCATGCAAACGGTACGCTTCCCGCGACCGAAAGCGTGCAGACCTACGTCCGTAAAGCCGACATAACTTACAAATAGACCTCTTGCCCAACTCGCCTTCTGTGAAAGCTTGCCCTCAAAGGTGTGCAGATCGGCGGCTGGGGTCTTATTTGCTTCCCATTTTGCCTCCAGCAGATAGGTTGCTCCATCAAGATCAAAACTTCCGTCAATCTGCTCGCCCCGGATTCGGAACCCGTCCCGTGCTCGTAAACCGTAATAATCAAATGCGCGCTTCAGGAACCGCTCAAAGGCGACACCCCGTTCCTGAGGTTGTTTTTTCCACACCGCCAGCAGGTCGTCTCGGAGTTCGCCCAAGCGCGCCCGATCACGAACCGGAGTAATAGGCTGCGACGGCTGATCACTCTGCCGGCCTTCCAATCTACCGATCAGCGTCAAGATAAGCCCGTTGGTCTGATCTCCGCCGCCTTTAAAACCTGAAATATCCCGATAATTAAGAAGGGCTCGCAAGGTTTTAGCTGCCGTCAAGTTATCAACTTTGCGCAAAAAGCAACGTAGCCTCTTCGCCTTCGAGTCACCCTCATCGCGGTAAACGTCGGCGTCGATATCAACGTCGAGTTCTTCCTCAAAAAACTGCGCCATTGTTCGGTCGGAAAAGTCGATGACGTAGCCCGTGGCCATGCCGAAAGCTTCGTCGATAACACGTATATCGAGGGTTTTAATGTCGCTCACAAGAACGCGTTAGCAACGAATGCCGCTTCACCAAAGTGGTATGAGCCAGTCGTTTCAACAGGACTAGCCATAACTGCCGATCGCTTCGAACAATTGCGTCAGCGCGTCGCGTTCGCCCCCGCTCAACTCCGGTCGCCACACTTCGAACAGCAACACCACGCGGGTCGCGGCGCTGTCGTTCCACGCCTCATGTTCGATCGAATCGTCGAAGATCATCAGCCGACCCGCTTCGACCGCGCGCGTGTCGTTGCCGACGCGCAGGCGACACGCGGGCGGGACGATCAGCGGCAGATGGACGATGCAGCGCGTGTTGATCATGCCATGATGCGCCGCGATGTGCGTGCCGTGCTCGAGCACCGAAAACAGCGCCATCGGCGACCGTCCGGCAATGCGCGGGATCGGCAGGCCGGCCAGCGCGGCCATCGTCGCCGGACAGCGATCGGCATTACCGGGCACGGGCTTGCCGTTTTCCCACAAATGAAACGCGCTCCAGTTCGGATCGCCCATCAGATCGTGGCCGCGGCTGGGGCGGTTGGGGTCGGCCTCGACATAAGGTTTGAGGCCCGTGTCGCTGGCCAGCACGGCCTCCAGTTCGGCGCGGATCGCGGGTGCCTGCGCCTCCAGCGCCGCCGCCCACGGGAAATCGGCGGGATCGAAGAATTGGGTGTGCGGCAGGCCGGGATAGAAAAAGCTGGTCGGCGACTGGAAATAGGGTTGCTTGACCCCCGCGACGATCGCCACCGCCTCTTCGAAGCGCGGGCCGGCATTGCTGCCCGCGACGGTCGCGCGAAGGTGCGCGAGCATCCTGGCATTGGCGGCATCGAGCTGCGCCCGGGCGTGGGCCAGCCGCGCGGCAATGGCGGGTGACGGGTTGGTGCCCGCCGCGCTGGTCAGCGCAAAATTATAATAGGCACTGGCGGCGCGGTCGTCGCCGGCGGCGGCATCGCCGCGCAGCATCAGCGCTTCGATATTGCGCGGTTCGGCGGCGAGCACGGCGTCGAGCGCGACGATCGTCGCCGGCATATCCTTCAAGGCGAACGTGGCATGCGCCAGCAGCAAGTCGAGGCGCGGGGTCGAGGCACCTGCCGCCGTCACCTGCTCGAACGCCGCGCGCGCCGCGGCAAAATCGCCACGCTGCAACGCGCCGAGGCCCTGTTGGGCCAAATGTTGCAATTCCCCCTGCCCCATTGATCGAGGTTAGCAGCAGTTTTCGAAAGTGCGAGTGACCTTGCGCGCGCGAAGCCCTATCTGTGGTCGATGCTGTACGACGCCCTTGCCAATCGCCGCGCGATCATCGGTCGCCGCGCCCTGGCCGACGCGCTGACCCGGGCCGGCACGCGCGCCGACGCCGTGGCGATCCTCAAGCCCGCGCTCGACGCCGGGCGCGCGGAGATCGCGCGGCGGCTGGAGGCGGCGCCGGCGGACGGACGCGGCGCGGCGCTGGCGGGGGCCTATCTGATCGATCAGCTGATCCGGCTGGCTTATGATTTCACCACCCACACGCTGTACCGCAACGACAATCCCAGCACGTCCGAACGCCTGACCATCGCGGCGGTCGGCGGTTACGGGCGCGCGGAGATGGCGCCGTTTTCGGACATCGACATCGCGTTCCTGACCCCGTGGAAACAGACCGGCTGGACCGAACAGGTCATCGAATCGATGCTGTATCTGTTGTGGGATCTGGGGCTGAAGGTCGGGCATTCGTCGCGCGGGCTCGACGAAATGGTGCGGATGGCCAAGTCCGACCTGACGATCCGCACCGCGTTGCTCGAGGCGCGCTATGTGTGGGGCGACCGGTCGCTGTACGACGAGGCGGCGCGACGGTTCGACAGCGACGTCGTCGACGGCAGTGCGCGCGTGTTCGTCGCCGAAAAACTCGCCGAACGCGATGCGCGGCACAAGCGCATGGGCGACAGCCGCTACGTCGTCGAACCCAATGTGAAAGAGGGCAAGGGCGGGCTGCGCGACCTCCACGCGCTGTTCTGGATCGGCAAATACGTCCACCGCGTCGGCAGCGTCGTCGAACTTGTCGGCAAGGGCTTGTTGACCGCGCCCGAATTGCGGCGGTTTCAAAAGGCGGAAAACTTCCTCCTCGCGGTGCGGTGCCATCTGCACCTGATCACGCGGCGGGCCGAGGACCGGCTGACGTTCGACGTCCAGTCCGAAATCGCCCGGCGGATGCGCTATCGCGACGGCGCGGGACGCCCGGCGGTCGAACGATTCATGCAGCATTATTTCCTGACCGCGAAAACCGTCGGCGACCTGACCGGCGTGTTCCTCGCGCATCTCGACGACAGCATGGCGCCCAAGGGGCGGCGGTTCGCGCTGTCGGGCTTCATGCGCCGGCCGCGCGCGCTGTCCGGGTTCGTGCTCGATCGTGGACGGCTGACCATCCCGGACGACAAATGGTTTCGCGCAGACCCGGTGCGCTTGCTCGAACTGTTTGCGGTCGCGGACCGGCAGGAACTGGAAATCCACCCGCAGGCGATGCGGATCGCCGCGCGCGATGCCAAGCTGATCGACGCCGCGGTGCGTGCCGATCCGCGCGCCAACGCCTTGTTCCTCGACGTGCTGACGTCCCCGCGCGATCCCGAGACGGTCTTGCGCTGGATGAACGAGGCGACGGTGTTCGGGCGGTTCATTCCCGATTTCGGCCGCGTCGTCGCGCAGATGCAATTCGACATGTACCACCACTATACCGTCGACGAGCACACCATCCGCGCGGTCGGATTGCTGTCGCAGATCGAAAAGGGTGCGCTGCAGGCCGACCATCCGCTCGCCAGTGTGATCCTCAAGCAAACCCCGATGCGCCGCGCACTCTACGCGTCGGTGCTGCTCCACGACATTGCCAAGGGCCGTGGCGGCGACCACAGCATCCTGGGCGCGGAAGTGGCGCAACAGCTGTGCCCCCGATTGGGGCTCAGCGCGGCGGAGACCGAAACCGTCGCGTGGCTGGTGCGCCATCACCTGCTGATGTCGGCCACCGCGTTCAAGCGCGACCTGACCGATTTCAAGACCATCACCGACTTTGCGGAGATGGTCCAAAGCCACGAACGGCTGCGCCTGCTGCTCGCGCTGACGGTGGTCGATATCCGCGCGGTCGGCCCCGGCGTGTGGAACAGCTGGAAACGTCAATTGCTCGGCGACCTGTACGAATCCGCCGAGGAGGTGCTGCGCCTCGGACACAAGCAAAGCGGGCGCAGCGAGCGCGTCGCCGCCAAGCAGGCGTCGCTCAAGGCCGAACTGGGCTGGGACGATGCGCGCTTCGCCCAATATGCGAAGAGCTTTTCGGACGGATACTGGATCGCCGAACCCGACGACATCCTGCTGTCCAATGCGCGGCACATCGCCGCCGCCGATGGCGCGCCGCTGCATGTCAGTGCGGCGATCTATCCGGCGCGCGGAGCCACCTTGGTGACGGTCACCGCGACCGATCATCCGGGGCTGTTCTATCGCCTCGCCGGGGCGATCCATCTGGCCGGCGCGTCGATCATCGATGCGCGGATTCACACGACGCGCGACGGCCTCGCGCTCGACAATTTCCTCGTGCAGGATCCGTTCGGCCAGATGTTCGACGAAAACTCACGCCTCGCCCGGCTGACCACGACCATCGGCGGCGCGCTGGAAAGTCAGGGCCGCGGCGACAAACGTCTCGCCGAACGCCCGCCGGCCCGGCCGCGCGCCGATGCCTTTCCGATCGCCGCCAACATCATCGTCGATAACAAGGCGTCGAACCGCCACACGGTGATCGAGGTCAATGCGCGCGACCGGCCCGCCTTGCTCGCCGATCTGGCGCACGCCTTGCTCGACAGCCGGGTGACGATCCGTTCGGCGCACGTCGCGACCTATGGCGAGCGCGCGGTCGATACATTCTACGTCACCGATCTGATCGGCGAAAAGATCGAAGCGCCTGCGCGGCTGAAAACGCTCGAAGCGCGCCTGCTCGACGCGGCGGCCGGCGAACCGGTCCGCGCCGCCGCTTAGGCCTGAACGAGAAACGGGGCAGGTGTCGCCACCCGCCCCGCCTCCTCTCCGAGCTTTCCGCTCAGAACTTGAACCGTGCCGTTACGCCATATGTGCGCGGTTCGGCCAGGAATTGCGAGAAAATCTGGCGGCCGCCCGGATATTGCGGATCCTGGAACGCCGCACTGGTGGCGCCTTCCTGGAACGGCGAGTTGAACGCGACCTGCGCATAGTTCTGCTTGAAGATGTTCTGGCCCCAGAATTCGAGCGCCCATTTTTCCTGGGGTCCACGAATGCCGATACGGGCGTTGAACACGGCATAGCCGTCCTGTTCCTTTTGCGGGAACAGGTCGGAGCCGGTGTTGTAATCGCTGGTCATGCGGCCATCGATGTAGAACAAGCCCGACAGACCAGTGCTGCCGATGTCCGGCGTCCAGGCGAACGACGCGGTGGCGACAGCCTTTGGCGCGTTCGACAAATTGTCGCCCGGCAATTTACGCAGCGACTGGTTGAGCGGAGCGCCGGACTGGTTGCCGACCAGATTGTCGCGATATTTGGTATCGGCATAAGTGAAGCCAAGGCCGACCGTCACATCCCGCGACGGACGGATCGAGGCTTCGAGCTCGACGCCCTGTGAGCGCACACCGTAGCTGGTGCTGCTCGCCGCACATGCGCCGGTCGTCGCCGCCGCCGCATTGTAATTGGCGGCGCCGGTGAACTTCGACTGATCGTTGTCGCCAAGGCCCAGGTCGGTCGTGCAGCCATTGATGTTCTGCACGATGAACACAGTGCCGTCGAAGGTGTTCAGCTGGAAGTTCTTGAACTCCTGACGGAAGATCGCGACATTCAGGTTGAAGTGACGCGACGAATATTTCGCGCCGATTTCATACGCGTTGACCGTTTCAGGGTCGAAGCGGAGATTTCCGACCAGCGCCTGAGCGCCGGCTGCCGAATTGCCTGCGCCCGACGCCGCGAACGGCAGGACCGGCGATTTGAGCGCCGAACGGTCGAGGTTGAACCCGCCCGCCTTATAGCCGCGCGAATACGAACCATAGGTGAGCAGCGATGGCGTCGGCTTCCACGACAGAACCGCCGTACCGGTAACCTTGTGCTCGCTCTTCGCGTCGGTGATGCGCACGCCATTGAGTTCGGCCGTCGAATTGCCCTGACACGACAGGCCGATGATGCCACCGGCCGTCGCCGCCAGCGGGGTCGTCAGGAATGGTGCCAACGCCGCCTGGTTGGCGGTGCAGACCGTGTTGTCGTTGCCGAAGGTCGCGTTGAACTTCTTGCGTTCGTGCGTGTAGCGCGCACCGGCCGTGAACGACAGCGTATCGGTGATGTGGAAGATGTTGTGCGTGAAGAACGCGTAATTTTCGCTCCGCTGGTTGTAGACATCGACCGTCGAACCCTTGTCGTTCAGCGTGTCGAGACGATCGAACGCGGCCAGCAGCGCGGTGCCCGTCGCGGCGTCGATGCCGTTGGCGGCAAGCGCACCGGCCGGCAATGCGGCGCGTCCAGCGGCCGAGATGCAGCCCTGTCCGGTCGGCGAATAGAAAGCCGCCAGACCGCCGCCCGAAATCGCCCGGCAGGTCGCAAAGCGGCCATATTGATTGCCGAAGCGCAGATTGTCGCGAACCTGCAGTTTTTCATTGGCGTAGAAACCGCCGACCAGCCAGTCGAGCTTGTTGTCGAAAGCCGAGCCTTGCAGGCGCAATTCCTGGGTAAAGGTCTTGAACGCGCGCGACGCATTGTTGCCGGGCGCACGGTACAGGATATCGACGCTCGAATAATCGATATCGCCGCCCTGGCTCGCCTTGTAATCGCGATAGGCGGTGATCGAGGTCAGCGTGGCCCCGCCGAGATTGTAATTGATCTCGCCCGAAATGCCCTTGTCGTTGGTGATGCCCTTGAAGCTGCGGCCCGGCGAAACCGAGATGTTGCGGCTATAGGGATTGCTGAACGCCGACAGGGGCTGGCCGAGGGCGTTCAACACGTTGATGATGTTGTTACCGGCACCACCCGCAGCGACGCCGGCGTTCACCGATGCCACCGGCTCGTTTAAATTGCCGATGAACCCGTTGGTATCGCGGCTGACATAGACTGCCGCGCAGCATTTTTCATTGCGGTGCGTATAATCGCCGATGATGCGGACCTTGAGGTCGTCGCTCGGCTGGAACAGCAATTGGCCGCGGATGAAGTAACGGTTGCGGTCGTTGACGTCGGTGTTGTTGGTCGCGTCGTGATAGAAGCCGTTGCGGTTGACATAGACCCCGTCGACGCGCGCCGCGAGCGTCTCGCCCAGCGGCACATTGATGTTCCCGGCAAGACGAATGTTGTCGTAATTGCCATAGGTTGCTTCGCCGCCGACATGCAGCCCGTCGAAGCTCGGTGCCTTGGTGATGATGTGGATCAGACCCGCCGACGCGTTGCGGCCGAACAGCGTGCCCTGCGGCCCGCGCAGCACTTCGATGCGGTCGACTTCGCCGAGCTCGTTGAGGCCGATGCCCGAACGCGAGCGGTAGACGCCGTCGATGAACACCGCGACCGAGCTTTCGAGGCCGGGATTGTCACCGACCGTGCCGATGCCGCGGATACGCGCCGAGCCATTGGCTTCCGAACCGGTCGAGCTGACCAGCAGCGACGGCGCGACCTGGTTCAACTGGCGGATGTCGTTCGCGCCCGAATTCTGCAGCGTCGCGGCACTGACCGCGGAAATCGCGATCGGCACATTCGATACCGTGTCGGCACGACGGGTCGCGGTGACGATGATGTCGCCCGCGTTTTCGACGACATCGCCGTTCGCGGCGCTGCTCGACGTCGCTTCGGTGGTCGATGGCGGTGCGTTGTTCTGCGCCAGAGCCGGCATCGCGATCCCCGCGACGGCGACCGACATCAACAGCTGAAAAGTTCGCATCCTGTTTCTCCCCTGAACGTCCAGCGCCAGCCTTTTGGCCAGCTGCGTTGGAGGGGGCGATAGGTCGGTGGGGGTAATATCGCCACACTTGCCGCAGCGCAGCACGGGATAAGTTGCAAGCGCTGCGGCATTATTACCACATATATCGAACGGCTATTTGGGCGCGATGACCATCAGCATCTGGCGCCCTTCAAAGCGCGGATGCTGCTCGACTTTGGCGATTTCCGCTACGTCACCCTGCACGCGGATCAACAGGTTCATGCCCAGCTGGGTGTGGCTCAATTCGCGGCCGCGAAAGCGCAAAGTCACCTTGACCTTGTCGCCTTCGCCGATGAACTCGTTTATTTTTTTCATCTTCGTATCGTAATCGTGATCGTCGATATTGGGACGCATCTTGATCTCCTTGATCTCCTGCGTCCGCGACGATTTGCGCGCGAGATTGGCTTTTTTCTGCGCTTCGTATTTGAACTTGCCGATGTCGAGGAACTTGGCGACCGGCGGATCGGCGTTCGGCGACACCTCGACCAGATCGAGTCCGACCTCACGCGCCTGTTCCATCGCCTCGCGGGTGAACATCACCCCCAGATTCTCGCCTTCGCCGTCGATCACCCGCACCTTTGGCGACTGGATGAACTCGTTATAGCGCGGCCCGTTCAGGGCCATTGGCGGTTGGCCCAGCGGGCGGCGCATCATTACTGGCGGTGGGATAGAAAAGACTCCTGCATTGGTTTCAGTGCCGATTTAGTATTTTTGGCGCGTAAACGAAAGACGTGCGCCGCAATTAGCCGCAAGCCTGTGACGATTCCGTCACGATCAGCGCTTCAAGTCGGGCGGCGTCGCTTCGTCGCGCAGCCACGCGATCGCATCCTCGATCGACATGGTGCGCTGGCCTTCGACGCCCAATGATCGGATCGCGACGGTGCCTTCCTCGGCTTCGCGCTTGCCGACGACCAGCAGATGCGGGACCTTGGCCAGCGAGTGTTCGCGCACCTTGTAGTTGATCTTCTCGTTGCGCAGATCGCCTTCGGCACGCAGCCCCGCCGTCGCCAGTTTGGCGAGCACGTTGTTGGCGTAATCGTCCGCATCGGACACGATCGTTGCGACCACCGCCTGCACCGGTGACAGCCACAGCGGGAAGCGTCCGGCATGGTGCTCGATCAGGATACCGATGAAGCGCTCGAACGTGCCGAGGATCGCACGATGCAGCATCACCGGGCGATGGCGCGCGCCATCCTCGCCGACATAGCTGGCGTCGAGGCGTTCGGGCAGCACCGTGTCGGTTTGGATCGTCCCGACCTGCCAGGTCCGCCCGATCGCATCGGTCAGATGGAATTCGAGTTTCGGGGCATAGAACGCGCCCTCACCCGGCAATTCCTCCCAGCCATATTCGGCGGTCGCGCGGCCCGTCGCGGCCACAGCATCGCGCAGTTGCTGTTCGGACCAGTCCCACATCTCGTCCGAACCGAACCTTTTGTCGGGACGCAGTGCGAGCTTGATGGCGTAAGTGTCGAAGCCGAGATCGCGATACACGCTGTCGAGCAGGTCGCAGAACTCGGCGACTTCCACCGTCAGCTGATCGGGCCGCGCGAAGATATGCGCGTCGTCCTGCGTGAACTGGCGCACGCGCATGATCCCGTGCAGCGCGCCGTGTGGCTCGTTGCGGTGACAACAGCCGAACTCAGCCATGCGCAGCGGCAGATCGCGATACGATTTGATGCCCTGCTTGAAGATCAGCACGTGCGCCGGACAGTTCATCGGCTTCAGCGCCATCAGGTCGGACGTCCCCGACAGGATCGGCGCATCGTCCTCGGCCGACGGGATCTCGTCGGGCACCACGAACATGTTCTCGCGATATTTGCCCCAATGGCCCGAGCGTTCCCATTGACGCGCGTCCATCAGCTGCGGCGTCTTCACCTCGTCATAGCCGGCGGCGTCCAGCCGTCGGCGCATATAGGCCTCCAACTGGCGCCATAGAATGAAGCCCTTGGGATGCCAGAACACCGATCCGTGCGCTTCGGCCTGCAAGTGAAACAGGTCCATGTCCTGTCCGATGCGGCGATGGTCGCGCTTGGCGGCCTCCTCCAGCCGGACGAGGTGCGCGTCCAACTGCTTCTTGTTGAGCCATCCAGTGCCGTAGATACGCGACAGCTGCGGGTTGTTCTGGTCGCCGCGCCAATAGGCTCCCGACACGCGCATCAGCTTGAAGGCATTGGGATCGAGCTTGCCGGTCGATTGCAGATGCGGCCCGCGGCACATGTCCATCCACTGGCCCGAGCGGTATACCGTCAGTTCCTCATGGCCCGGAAGGCCCGCAGCCCATTCGGCCTTGAAACTTTCGCCCTCGGCCTGCCATTTGGCGATCAGCGCGTCGCGGTCCCACACTTCGCGGACCAGTTTCTCGTCGCGGCCGATGACCTTGCGCATTTCGGCTTCGATCGCCGGCAGATCCTCGTCGGTGAACGGGCGGTCTTTCGGCGCGAAGTCGTAGTAGAAACCGTCATCGGTCGACGGGCCAAAGGTGATCTGCGTCCCCGGAAACAGGTTCTGCACCGCTTCCGCCAGCACATGCGCATAATCGTGCCGCGCGAGTTCGAGCGCATCCGCCTCGTCCCGCGACGTGACCAAGGCAAGACTGGCATCATGCTCCAGAGGCCGGTCCAAATCGCGTAATTCGCCGTCGACCCGCGCCGCCAGCGCGGCCTTGGCCAGCCCCGGCCCGATCGCCGCCGCAATCTCCCCGGGCGTCGTCCCGCGGGCAACCTGGCGCACGGAACCGTCGGGCAGGGCGATATTCAGCAGATCGGACATGCGCCGCGAGGTGAGGACTGGAGGCGGCGAAGTCAATCGACCGCCCGCGAGTCCCGTTTTGGGACCATCCTTGTTGATGCCGTCTTCTTGGGCGCAGTCGAGCGTGTTACCGCGAATCAAAGTCGCAGCATTGCGGTTCGGGGGAATTCGAAATGAAGAAGATCGTTGCATGCGCCGCCCTGTTGGCGGCTGTCGTCGGGGCGTCAAATTCGTCGGCAGCGTCGCTGGTCGTCAATGGCGGATTTGAAAACCTGACGAACGGCCCGAACCTCGGCAGCCTCTACACCCAGGCCGTCGGTTGGACGACGTCGAGCCCCGGCGGCACCTATGGCGGCCAGGGCTATGGCATCTTCTTTGGTCCCGGCGATGGCACAGGTTCGCCGACCGCGCAGGACAATAACGGACCGGGTTCGCCCCCGGCGTCGATCTGGGCGCCAAAGTACGGGGAGGCCAATGGCTTCACCGGGACCAGCCCGACCGGCGGTAATTTCTGGGCGCCCGACGCCGACACCGCTTATGCTCCGGCGATCTCGCAGCAGCTTTCGGGCCTGACGATCGGCAAGAAATATGCGGTCACCTTCGACTGGGCCGGCGCGCAGCTGATCCTGCCGGGTTACGGGCTGTTCAACGGCGCAACGACCGAGACCTTCTTCGTCAGCCTGGGTGGCCAGACTCAGCAGACCAATGTCATCGCGCTGCCGTCGCACGGCTTCTCGGGCTGGATGCACACGACGATGCTGTTCACGGCGGACAGCGTTAATCCCGTCCTGTCGTTCCTTTCGGCGGGTGGCCCCGGGGGCCTGCCGCCGCTGGCACTGCTCGACGGCGTCTCAGCGACTGCTGCCGTGCCGGAACCGGCGACCTGGGGCCTGATGCTGCTCGGCTTCGGCGCGATGGGCTTTGCCGCCCGTCGCCGTCGTTCGAACGTCGTTACCGCTTGACCCGATAACGGCGGCGCGGCGCGCCGCCGTCATTGGCTCTTATGGTCGAGATCGACCGACGGCTTGCCCGCCGACGACTGGGCATGGCGGTAGGCGTCGTCGGCATCCTGTTTGTGGAAATCGGCCGCGGACTCGTTCATTTTCTCGGCCACGCCCGTAAAAATGTCCTGAGTGTGCGCGGCGATATAGGCCATGTTCGCCGCCTGTATGACCCCCTTGTCGACCGGTCGCTGGTCGATCGCCGCCGCCACCTGTTCGCCGATCGTGGCGGTGCCGAGCAGTTTCAGCTCCGACCGCATCCGCTCGACCATCGGCGTGCTGTCGCCATCGCCCTTTTCGAAACTGACCCACACGCGCGTCCGTCCCTCGCCTGCCGGTCGCAGCGCGACCGCGACCTTGCCGACATTCTGCCCGTCCATGCGATAGGAATATTTGACCGCTTCGTCGCTGTAGCGCTCCACATCGGGCGCGATGTTCGACCCGACGTTCATGCCCGAGCTGTCGACATGCACCGCCTGTGCGCGAAGATAGGCGGCGTGGATCGGCACGTTATAAATCAGCCCGCCGGACAGGTCGCCATGCACGTACATGCCCCCCAGCACCGTCCCCGCGCACGCGCAACCGATCACCATCTTCATGTCGAGCACCCCTGTTCGTTTCGGGATGCGTAACCGCGCAGTCGTTAAGGATCAGGAAAAGCGCACGACCGCATTGTCCGCGTCATGGCCGATATCGGCACGACCGAGATACGGAATGTGCGACCGCGCGCACCAATAGCGCGCGATCGCCTCGACCTCTTCCCCGAAATCGGGATCGTTGTCGGGAACCGGATCGCACCGCCCGAGCATCAATCCTGCGGCGCGGCGGATCGCAGGTTGCGACGTCACATGGAACAGCATCCGGTCGATGCGATAGGCATGCTCGTCGACCTCCTCGATCATCAGGGCACGCCCGGAAAAATCGGGCTCGATCGCGGTGCCGAGGAGTGACGACAGCACCGTCAGGTTGAAGGCATATTGCGGCCGGTCGGCCACTGGCGGCGCGAGCAGGGCATCGACGGCACGCGACACTGCCGCCTCGCCGCCGATCCGCCGGATGTCGGCGGGCATCGGGCCATGCAACACGCGGCCAAACCCGGCCTTGTGCAATCCGGCGAGCAGAAACCCCGCATCGCTATATCCCAGATATGTTTTTTCGCGCGCCACATCGCCCAGCCGCGCGATGGCGGTTTCGGCGATGCGCCCCGCGCCATAGCCGCCGCGCGCGAACCACACCGCATCGATCGCCGGATCGTTGGCGACTTCTACCAAGGCGTTCTCGCGCATTTGGTCGGGTCCGGCAAAATGCCCGGAGGACAAGAAACATTGCGGATGGAACACGATCTCCGCGCGATCCCTCACCAGTGCGCGCACGCGGTCGGGCACCTCATCGGGCAAGCGGTTCGACGGCGCGACGACGGCAATCTTCAACTCAACCCCCACACCGTTCGTGTCGAGCGAAGTCGAGACATTCGTTCGAGCGCAGTCGAGAACGCACGACCGATAGAGCCTCGGCTGCGCTCGGCATAGTCCCTCGACTTCGCTCGGGAGGAACGGTTAGGGCGAGGGCGTGAGCGATAAATATTTCTTCGTCGGGCTGGGCGGATCGGGCATGTTGCCGCTCGCGGAAATCGTGAAGGCGGGCGGCGCGCAGGTCGCGGGTTCCGACCGCGCGCACGATCAGGGCCGCACGCCCGAAAAATTCGATGCGCTGAAGACCGCGGGCTTTGCGCTTCACCCTCAAGACGGATCGGCCATCCGCCCCGGGCAGATCGTCGTCGCCAGCGCGGCGATCGAGGACACCGTCGCCGATATCGCCCGCGCCAGGGAACTCGGGCTGACCCGCCTGACGCGCGCCCAATTGCTGGCGCGCTTGCTCAACGACGCGCCGGTGTCGGTCGCCATCGGCGGGACCAGCGGTAAATCGACCGTGACCGGCATGACCGGCTGGATCCTGGCCGAAGCGGGCCTCGACCCGACCATCGTCAACGGCGCGCCGATGCGAAACTTCGGCAGCGCCAGCCGCACCGGCCGTGGCGGCGGCGTGTTCGTCAGCGAAGTCGATGAAAGCGACGGCTCGATCAGCCTGTATCGCCCGACCGTCGGCGTGGTCACCAACATCGCGCTCGACCACAAGCCGCTCCCCGAATTGCGCGGGCTGTTCTCGGGCTTCGTCAGCGCGTGCCAGCGGCCCGTGGTCAATGGCGACGACGTCGAAAGCGCGAGCCTTCACGGCTTGCGCTTCGGCTTCGGCGATGATGCCGATGTGCGCGGCAGCGCGGTCGACGAAGCCCCCGGCGGCATCGCTTTCGACGTCAGCCATCGCGGTAATGCAGCGCGCGTCACGCTCGCGGTGCCGGGCAGGCACAATGCCGCCAACGCACTCGCGGCCATCGCCGCCGCTATCGCGCTCGACATCCCGCTGACCCAGGCGGCCGCCGCGCTCGCCACCTATCGTGGCATCGCGCGGCGGCTCGAAATCGTCGGTAAAGCGGACGGCATCACGGTGATCGACGATTTCGGCCACAACCCCGACAAGATCGCCGCCACGCTCGCCACCCTCGGTGCCTTCCCCGGTCGATTGCTCGTATTCTTCCAGCCGCACGGTTATGGTCCACTCAAGCTGATGGCGCGCGAACTGGCCGAAAGTTTCGCCAGGAACCTGCGCCCCGAGGACCGCCTGATCGTCAGCGATCCCGCCTATTTCGGCGGCACCACCGACAAAAGTATCGGCAGCGACGCGCTCACCGCCCTCGTACCCAATGCCGAACATATCGCATCGCGCGACGATTGCGGCGCGCGGCTGATCGCCCTCGCCCAACCCGGTGACCGCATCGTCGTGATGGGCGCGCGCGACGACAGTCTGACCGGCTTTGCGCGGGGATTGCTCGACACGCTCGCCGCCCGTAACTCTTGAAGAAAGGGAGCGGCATGGCGAAGCGACTGACACTCTACATCATGATCGGCCTCGTCGCCGGCATCGTGATCGGCGCGATCATGCACGCCACCATGTCGCCCGACGCGGTCACCGAAGCCAATAAATGGTTCAAGATGATCACCGACATCTTCCTGCGGCTGATCAAGATGATCGTCGCGCCGCTGGTGTTCGCCACGTTGGTCGCCGGCATCGTCCATATGGGCGACACCGCGTCATTGGGCCGCGTCGGCGCCAAGACCATCGGCTGGTTCCTCGGTGCGACTTTGGTCTCGCTGACGCTCGGCATGGGGCTGGTCAACTTCCTTCAGCCAGGGGTCAATTCGGGGCTCGACCTGTCGCGCGCGGTGGGCAGTTCGGGAATCGACGCCAAACATGTCGATATCTTCACGACGATCACCGAAATGGTCCCCAAGTCGATCTTCGAAGCGATGGCCAATACGACCATGCTCCAGATCGTCATTTTTTCGGTCTTCTTCGGGGTCGCGCTGACCGCGGTCGGCGACAAGGGCAAGCCGATCGTCAAAGGTATCGATGCGCTGGTCGAAGTGATGCTGGTCGTCACCAATTACGTCATGCGCGTGTCGCCGCTGGCGGTGTTCGCGGCGATGACCAAGGCGGTCGCCGCGAACGGCCTCGGTGTGCTCGTCACCTTCGGCAAGTTCATCGGCAGCTTCTACCTCGGCCTCGCACTTCTCTGGGTACTCCTGTTCCTCGCCGCCTTCGCGATCATCGGACGTCGCGCGCCGAGCCTGTTTCGCTATATCCGCGATCCGATCCTGCTCGCGTTCTCGACCGCCTCGTCCGAAGCCGCCTATCCACGGACGCTCGAAGCGCTCGACAAGTTCGGCGTGCCCAACCGCATTTCCAGCTTCGTCCTGCCGCTGGGTTACTCGTTCAATCTCGACGGCTCGATGATGTACATGACCTTCGCGTCGATCTTCATTGCGCAGCTGTACGGCATCGAACTGACGATGGGTCAGCAGATCACGATGCTGTTGACGCTGATGCTGACGTCGAAGGGCATGGCCGCCGTCCCGCGCGCCTCGCTCGTCGTGATCGCCGGCACGATGGCGCAATTCGGCCTGCCCGAAGGCGGCCTCGTCCTGATCCTCGCGGTCGACCAGTTCCTCGACATGGGCCGCACCGGCACCAACGTCGTCGGTAATGCCGTCGCCACCGCGGTGGTCGCGAAATGGGAGGGTCAGCTCGATCCGCCGCAATCGCCCGACATCACCAATCCGCCCGCCCCCTCAGCCACGCTCGGCACCGCGCACCCCACTCCGCGCGAAGGCCAGCCTGGCCACGCCATTTAAGGAGCCCGCCATGATCGACGCCACATTCCTCAAACATCCGCGCTCCGTCGGCGAAGGTTATTGGGAACATTTCCGCGTCGCCGGCTCGTTCGGCACCGCGATGGTCGGCGGCGGGATCAAGGCGATGATCCACGCAATCCTGCCCAACGCCTATGAAACCGCCGGTAGCGACACGATCAAGCGCCTCCACACCATCATGGTCGAAAAGCGCGGTGCCACGCGCGACGCGACGATGCAGATGCTCGAGTGCGAGTGGATCATCTGACCGGTTGCGCCCCGCGCATGCCCCGCTAGGCTAAGCGTTGGGGATTGGGGGCAGAATTAATGCAGGACGACCGGGCTTTCGAGTTCAATGCGACGTGGCGCGAGTTTGCGCCGATCGCATTCACCAATTTATTGCTGATCATCGTGACGCTGGGCGGTTACCGCTTCTGGGCAAAGACGCGCGAGCGGCGTTTCCTGTGGAGCCGGACCCGGTTCATCGACGAGCGGCTGGAATGGACCGGCACGGGGTTTGAGCTGATGATCGGCTTTGCACTCGCGTTCGTGTTGTTCATTTTGCCGACGTTCCTGCTGAGTCTTGCATTTCAGGGCGCAATCCTGCGCGGACATCCAGGCCTGGTCGGCCTGGTGATGCTGTTTCTCTACCCATGGCTCTACTTCCTTGTCGGCGTCGCGCGCTTTCGGGCGCTGCGGTATCGCCTCAGCCGCACGCTGTGGCGCGGCATCCGCGGCGGCAGCGACGATAATGGCGTGGCCTATGGCCTCGAATATCTGTGGCGCTCGCTTGTCGGGATATTGGCCATCGGCTTTATGGTGCCGTGGTCGATGACGACGCTGTGGAACAAGCGCTGGGACGCGATGAGTTTTGGCAGCGAATCATTCGGGGCGCACGCCGATTGGCGGCCAGTGATCGGACGCTATTTACTGTTCTACGCCATGCCTTTCATTTTGGTGATACTTGGCTTCGTTATTGCCATCATTGGTGCATCAACAGGCGCAGCTTCAGGCGGAAGCATGGGTCTCTCGTTGCCGCACATGCTGATCTTCGCTCTCATCTTGCTCTTTTATCCCGTGCTCGGACTGATCGCCGCTGCGTTTTACGCAGCTTATGCCCGGGAAACGGTCGGCCACACGCATTGGGCAGGGCTCGATTTCGCGTTCGACGCGCGGACAAAGGACTGGATCAAATTCGCGCTGGGCAGCTTCTTTCTGGTACTGTTCACCCTCGGCATCGGTGCGCTGTTCCTCGGCTATCGCAACTGGCGGTTCATGACCAATCACATGCAGGCTCATGGCGAGATCGACCTCGACCGGCTGGGCCAATCGACCACGCGCGCGCCCCGCCAGGGCGAAGGCTTGCTCGACGCGTTCGACGTGGGCGCGTTCTGAACATTGGCCGCCGCGTGGCTCTATGACGGACGCTCGCCCGTGCGCCGCGATGTCGACGTCGCGGCGGCGGGCGATGCGCTGGTCGTCGATGGCGAACGCGTCGCGGCAGACGACCTGTCCGGCATCGACCATGATCACGCACGCGTGTTCGGGCGCGACGGGCACCCGGGCTGGCGGCTGGGCTTCGACAGCCCGCCGCCCGCGGACATTGCCGCAATCCTTCCGGCCCGCCAGAAATTCGGTCGGTGGATCGACCGGCACGGGTTGTGGCGCGCGGCCGTCGTCGCGACCGTCGTTTCCGCAGTGCTGGTGGTCGGTGTGCTCAGCGCGCCGCGCTGGATCGCGCCACTGATCCCCATGTCGGTCGAGCGGCGGCTGGGCGATACGCTGATCGGCGACATCGACAGCCACAGCTGCAGCGGCAAAGGCGGACAGGCTGCGCTCGATGCGCTGGCCGCGCGGATCGAACCCGGTCGCGCCGACCTGCGCGTTCGGGCCGTGCCGGTGCCGATGGTCAACGCCATCACGCTGCCCGGGGGGACGATCCTGATCTTCGATGGCCTTCTCAAGCAAGCCGCCGGTCCCGACGAACTGGCCGGCGTGCTGGGTCACGAAATCGGCCATGTCCGGCACCGCGACACGTTGAAGGGGCTGTTGCGTGAGGCCGGCCTGACCATTTTGACCGGGGGCGCGAACGGTGCGTTGGCCAACAATGCCGGGATGGTCGTCGCGCTGCGCTATTCGCGCGATGCGGAAGGCGATGCCGATGACTATGCCATCGATGCGCTGCGTCGCGCGCATGTCTCGCCCGTGCAGACCGCCGGCTTTTTCCAGCGACTGGCCAAACAGGGCGACGCTTCCGGCGCGCTCGCCTGGTTGTCCAGCCATCCGGTCTCCGCCGACCGCCGCGCGCGCTTTTTGAATTCGCGCGGCACCGGTCCGGTCACTCCCGCGCTCGATGCCACGCAATGGCGCGCCCTCAGCACGATGTGCGCCGGCGATCGCCAAGCCGAGTGGTGGCGGCCATTTTGAACGGATTGGCCGCGCACCGCCGCCCGGGCAGCGGCCCGACGCTGGTGTTCCTTCCCGGTTATGCCAGCGACATGGCGGGGACCAAGGCGGTGGCGGTCGATGACTGGGCGGGGCGCAAGGGCCGCGCGATGGTGCGGTTCGACTATCGCGGCTGCGGGCTGAGCGAGGGCAAGTTCGAGGATTTCACGCTGGAGGATTGGCGCGACGACGCGTTGCGCGTGATCGACGCGACCACGGGTCCGGTCGTCCTGGTCGGGTCGTCGATGGGCGGCTGGCTGATGCTGCTCGCGGCGCTGGCGCGTCCCGAGAAAGTGGTCGGGCTGGTCGGCATCGCTGCCGCGCCCGATTTTACCGATTGGGATTTCATCGGTGAACGCCGCGCGGCTTTGGTCTGTGACGGGCGGATTGCCGAGCCGTCGCCGTACGGTGGAACCACGATCTACACGCACAAGATGTGGGAATCGGGACAGCGCAATTTGCTGCTCGGTGCCCCCATCGCACTCGATTGCCCGGTACGGCTGATTCACGGCCAGGCCGACCCCGACGTGCCGTGGCAGATCGCGCTCGATCTGGCCGCCCAGCTGCGTTCAGACGATGTGCAGGTGATTTTGGTCAAGGACGGCGACCACCGCCTGTCGCGGCCGCAGGATATCGCACTGCTGGTCGCGACGGTGAAAAAGCTGCTGGAGCGCCTGTGATTCTCGTCTTGTTTGCCGCTGCCGCCGCGGCGGTCGCCCCGCCCTCCGCCGACCAGACCCGCTATGACAATTGCGTCGCGTTGATCCGCAACAGCGCGCCCAATGCGGTCGTCGCGGCCCAAGGCTGGCGGATCGAAGGCGGCGGCATCTTGGCGCGCCAATGCGAAGGCATGGCCTTTGCGGCGCAAGCCAAATGGCTCGAGGCCGCAACCGCGTTCGAAAACGGCGCCACGCTGGCGGCGAGCCAGGCCAATCCCCGCGCCGCCGATCTGTGGCAGCAAGCGGGCAATGCCGCGCTCGCCGCGAACGATGCCGGTCGCGCGGTCAAGGCGCTCGATGCCGCGCTGGCGACTGGCGTGCTCGGCGGCGAGGATGCGGGTGAGGCGCATCTCGATCGCGGACGCGCGCAAGCCGCTTTGGGCCATGCGACCGAAGCGCGCAGCGACCTCGATGCGGCCAAAACCCTCGTCCCCGCCGATCCGCTCGTCTGGCTGCTCTCGGCCACGTTGGCCCGTCGCGCGAACGACCTGCCGCGCGCGCTCGACGACATTCAACAGGCGATGAAACTCGCCAGCGACGATGCCTCGGTCGCGCTCGAAGGCGGCAACATCGCCATGGCGTCGGGCAAGACGGATGCCGCGCGCACGGCATGGGAGGCGGCGGTCAAGCTCCAGCCGGGCAGCAGTGCTGCCAAGGCGGCAGCGGAGAATTTGGCGCAACTGGGAAAGTAGCGCGGGCAAAGCCCGCGCTGTCGGCGCGCAATGCGGCCGGCCAGGCTTCGCTGAGTCGCTCAATAAGTCGCGCTTGCTTCGCGCCGCTTACCTTATCGGGCGCCAGCTCAGCCGTTCACGATCATCCCGCCATTCGGGTGCAGCACCTGCCCCGACATGTAGCTCGAATCCCCGCACGCCAGGAACAAATAGCTCGGCGCGACCTCGTTGGGCTGGCCCGGTCGTCCCATCGGCGTGTCTGCACCAAACGTCGCCAGCTTCTCCGGTGTCGAGCCGCCGAACGGATTGAGCGGCGTCCAGATCGGGCCCGGCGCGACGCCGTTCACGCGAATCTTCTTCGGCGCCAACTGCGCGGACAGTGACCGCGTGAACGCGACGATCGCGCCCTTGGTCGACGAATAATCGAGCAACTCCTTCTCGCCCGCATAGGCCGTGATGCTGGTCGTATTGATGATCGCCGCGCCTTCCTTGAGGTGCGGCAGCGCGGCCTGCGTCAGATAGAACATCGAATGAATGTTCGATTGGAACGTCCGCAGCAATTGTTCGGGCGTGATGTCGCCCAGGTCGGTGTCGGGATGCTGTTCGCCCGCGACGCTGACCAGCACATCGAGCTTGCCGAACGCGTCGATCGTCTGCGCAACGACCGATTTGGCGAAATCCACATCGCCCAGATCACCGGCGATAGTGATCGCCTTGCGACCCTCGTTCTCAACGAATGCCTTGGTCTCGGCGGCGTCCGCGTCCTCCTCGCCGCCCAGATAGACGATGGCGATATCGGCACCTTCGCGGGCGAACAGCGCCGCCACCGCGCGACCGATCCCCGAATCGCCGCCGGTCACGATCGCGACCTTGTCCTTCAGTCGCTCCGACCCCTTGTAGCGCGGCTCCCACTGCGGCGGCGGGTCGAGTTCGGCTTCGCTGCCCGGCATGCGCGGTTCTTCGTCGATGGGCGGGATGAAATATGGTTTTGACATGGCGTGCAAACGGACTCGCTGCGCGCGCGGTTCCGCGTTAGTTTCGCCGCCATGAAATATCTCCACACCATGATCCGCGTGTCCGACCCCGAAGCCACCGTCCGCTTTTTCGGGCTGCTGGGACTTCGCGAGCTGCGCCGCTTCGACAATGAGGCGGGGCGGTTTACGCTCATCTTCCTCGCCGCGCCGGGCGATGACGACGCGCAAGTCGAACTGACGCACAATTGGGATGAATCAGGTTATGGCGAGGGGCGCAATTTCGGCCATCTCGCTTATGCCGTCGACGACATTTATGCGTCGTGTCAGCGGCTGTCCGATGGCGGCGTGACGATCAACCGCCCGCCCCGCGACGGGCGCATGGCGTTCGTCCGCAGCCCCGACAACATCTCGGTCGAATTGCTGCAAAAGGGCGCGGCGCTCGCGCCCGCCGAACCTTGGGCGTCGATGGCCAATGTCGGGCATTGGTAACAAATCGCTTCCAAAATAGGATTTGGGCTGCGCCAATGCATCGTCGAGCTGGCGACACGGCTTGTGGAATGGATTGGCGGAAAAACATGCGTTTTTGGGCTAAAGTTAGACTAAAGTTTCGCAGGCGGCCGACGCTATGACCCTCGAAATCGTTCGCATCCCCGCGCTCAGCGACAATTACATCTGGCTGGTCCACGATGCCGCTTCGGGTGAGACGACGGTGATCGATCCGGCGCAGGCCGAACCGGTCCTCGCCGAAGCCGACCAGCGCGGCTGGAAGATCACCCAGATCTGGAACACCCACTGGCACCCCGATCACACCGGCGGAAATGCCGAAATCAAGGCGGCCACCGGCGCGCATATCACCGGCCCCGGCGCCGAATCCGCACGTATACCGACGCTCGATGCGCAGGTGGCCGAAGGCGACACGGTCCGTCTTGGCGGGGTCGAGGCCCGGGTGCTCGACGTCCCCGCGCACACCGCCGGGCACATCGCTTATTATTTGCCCACGGAGCAGGTCGCGTTCGTCGGCGACACCTTGTTCGCCATGGGCTGTGGCCGCCTGTTCGAAGGCACCGCCGAACAGATGTTCGCCAACATGCGCAAGCTGGAGGCGCTGCCGGGCGAAACGCGCGTCTATTGCGCGCACGAATATACCCAGTCGAACGGGCGTTACGCGCTCGCCGCCGAGCCGCACAATCAGGCGATCCGCGCGCGCATGACGCAAGTCGATGCGGCGCGGGCGCGCGGTGAAGCGACCGTGCCGACGACGATTGCCGAGGAACGCGACACCAATCCGTTCATGCGCGCGTCATCGCCCGAAGAGCTTGCTGAACGAAGAGCCGCCAAAGACGTTTTCAAGGGATAGGAGAAACGCGATGTACCGCTTGCTACTTGCCCCGTTATTGTTGCTCACCGTCGCCGCCACCGATCGCGACGCCGATCAGGTCGAAAAGGCGCTGGCCGGCAAGGTCGCGGGCGCGCCCAAAAATTGCCTGACCCGGTTCGAAGCGGATAATATGAGCGTCCATGACGGGGTCCTGCTGTTCCGCGTCTCGTCGAAACTGGTCTACCGCAACGATATGAACCAATGTTCCAACCTGCGCGAAGACGACATTATCCAGACCAATCTCTTCGGCTCGAGCCAGTTGTGCCGCGGCGATATCGCCCGGTTGATCAGCCGCACCGGCGGGTTCGAGCACGGCGCGTGCAGCTTTGGCGACTTCGTGCCGTATCGCACGCCCGCGAATTAGCTTTTGTACAGCGCGTCGAGCTTCGCGCCGTAGACTTCGCGGATCTTGTGCCGCCGGATTTTGAGGCTGGGCGTCAGCATTTCATTGTCGATCGAAAAGGCGTCGCAGGCGAGGGCGACACGGCGGACCTTCTCGATCACCGACAATTGCGTGTTCACGCGATCGACCGCCGCCTGGACCGCGCGGTGCAACGCCGGGTCGTCGCACAGGCCGCGCATGTCGGGCCGGTAGCCATTGGCGACCGCCCAGCTGATCGCCCATTCGGGATCGGGCACGATCAACCCGACCAGATGTGGCCGCTTGTCGCCCGACACCATCGCCTGGATGATTTCGGGCTGCAGCGTCAGCATCCCCTCGATCTTTTGCGGCGAGACATTGTCGCCCTTGTCGTTGACGATCAGGTCCTTCTTGCGGTCGGTGATCACCAGCCGCCCGCGCGCATCAATGTGCCCGACGTCACCGGTGTGCAGCCATGGCGCTTCGTCGGGTGCGGCATCCGCCGCGGGTTGCAGCACGCGCGCGGTCTCGGCGTCGTTGCGCCAGTAACCGTGCATCACCAGCTCACCGCGCACCAGGATTTCACCGTCCTCGGCAATCCGCACTTCGGTCTCCGCCAGCGGCGGTCCGACCGTGTCCATCTTGATCCCGGCCTTGGGGCGGTTGCACGAAATCACCGGCCCCGCCTCGGTCTGGCCATAGCCTTGCAGCAGCGTCAGCCCCAGCGCGTGGAAGAACACCCCGATCTCGGGATTGAGCGGGGCGCCACCCGAAACCAGCGCCTTCATCCGCCCGCCGAACCGCTGTTGAATCTTGGGCCGCAAGGTCTTGCCGATGAAGAAATCGACCGGCTTGTCCCAGAAGCGCGACGTGCCGTTCAATTCCTTCGCGCCCAGCGACAGCGCGCGCTGGAGCAAGGCGGGCGCGATGCCGCCCTGTTTCTCGATCGTCTTGATCATCCGCGCGCGCAGCACTTCGAACAGGCGCGGCACCACGACCATCAGCGTCGGGCGCACCTCCTCGATGTTCGACGCGAGCTTTTCCAGCCCTTCGGAATAATAGATTTCGGCACCGATCCCGATCGGGAAGAACTGCCCGCCCGAATGTTCGTAGGCATGGCTCAGCGGCAGGAACGACAGAAACACCTCGTCGTCCCACCCGAAATCCTCGGCGATGACGGTGCAACAGCCGTTGACGTTGTGCAGGATCGCGCCGTGATGCTGGCGCACCCCGCGCGGCGCGCCACCGGTGCCCGAGGTGTAGATGATGCACGCCAGATCATCGCGCTGGAAATTCGCCCCCGCCCGCGTCGCCGCCACATCGGGCGCATAGCTCGCGATGAGCTTGGCCCAGTCGAGAAATGCGACATCGCCCGCCTGCCCGACGCGCAGATCCTCGATGCCAATGACGGCGCGACAGCATTCGGAACGCAACACGGCGGGCAGCAACGGCTTGGCCAGTTTGGCGGTCGATACGATCACCGCCTTGGCCCCCGAATTGTCGAGGATATGCTGATGATCGCGCTCGGTATTGGTGACGTAGGCCGGCACCGTCACGCCGCCCGCCGCCATGATCGCGAGATCGGCGATCAGCCATTCGGGACGGTTTTCGCTGACCAGCATCACCCGGTCGCCGCGCGTGATGCCGTTGGCGGTCAGCGCCGAACTCAGGCTCGAAATTTGCTCGGCAACCGCGCGCCAGCTTTGCGACGACCAGCCAGTCGCGGACTTGCGCCACAGGAACGGTGCGTCGCCCTTTTCCTCCGCGCGTGTGAAGAACATGGCGACGAGATTGTCGAAGCGTTCGAGCCTGCGCATATCTCTCCCTTGCACCGCACGGATTGCCCGCATCGGCTATTCGATTAGCGAGCCAAATCCTATGCGCGGATCGATCGCCGCGCGCCACCCCGTGGGCGTACGTTCGACCGCGGTCAGTTTCGACGTCAGATCGCTCGGCAGCGTCGTCTGACCCAATGCGGCGATCCGTCCGGCCATCGCAGCCACCGGGGTATTCTCTTCGACCAGCAACGCCTTGCCGCTGAAATACAGGTTGGGCTGCGCCATCGCGGCTTCGGCCGGCAGACCCCAATCGAGCCACGCGACCAACGTCTTGATGACATGCGACGGGATGCGCTTGCCGCCCGCCGACCCCAGAGCCAGCACCGGCTTGCCGCCCTTGAACACGATCACCGGCGCCATCGACGACACCGGTCGCTTGCCGCCCGCGACCGCATTGGCCATCGGCGCGCCGCTCGCGTCGGTCGGCGCAAAGCTGAAATCGGTCAGTTCGTTGTTGAGCACGAACCCGCCCGACACCAGCTGGCTGCCGAAGCCGCTTTCGACGGTGGAGGTCATCGACGCGACATTGCCGGCATCGTCGACCGCGACGAAATGGGTCGTTCCGGTTTTCTCGCCGCTGATCGCAGCCGCGCGCACCGGCGCCCCGGGTGGCGTTCCGGCGGTGTAAGCGGGAAGCGATGCATCCTCGCGGATCAACGCGCTGCGGCTACGGACATAAGCGGGGTCGAGTAGGCCCGCGACGGGCACACTGACGAAATCGGCGTCGCCCGCCCATTTCTCGCGGTCGGCATAGGCCAGTTGCATCGCCTCGCCGATCAGATGCCATGCGACCGGCGAATCCTTGCCCAACTTGGCCATGTCGAACCGTTCGAGCAGCCCGAGCGTCTGGAGCACCGTAAACCCGCCGCCCGATGGCGGGCCCATCGTGCACAGCCGATAGACGCGATAGTTCATGCACACCGGCGCGCGCTCGCGGGCGCGGTATGCCGCCAGATCGGCGACGGTCATGTCGGACGGATTGTGCGGCGCGGTGCGGACCGTGGTCACGATCGCGCGCGCCACCGGCCCGGTGTAGAATGCCGCCGCCCCCTTGGCCTGCAATGTCCGGAACGTCGCGACCAAGGCTGGATTGTCGACATAACTGCCCATCGGCTTGGGCTTGCCGCCTTCCCAGAACAACGCCGTCGCGCCGGGGAAATCCTTCATGAACGGCGCGGTCGGCGACAGGATGCCCGCCATTCGCCGGCTGACCTGGTAATGCCCCGCCAGCCCGATCGCCGGATCGAACAGCCGCGCCCAGGCGAGCTTGCCCCAGCGCTTGTGCGTTTCCGCGAGGAGCGACACGTTGCCCGGAATGCCCACCGACTTGCCGCCGGGAAACGCCTGGACGAACGGCATCGGCCGGCCATCGGCGCTCAGGAATCGCGCGACGGTCGCGGCCTTCGGCGCCGCCTCGCGCCCGTCGATGGTCGATGTCGTGCCGGTCTTCGCATCGTAATAGACCAGCAGCCCGCCGCCGCCGATGCCCGAACTCTGCGGCTCAACCACGGTCAGCGCCAACATCATCGCCATCGCCGCGTCGGCGGCGCTGCCACCTTTGTCGAGCATCGCCTGCCCGGCAGCCGTCGCGCGGGGATCGGCGGAAACGGCGACACCCCTGGCATACAGCGGGGCAGTGGCGAGCAGGGCAACGCCCGCGAGCAGCAGCTTCTTCATGAGGGTCGGCCTATAGCCGCCCGACCGCCTCGGCAATGGACGCATAGCCCCCTTCGCGCAGCCGCGCGGCGAGGCCGGCATTGATCCGCCGCGCCAGTGCCGGCCCCTCATACACCAGCGCCGTGTACAGTTGCACCGCGCTGGCCCCCGCGCGGATCCGCCGCCAGGCATCGTCGGCGCTGGCGATCCCGCCCGCGCCGATCAGCGGGATCGCGCCGCCCGCCGCATCGCGGAACAGCCGCAACGCATCGAGCGCCAGCGCCTTGAGCGGTTCGCCCGACAGCCCGCCCGCCTCACCCGCATGGATCGAGTTGAGGTGCGGGCGTTCGACCGTCGTATTGCTGACGATCAGTGCGTCGATCCTGGCGTCCACACTGGCCTTGACGATGGCGTCGGCCTGTCGCGCGTCGAGATCGGGCGCGACCTTCAAGAACACCGGACGCGTACCCCGCACCGCCGCGACCGCCAGCAACAGTTCGGTCAGCGGCTCGCCCTGCAGCCCGCGCAGTCCCGGCGTATTCGGCGACGAGATGTTGATCGTGAGGTAATCGGCAACATCGCGGAACGCCTCCACCCCCGACACATAGTCGGCGATCCGGTCGGCCGAATCCTTGTTCGCCCCGACATTGATGCCGACCACCCCGCCGGCGTTCCTTGTGGAAGGGCGCTTGCGAAGATTGGCCAGCGCGCCTTCGATCCCGACGCTGTTGAACCCGAAGCGATTGATGACCGCGCGATCGGGGGCCAGCCGGAACAGCCGCGGCTTCGGATTGCCGGCCTGTAGCAAAGGCGTGACCGTCCCCACTTCGACGAACCCGAAGCCCAGCGACAGCATCGCATCGGGCACCTCGCCATGCTTGTCGAAGCCTGCCGCCAGCCCGACCGGACTGGGCAGATCGAGCCCGCCGACGCGCGTCGCCAGCAACGGATCGTGGCTTTTCGACTTCGCCGGCATCGCCTTGAGCGCGGCGATCGTCAGCCCGTGCGCGACCTCCGCATCGAGCGTGAACAGCAACGGTCGGGCCAGCGCGTAGAGCATGAGCGCCGCTAGCAAAGCTGTCGCCGTGGTCAAACCGGGCAATAAATGCGCCCCAAATCCGCCGCGTGTCGATTCCATACAATACCTGCGAGCGATTCGCGCGCATTTGCCGCCCTGCGACCCGAAGGGCTTTGCAGGCGACAGCCGCAGGGTTCTTTACCTTAACGGCCCGGCAGAGACTCTCTGCCGGGCCGCTTTTCTTTGCGAGCCACTTGCAGTAACTGGTCGTGGGGAAAAACCAGGGTCGCGAGGTTTCATCGACGCTATGAGCGCGATTACACTCGATTATCGTCTGCCGGACGAAGCGTTTCGCGACCGATTCTCGCTGTTCTACGAATTCATCGCCGACGTCCCGACCTTCGAGGACGATGAGCGCGCCGACTTCGCGCAGGTCCGCTTCCTCATCAAGGGCGAGGGGATCTACACCTTTGCCGACGGCCACACCGGACCCACGCACAGCAGCGTCAAGGGACCGATTCATTTGTTCGGCGTCGGCGTGCTTCCCGCCGGTTGGGCGCAACTGGTCGATATCGACGCGTCATTGCTCGTGAACCGCGTGATCGACGCGGTCGAAATGTTCGGCGACGCCGCGACCGAAGCCTATGCCGCGATTTGCGCCGCCGAAAGCCTCGATCACCGCGTGCGCATCGGCCACCGGCTGGCCGAGGGACTGGCCAAGCGCGATGCTGCCGCCTCCACCGAATTCACCAAATTGGTCGATGGCTGGCTCGGATCCTGCCCATCGCCCGATATCGAGGATCTGGTCCGCGCCTCGGGCGTCACGCGGCGCCAGGTCGAACGCAATTGCAAACGCTATTACGGCGCGCCGCCAAAGGTTCTCGCGCGCAAATACCGCGCGCTGCGTGCGGCGATCGCTTTGGCGAAGGGCGAATCGAGTGCCGACGCACTCCTCGCCGAAGGATTTTACGACCAGTCGCATTTGATCCGCGAGGTGAAGGCGTTCACCGGTGTCACGCCGAAAAAGTTCACCGAAGACCTGCCGACGCTGGCGCAACTGGTGATGAAACGCACCGAGATTGAGGGGCTCAATCCCCTCATCACACAGACCTAAGCGGCATAGCCCACCCGAATCGGTGACTTTCCCGCCGCATCACCCTATATCCCCGATATGTCCCGCAACGCCGCCGTCGCCCAGAATGAAGAAGCATGGGCTGCCGCCGACCGCGTCGCCGATTATGAGCATGGCTGGTCGGCGGACATCGAGACCGACTTCGCGCCCAAAGGGCTGTCCGAAGACACCGTCCGCTTCATCTCGGCGAAAAAGAACGAGCCCGAATGGATGCTTGAATGGCGGTTGAAGGCCTATCGCCACTGGCTGACGATGACCCCGCCCGACTGGGCCAAATTGAACGTCCCGCCGATCGATTATCAGGACGCTTATTATTACGCCGCGCCCAAGGCGAAGCCCAAGCTGGGCAGCCTCGACGAGGTCGATCCGGAAATCCTCCGCGTCTACGAAAAGCTCGGCATCCCGATCGAGGAGCAGAAAGTACTCGCGGGCGTCGAGGGCGCGCGCAAGGTCGCGGTCGATGCGGTGTTCGACAGTGTCTCGGTGGCGACGACCTTCCGCGCCGAACTCGAACGCGCCGGCGTCATCTTCCGCAGCATTTCGGAAGCCATCAAGGAATATCCCGACCACGTCCGCAAATGGCTCGGCAAGATCGTGCCGATGCGCGACAATTACTTCGCGACGCTCAACTGCGCGGTCTTCAGCGACGGCACCTTCGTTTACATCCCCGAAGGCGTGCGCTGCCCAATGGAGCTGTCGACCTATTTCCGCATCAACGCGGAAAATACCGGCCAGTTCGAACGCACGCTGATCATCGCCGAAAAGGGTTCTTACGTCAGCTACCTCGAAGGCTGCACCGCGCCGATGCGCGACGAAAATCAGCTGCACGCTGCCGTGGTCGAACTGGTTGCGATGGACGATGCCGAGATCAAATATTCGACCGTCCAGAACTGGTATCCGGGCAATGCCGAAGGCCTCGGCGGCATCTATAATTTCGTCACCAAGCGGGCATTGTGCCAGGGCAAGCGCAGCAAGGTCAGCTGGACGCAGGTCGAAACCGGCAGTGCGATCACCTGGAAATATCCCAGCTGCGTGCTCAACGGCGAAGGCTCGGTCGGCGAATTCTATTCGGTCGCGGTGACCAACAACCGCCAGCAGGCCGATACCGGCACCAAAATGATCCACAACGCGCCCAACACGCGCTCGACGATCGTTTCCAAGGGCATCAGCGCGGGCCGCAGCGACAACACCTATCGCGGCCTCGTCCGCATCGCCCCGCAGGCCGAAGGCGCACGTAATTTCACCCAGTGCGACAGCCTGCTCCTCGGCCCCGATTGCGGCGCGCACACCGTCCCCTACATCGAAGTCCGCAACCCCAGCGCGCAGCTCGAACACGAAGCGACGACCAGCAAGATCAGCGACGACCAACTGTTCTACGCCCAGCAGCGCGGCCTGCCGACCGAGGAAGCCGTGGCGCTGATCGTCAACGGTTTTGCGAAAGAAGTGCTGCAGCAACTGCCGATGGAGTTTGCCGTCGAAGCGCAGAAGCTGTTGGGGATCAGCCTTGAAGGGAGCGTGGGGTGAGGTGCGTTACCTATTCGGTGGCGCTGAGCGTCATGACCCTTGTGGCGTCGTCGCCTGTTGAGGCCCAGTACACTCGAGAGGCTGCACAGGCTTATCGAACGTGTGTGATTGCTAAGGCAAAGCAGCTTGAACCATCACGCGCGGCGCCGACCGACCTTATTGCGGCAGCTTTCACTAGCTGCTCTTCGGCAAGAGAACGGTATTTGAATTACGTCGAGGCAGAAGGAGTGCTTCGACACGACTCAAAATTCGCCCCGCTAGCTATGAACGTTAGTGATGAGCGGATCGCCGCTGACGCCAAGCTAGCTATTTTAGAAATTCGCGCGGCGAAAAGGCGATAAATGCTCCAAATCAATAACCTCTACGCCACGGTCGCCGACAAGGCGATCCTCAACGGCCTGACGCTCGGCATCAATGCGGGCGAAATCCATGCGATCATGGGGCCCAATGGCGCGGGCAAATCGACGCTGGCCTACACGCTCGGCGGACGGCCGGGTTATGCGGTGACGTCTGGCGAAGTTCACTTCAAAACTGACCGTCATGCCGGACTTGATCCGGCATCCATTGGCACTCCGTCTGTGGCAGAAGGCGAATGGACCCCGGATCAAGTCCGGGGTGACGAAGACGGCTGGGTCGATTTGTTAGCCCTGGAACCGCACGAACGCGCCGCCGCAGGCCTGTTCCTCGGCTTCCAATACCCCGTCGAAATCCCCGGAGTGTCGAACGTCCAGTTCCTCCGCGAAAGTTTGAACGCCCAACGCAAAGCCCGCGGCGAAGCCCCGCTGTCCGGTGCCGAATTCCTCAAACTCGCCCGCGCCCAGGCGGCGGCGCTGTCGATGGACGCCGAGATGCTCAAACGCCCCGTAAACGTCGGCTTTTCGGGCGGCGAGAAGAAGCGCAACGAGATGGTCCAGATGGGCATCATCGACCCCAAACTGGCGATCCTCGACGAAACCGATTCAGGCCTCGATATCGATGCGCTGCGTGTCGTCGGCGACGGCATCAACCGCATCATGCGCAAACCCGACAAGGCGGTGCTGCTGATCACGCATTATCAGCGCCTGCTCGATTATGTGCAGCCCGATTTCGTCCACGTCCTCGACAAGGGCCGGATCACCCGCACCGGCGGCCCCGAACTCGCGCACGAACTCGAACGCGAAGGCTATCGGGAGATCGCCGCATGATCCGTTACGCGCCCCTGCTGGTCCTCGCCCTCGCTGCGTGCCAGCAAAAGACCGAACAGCCCGCGAAGACCGAAACCGCCGCCGCAGTTCCCACGCCGGCCAAACCTGCCGCACCCAAGGTGCTGATCGCCCAAAAATATCAGGGCGAATGGTCGCTCGATATCGACAGTTGCGGCGACCAGACCGACCAGCGCCTGATCGTATCCGCCGACCGTATCAACTTCTACGGTGCCGACGCCCCGCTGACCAAGCTCGAGGAACAGCCCGACGGCTCGGTCGAGGCGATGGCGCATGTGGCCGACAACACCGGCGGCTATGACGTCGCCAACCGCTATGTCGTGTCGCCCGACGGACAGCATATGATGCTCACCGGCGCGCCCGGCCAGCCGCCGATCAAGCTGACCCGCTGCCCCGCGCCGACCGCTTGATGCCCGCGCAGCCGACCCCGCGCGACGAGGCTTATCGTTACAGCGACCATGCCGCGCTCGCCGAATTATGGCCGGTCGCGCCTGCCGAACAGATCGAAGTGACCGCCGCCGTGCCGTTCGCGCGCTCGCTGATCGTCGACGGCGCAACCGCGGTGCACAGCTTCGAAATCCTGCTTCATGAAAATGCCCGCGCACATGTGAACCTTGTGAATCGCGCCACGCGTTATGGCCGGATTGCCATCGACGTGACGCTCCACGAAGGCGCGCATTTCGAACTCGGCGCGGTGCAGGTCGGCGGCGGCGATACGACGCTCGAAATCGTCACCACGATCCGCCACGCGCACCCCAATGCCAGCAGCCGCCAGACGGTGCGCAGCGTCCTCGCCGGCCACGCGACCGGCAGCTATCTGGGCAAGGTCGCGGTGTCGCGCGGCGCCGACGGCACCGACGGCCAGCAATCGGTGCGCGCCATGCTGCTCGATCGCACCGCGACAGCGAACGCCAAGCCCGAACTCGAAATCTATGCCGACGACGTGAAATGCGCGCACGGCTGCGCGATCGGCGAATTGGACGCCAATGCGCTGTTCTATTTGAACGCGCGCGGCATCCCGCCTGCCGAGGCCAAGCGGCTGTTGCTGCAAGCCTTTGTCGCCGAAGCCTTGGGCGAAGACCAAACCCTGATCGACGCCGCCCAAGCTGCGCTCGCCGCCGTCACATAATTTATGCCGTGCGCTTGCTTCAGACCTCAGGCAGCTACGCTGACATGACCGCTGCCGCATCCATCGCCCCGGCGCAGGCCGGGGCCGCTAACGATAAAGCGCGACCGCTCGGTGCGGCCCCGGCCTCGGCCGGGGCGACGCATCGCGCCGACTTTCCCGGCATCGAACCCGGCTGGCATTATCTCGACACCGCTGCGACCGCGCAAAAGCCGCAAGCGGTGATCGACGCGATGACCCGCGATTATGGCAAACGCTATGCCACCGTACATCGCGGGGTTTACGCCCGCTCGGCGGACATGACGACGGCATACGAAGCCGCGCGGGCGAAGATCGCCGCGTTTATCGGCGCGACCGACGCCAACGAACTCGTCTTCACGCGCGGCGCGACCGAATCGATCAACCTCGTCGCGCACCAATATCCCGGCGTTAAAGGTGGTGGGCGCCGGGTCCTCGTCAGCCAGCTCGAACATCATTCCAACATCGTGCCGTGGCAGCTTGCGGGGTGGCAGGTCGATGTCTGCCCGCTGACCGCGAACGGCTGCATCGATCTGGACGCGGCGGAAGCGATGCTCACGCCCGATCATTCGATGGTCGCCTTCGCGCATATTTCGAACGTGCTCGGCAGCGTCCTCGATTGCCGCCGCGCCGCGGCCCTCGCGCACGCGGTCGGCGCAAAACTGCTGCTCGACGGGTGTCAGGCGGTGCCGCGCACCCGCGTCGGTGTCGCGGCACTCGATTGCGACTTTTACGCTTTCTCAGGCCATAAACTCTACGGCCCGACCGGCATCGGCGCGCTATGGGGGCGCGCCGAATTGCTCGAGTCGATGCCCCCGCTGCACGGCGGTGGCGCGATGATCGACCAGGTGTCGTTCGCCGGCACGACCTATGCCCCGCCGCCCGCGCGGTTCGAGGCGGGAACGCCGCACATCACCGGTGCTCTCGGCCTCGCCGCCGCCATCGATTACGTCGAAACGATCGGCATCGACTCCATCGAGGCGCACGAACGCGACCTGACCAAACAGGCGCGCGACGCGCTGCGTTCGATCAACTCGGTGCGCCTGTACGGCCCCGAAGATGCGCTGGGCATCGTCGCATTCAACGTCGAGGGGGTGCACGGACACGATGTCGGCACTATCTTGGACGAAGGCGGGGTCGCGATCCGCGCCGGGCATCTGTGCGCCCAGCCGTTGATGGAGTGGCTGCAAGCGGACTCGGTGTGCCGCGCCAGCTTTGGCGTGTATAGCGGCCCGGACGATATCGCGGCTTTGGTCGCGGGGCTGGAACGCGTGAGGAAGTTGTTCGGATGAAGTTCGAGGAAGTCACGTCGGTCGAACCGCCCGTCCGAGCACGGGTCGATAACGACGCGCGCCTGGACGAGGGCACGCAACGCCGCGTCGATTATCTCGATGGTTTCCTCAAGGCGAAAGCGCCCGAACTGTCGGGCGACGAGCCGGGCGGCGACTTGTACGAGGCCGTGCTCGCGGCGCTGCAGGATATTTTCGACCCCGAAATCCCGGTGAATATCTACGATCTCGGCCTGATTTATGGGGTCGAAATCGATTCGGGCCACGTCATCGTCAACATGACGCTGACCACGCCGAACTGTCCGGTCGCCGAAACCATGCCCGCCGAAGTCGAAATCCGCGTCGGTGCGGTACCCGGAGTCGGGATCGTCGATGTGAACCTGGTCTGGGATCCGCCTTGGGACCCGTCGAAGATGACCGACGAAGCGCGCCTCGAACTGGGGATGCTGTAATGGCCACGATCGCCCGCCCACGCCCCGCCGCGCTGACGCTGACCCCTTCCGCGCATGCGCGCATCGCCGAATTGATGGGCAAGGCGCCCGCCGAGGCCATCGGCGTGAAACTGTCGACCCCGCGCCGCGGCTGTTCGGGCCTCGCTTATTCGGTCGATTACGTGACCGAAGCCAAGGGCATGGACGAACGCATCGACACGCCGGGCGGTACGCTGTTCGTCGACGGCGGCTCGTTACTTTATCTCATCGGCAGCACGATGGATTGGGTCGAGGACGATTTCACCGCCGGTTTCGTGTTCGCCAATCCCAATGCCAAGGGCGCGTGCGGCTGCGGCGAAAGCTTTACGGTCTGACGTCGCCCCGGCGAAGGCCGGGGCCGCTGGCGTCATGCGTTGAACTTAGCGGCCCCGGCCTTCGCCGGGGCGACGCGAGCTCAGAAACCAACGCTCCACCGCAATGCCGCACCATTGTCGTCGGGCGCGGACAGATAATTGCCCCGCTGCACGCGGCGATAGGCGTTGAGGCTCATCACCCCGCGCCACAGCGGGCGGGCATAAGCCATTTCGACATCGGTCTCATGTCCCTGCGGTGCCAGCGACAGGAAGGTCGCATCGCCCAGCCCGGTCAGGCTCAACCCGCCCGAAGTGACCCGTAACGGCTGCGCCCAACGCAGGCTCATTGATCCGCCCAGCACCGCTTCGCGCGTCACGTCGAACGCCAGCGCCTGCGTGGCGATGGTCGACGCATTGCGCCCCAGCCGCCCCGGCACCTGCGTCCACCCGCGCCGCACCGCCGCACCCAGCCGCCAATGGTAAAGCGGCGTCAGCACCGCTCCGGCGTCGGCGAAATAGCTGGTCGCGCCATTGCCACCCAGCGCGCCCGAAAACCGCCCGCCCAGCACCGAATCATGCTCATTCATCCGCGTCAGCGCGATGTCGAGCGCCAGCGGCCCGAACCGGCGATCCGCCGCCAGCCGCATCGCGTCGTAATGCTGTTCGCGCCAGGAACCGCGCGCCCGCTCCAACGATGCGGTTTCCCACAGACGCAGCGCGCCCGTCTCGACGCTTATCGTCCAGCCGATCCCGCCCGCACTGCGCCGCACCGCGAACGCCGCCTTGGGGGCGCGCGCCAGCGACGCCGCACCGTCGGCATTGTCGGCGACCAGAAACGCCGGATGCGCGGCGTCGCCACCGCCCAGCAGTGCTTCCCCGCCGCGCGCGAAGCCCATCGCCAGTTCGGTCTTGCCGATCCGCGTCGCGACCAGCCCGGCCAGCGCCCGTGCCTGTCCGTAATCGGCCCGGCTCAGCGTCAGCCGGTCGGGCTGCGCCCGCGCGTCGAGCGACAGCGCCACCGTCGTCGCGCCGGTGCTGATCCCCGTCTGATGCGGCACGCTGCTCAGCGCCGATGCCAGCTTGGTCGAGACCGGCGCGCGACCGATCGTCCCGCCCAGATCGACGGCAAACTCACGTGCATAATCGTCCCGGATTCGTGCCCCGAGCCCGGTCTTGCTCGCCGCATCGCCCATCGCCCCCGACAGCGTGGCATTGTCGGTCAGCGATACCGCTTCCGCCGTCACGCTCAGCGACGTCGAACCGACCGGCGCAAACGCCCGCGCCAGATTGAGCTCGCCATGGCCGTACACCGCGTCGGTGCCGGTCGCCCCCAGATCGGTCGCGGTGCGCAGGAGCAGATCGACGATCTGCGCGGGGGTCAATGTCGGAAACGCCTGCGCCAACAATGCTACCGCGCCCGACACCGCCGGCGCCGAAAAGCTGGTGCCGCTATACAGGAAACTCGCGCCCGATGCGTCGGTGTAACGCACGCGGCTGCCCAATGCGGTCAGATAATGCGCCGCGCTCATCCCGGCGCGCCCCGAAAAACTGGTGATGGTCTGCGTCGAATCGGTCGCCCCCGCGATCAGCACCAGCCCGTGCGCAATCGCGTCATTGGCGACCTGCGCCAAAGGATCGGATTCCGCACCGCCGTCATTGCCCGCCGAGATGACGATGATGATCCCGGCCGATGTCGCGCGGTCGATCGCGGTGCGCAGGTTGGTGTTGGGCGGAGAGCCCCCGAGCGAGATGTTGACGACCTTCGCCCCCACCCGCCGGGCGACGTCCAGCCCCGCCGCAATGGCATTGTCGTTATGGGTGCAATCCCCC
This sequence comes from Sphingomonas antarctica, assembly GCF_965137005.1. Classification (NCBI taxonomy): domain Bacteria; kingdom Pseudomonadati; phylum Pseudomonadota; class Alphaproteobacteria; order Sphingomonadales; family Sphingomonadaceae; genus Sphingomonas; species Sphingomonas antarctica. Next base: position 217,445 of record NZ_CBCRXM010000002.1, on the reverse strand, counting down.
TCCGGCGTGTCGCCCGCGCAACTGCCCGGCGTGTCGGTACGCAGGACCAGCAAGGTCGCGCTTGGCGCAATCCCCTGTGTCCCCGCATCGTTCTTCGCACCCAATAAAACCTGCGCGACGACCGTGCCGTGCTCGCCGTCGGGAAGTTCCTGGAAATAGCCGCGACTGCCGGCAAGGTCGGTCGAATTGGGATCGATGCGCGGAAATTCGGCGATCTTCGCCGCCAGGATACCGCTGTCGATCACGCCCGCGATCACCCCCGCGCCGCTGGCACCGGCATTGTACGCGGTCAGCGCCTGCGCCTGCACCGCCGAATTGGAGCGGCGATATTCCGCCGTGTCGTTGGTGGTCGGCACGGGCGTCGGTGTCGGGACCGGTGTCGGCGTCGGAACCGGCACGGGGACAGGCGCGGGGGTCGGCGTCGAAGCCACGGCCCCGCCGCCGCCTCCGCCGCAGCCGCTCAACAGGACCAATGGCAGGGCGCCCCCGGCCAGGATCGTCTTCGTAATCGACATGTCCGCCCCCAAACCCCCTCGCCGTTCAAGGGTTTAGTAATATCTTGGTTTAACGACGCTTAACGTATTCGCTTCGCCAGTCCATGAGCTACGCGATGACCCCCGACCTGGACCATATTCGCGCATGGATCTTCGACCTCGACAATACGCTGTATCCGGCGAAGACCGATCTGTTCGCGCTGATCGACGCGCGCATGACCGCTTATGTCTCGCGCCTGCTCGACCTGCCGCATGACGAGGCGCGGGCGGTGCAAAAGTCCTATTTCGCGGACCACGGTACAACAATGCGCGGGCTGATGGACAATCACGGCGTCGAGGCGGCGGAATTCCTCGACGACGTTCACGACATCGAACTCGATCGCATCGCCGAGGATCAGCGTCTGGTCGCGCAGATCGCCGCATTGCCCGGCCGCAAGCTGGTCTTCACCAACGGTGATGCAACCTATGCATCGCGCGTGCTCGAACGCTTGGGACTTGGCGCCAGTTTCGATGGAATTCACGACATTCACGCGATGGGGCTGATCCCCAAACCCGCCGCCTCGGCCTATGCCGGGCTATGCGACCGCTGGGGCGTCGATCCTCACACCGCCCTGTTCGTCGACGACATGGCGCGCAACCTCGCGCCCGCCAAGGCGCTCGGCATGACGACGGTGTGGCTCGACAATGGCAGCGAACAGGCTGCCAAAGAACCTTTTACCACGTCTTGCCCCAGCTATGTCGATCTGCGCATCGAAGATTTGAGCGACTGGCTCGACACGATTTGCGGGAACGACGCATGAGCCTTGAGCAGACCATCGACGCCGCGTGGGACGCGCGCGACGGGATTTCGACCGCCACGACCGGCGATGTGCGTGACGCGGTGAACGAGGCACTGGCGCTGCTCGACAGCGGGCAGGTGCGCGTTGCCGAACCCGCCGACGGCAGCTGGCAGGTCAATCAATGGCTCAAAAAGGCCGTGCTGCTCAGCTTCCGCCTCAACGACAATCAGACCATGCCCGGCCCCGGCGGCGCGAACTGGTGGGACAAGGTGCCCAGCAAATTCGCCGACTGGGGCGAAAACCGCTTCCGCGAAGCGGGTTTCCGCGCCGTCCCGGGTAGCATCGTCCGCCACGGCGCGCATATCGGCCGCAATGTCGTTCTCATGCCCAGCTTCGTGAACATCGGCGCGCATGTCGGCGACGGGACGATGGTCGACACCTGGGCAACGGTCGGCAGCTGCGCGCAGATCGGCGCCAACGTCCATTTGTCGGGCGGCGTCGGCATCGGCGGCGTACTCGAACCGCTGCAGGCCAACCCGGTGGTCATCGAGGACGACTGCTTCATCGGCGCGCGATCCGAAGTCGTCGAAGGTGTGCATGTCGAACGCGGCGCGGTGCTCGCGATGGGCGTGTTCCTGTCGTCGAGCAGCAAGATCGTCGACCGCGCGACGGGCGAGGTCTTTGTGGGGCGCGTTCCGGCCTATTCTGTCGTCGTGCCCGGCGCGCTCCCCGGCAAGCCATTGCCCGACGGCACGCCCGGCCCGAGCCTGTCCTGCGCCGTTATCGTCAAGCGCGTCGATGCCCAGACGCGGGCAAAAACGGCGATCAACGAGCTGCTGCGGGACTAGGAGTGTTTGTGCCGCGGCAGGCGGCGGACGATTGCGCTGGTGTCCTGACGCCCGCCGCCGAGTGCCTGAACTTCGGCGAAGAACTGATCGACCAATGCCGCGACCGGCAAAGTCGCGCCGTTTGCGCGCGCCTCATCGAGCGCGAGACCCAGATCCTTGCGCATCCAATCGACGGCAAAGCCGAAATCGAACTCGTCCTTGACCATCGTCGCCCAGCGGTTGGTCATCTGCCAACTGCCCGCCGCGCCGCCCGAAATCGCTTCGAACACGCGGTCGAGATCAAGCTCGGCCGCCTGTGCCAAGCGTAATGCTTCGCTGAGCGACTGGATCGTGCCCGCAAACGCCACCTGATTGCACATCTTGGCGGTCTGCCCCGCGCCCGCCGCGCCGACATGGACGATGCGGCTGGAATAAGCCTCCATCAGCGGCGTGGCCGCGGCGATCGCTTTCTCCGTCCCGCCGCACATCAGCGTCAGCGTGCCGTTCTTCGCGCCGATTTCGCCGCCCGTGACCGGCGCATCGACCGACATCAGCCCCAGTCCCTTGGCCTCGACCGACAATTGCCGGGCGATCTTCGCTGACACCGTGGTGTGATCGACGAACACGCTGCCCGATTTCATCGCCCGAAATGCGCCATCGCGGCCCAAGGTGACGCTCGCCAGATCGTCGTCATTGCCGACACAGCTGATCACCGCATCTGCACCCTCAGCCGCCGCGACCGGGCTGTCGCACACCGTGCCGCCATGTTCGGCGACCCAGCTTTCCGCCTTGGCCCGCCCGCGATTATAGACTTGCAGGCTGTGACCGGCCTTGGCGAGGTGCCCCGCCATCCGCCCGCCCATTACGCCGAGCCCGATGAATCCGACCGTCGCCATGCCTCAAACGTCCAGATTGGCGACGTTGAGCGCGTTTTCCTGAATGAAATCGCGGCGCGGTTCGACGACGTCGCCCATTAACTGGGTGAAAATCTCGTCGGCCAGATCCGCCTGCGCCACTTCGACGCGGAGCATCGAACGGTTGGCGGGATCGAGCGTGGTTTCCCACAATTGATCCGCGTTCATTTCGCCCAGACCCTTGTAGCGCTGGATCGCCAAGCCCTTGCGCCCCGCCGCGAGGATCGCGTCGAGCAATTCGCTCGGCCGCGATACTGCTACACCCTTGGCGGTCTGTGCCGGCGTTTCGACTTCCGTCTCCTCCTCGGTCTCGGCATCGACCGCGACAGGCGCTTCGACCTCGGCAACAGCCGCCTGCGCACGCGGCTGTGTGACGAGCCGCGCGGTGCCCGCATAAGCATCCACCGCCTCGGCGATCAGGCTGTGCAGGCGTAGCGCTTCCTGGCTGGCGAGGAAGGCGGGCTCGATGATGTGATGGTCGGTCACCCCGCGCCACAGGCGTTCGAGGTGATAGCCGCCTTCTTCGGCAACACGCCCGGACCAGCGCGCTTCGGGATCGGCACGGGTCAGCCATGCGGCCGCGGCTTCGACCGCCGCTGTGCGACCCGCCGGATCGAGCGATGGATCAAGCGCACCGTTTAGCGCGAGTCCTTCGACGATTGCCGGGTCGTAGCGACGGGGGACATAGCGCATCAGCGTGCGTAGCTTCCGCGCGTGATCGACGAGACCGCGCAGGTCGGCGCCAAGGCGCGTGCCGCCGCCGACGCCTTCGAGCCGCGACGTCGCGACACCCCCTTCGACCAGATAATCGTCGAGCGCGGCATCGTCCTTCAGATAGACTTCGCTGCGCCCGCGCGTCGCCTTGTAGAGCGGTGGCTGGGCGATGAAGAGGTGCCCGGCGCGGATGATTTCGGGCATCTGGCGATAGAAAAACGTCAGCAACAGGGTGCGGATATGCGCGCCGTCGACATCGGCGTCGGTCATGATCACGACCTTGTGATAGCGCAGCTTTTCGAGGTTGAAGTCGTCGCGCCCGATGCCGGTGCCCATCGCCTGGATCAGCGTGCCGATTTCCTTCGACCCGAGCATGCGGTCGAAGCGCGCGCGTTCGACGTTGAGGATCTTGCCGCGCAAGGGAAGGATCGCCTGGAAATGCCGGTCGCGGCCCTGCTTGGCCGACCCGCCGGCGGAATCACCTTCGACGAGATACAGCTCCGACTTGGCCGGATCCTTTTCCTGACAATCGGCGAGTTTGCCGGGCAGAGAGGCGATGCCCATTACCGATTTACGGCTGGCTTCGCGGGCTTTCTTCGCCGCCTCACGTGCCGCAGCAGCATCGATCACCTTCTGGATGATCGAGCGCGCGTTGGCCGGATTTTCCTCGAGCCATTCGGCCATCTTGTCCGACATCAGGCTTTCGAGCGGCTGACGCACTTCGGACGAAACGAGCTTGTCCTTGGTCTGCGAACTGAACTTGGGATCAGGCAATTTGACCGAGACGATCGCGGTCAGCCCTTCGCGCATGTCCTCACCCGACAGCGTGACCTTTTCCTTCTTCATCATGCCCGAGCGTTCGGCATAATTGTTGAGCGTGCGGGTCAGCGCAGCGCGGAACGCCGCCATGTGCGTGCCGCCGTCGCGCTGCGGGATGTTGTTCGTGAACGGCAGGACGTTCTCGTAATAGGAATCATTCCATTCGAGTGCGACGTCGATGCCGATGCCGTCGCGCACAGCCGAAATGGCGATCGGTTCGGGGAATAAAGGCGTCTTGGCGCGATCGAGATATTTGACGAACGCGGCGATCCCGCCTTCGTAATAGAGTTCGATCTCCTGCCGCTCCTCATGCCGCGCATCGGCGAGGACGATGCGTACACCCGAATTAAGGAAAGCCAACTCGCGATAGCGATGTTCGAGCTTTTCGAAGTCGAATTCGGTGATCTTGAACGTGGCGGGCGAGGGCAGGAAGGTGACCTTCGTACCCTTCTTGCCCTCCGGTGCGGGGCCGACGACCTTCAGCGGCGCTTCGGCATCGCCGTGGCGAAAGCGCATGTAATGCTCTTCGCCATCGCGCCAGATCGTCAGATCGAGATGTTCGCTCAGCGCGTTGACCACGCTGACACCGACGCCGTGCAGTCCGCCCGAAACCTTATAGGCATTGTCGTCCGAGGTATTCTCGAACTTCCCGCCCGCGTGCAGCTGGGTCATAATGACCTCGGCCGCCGACACGCCTTCTTCGGTATGAATGCCCGTCGGAATGCCGCGGCCATTATCCTCGACGCTGACCGAGCCGTCCGGGTTGAGCTGGATCAAAATACAGTCGCAATGTCCCGCCAAAGACTCGTCGATGGCGTTGTCCGAAACCTCGAACACCATGTGATGCAAGCCCGATCCGTCATCGGTGTCGCCGATATACATGCCGGGGCGTTTGCGCACCGCATCGAGGCCCTTGAGCACCTTGATCGAATCGGCGCCGTAATCGGAAGTGTTGGGAGTGTTTTGCGGGGTTTCGTCCATCAACCGGATATAGGCGCTGGGCCGTGGAATCCCAAGCAAAATGGCACATGTCGGACCCTAATCGTAACGCCCGCGTTATGGCCTGATCGACAATCCATGAGAGGGTTCGACATGAAGGCATTTCTCATCGCGACGGCCATGGCCGTCGGTATCGCCGCCACCGGTCCGGCGACCGCGCAAATGGGCGGCAACATGCATGCGACGACGACGCATACGACCACGGTCCGTCAGACCAGCGTCGAGCGTCACAGCAATAACGGCTGGCATGGCCCGCGCTGGACCAAGAAAAAGGTCTGCCGCACCGTATGGCGCCATCACAAGAAGGTGCGCAGCTGCACGTGGCAGCGCGTCAGGGTTCGATAGACCCGTCCACAACCGTAAAATGACGGGCATCGGCGGCATCGGCAAAGGCCGAAACGTCAGTGCCCGTCAGCCATACCTGGCCGCGCCCGCTTAGACGCTCGAACAATGCAGCGCGGCGGCGTGCATCCAGATGCGCCGCGACTTCGTCCAGCAACAGCACCGGCGCATGCCCCGCGCGGTCGGCGACCAGTTCGGCATGGGCGAGCACGATGCCGATCAGCAGTGCCTTCTGCTCGCCGGTCGAGCTTTGCGCAGCGGGCATGTCTTTCGCGGCGTGACCGACCAGCAAATCCTGCCGATGCGGACCCACTAACGTTCGCCCAGCGCCCGCATCGCGGGGACGGGCCGCACGCAAATCGCCCACCTCACCGTCGTCCAACGCCAACGTCGCGCGTGCAAAAGAGTCTTCGGGAACGGCGACCTCACCAAGCGCCGTCACCAACCGCTCACGCCCGAGCGCAATCTGATGGCCATGCTCGGCCATCGCTGCCTCCAGCGCATCGAGCCAAGCCGAATCGGGGCGTTCTTCGGCCAGCAAGCGGTTCCGCTGCCGCATCGCAGCTTCGTAGCGCGCGGCGTGGCGCGCATGGCCTGGCTCCAACGCCAGCACCAGCCGATCGAGAAACCGCCGCCGGGACCCCGCGCTGTCGGTGAACAACCGGTCCTGCGCCGGGGTCAGCCAGACGATCGAGATACGTTCGGCCAAGCTCGCCGCACTCGCCGCGACACCATCCACCCGCACGATGCGCCGCTCGGGCGCATGCGGCGCGATCCCCGTGCCGATCACCGGCCCGTCGCTCAGCGTCGCCGCGACGGTAAAGCCGCCGTCGCCGACCCGCCGCGCCATTTCGGGCAGCGGCGCTCCGCGCAAGCCACGTCCCGGCGCCAACAGCGACAGCGCCTCCAGCACATTGGTCTTGCCCGCGCCATTCTCGCCGGTCAGGACATTGAATCCCGGCCCGGCCACGATGCTCACGCCACCGTACGAGCGGAAATCGGTCAGGGTCAGGCGGGCCACGCTCACCGCCCCGCCTTGGCCGCAAACTTGTCCGCTCGACAAGGCGATTGCGCCGCGCGAAGAAGAAGCTGGATCCCGGCTCGGGGGCCGGAGTGACGGCTATGGGAGATTATACTCCTCGTCGCCCCGGACTTGATCCGGTCCAGCTTATCTTGGAACGAGGGTGCCGATGAGGATCGACAGGCGCACGGCAATATTGAGCGGCGGAGCGGCAGCGCTCGCTTTGCCTGCGGCAAGCAGCCCAATGGCCGACCTCCATTTGCCCGGCGGTCCCAGCCTCCGCCCAACCGTGCGCGATTTCGCCGGCAAGCGCGACATGATCGTCCAGCGCGTCCGCCCGCCAATGCTCGAAACCCCGCGCGCGGTGTTCGACAGCGGTGTGTTTACGCCCAACGACCGCTTTTTCGTGCGCTGGCACTGGGCGGGGATGCCGACCAGCATCGACGCCGGCGCATTCCGGCTCAACATTCACGGTGCGGTCAAGACGCCGCTGAGCCTCAGACTTCAGGAGGTCGTCCGCGCCGGCGAATCGATCGAGATCGCCGCAGTCAATCAATGCGCCGGGAACGGTCGCGGGCTGTTCCAGCCGCGCGTCATCGGCGCGCAATGGGCCAATGGCGCGATGGGCAACGCCTTGTGGCGCGGCGTCCGTCTGCGCGATCTGCTTGACAAGGCCAGAGTGACCGGCGCGGCGAGGCATGTCCGCTTCACCGGACTCGACACCGCGCTGATCGACGGCGCGCCGCAATTCCGCAAATCGCTGCCGATCGACAAGGCGCGCGACGCCGACGTCATCGTCGCGTTCGCGATGAACGGTGAGAATTTGCCGCTGCTCAACGGCTATCCGCTGCGCCTGATCGTGCCCGGCTGGTTCTCGACCTATTGGGTCAAGATGCTGACCGACATCGAAGTCCTGACCGGTGAGGACGATAATTTCTGGATGGCCAAGGCGTATCGCATGCCCAGTGTGCCGGTGAAGCCGGGCGACAAGGACTTTCCGTCCCATCCCGTTGCCGCGATGCCGCCGCGCGCGTTCGTGACCAACTTCGAAACGGGCGACGCGGTGCCGCGGGGGCGCTCGATCGAGTTGCGCGGAGTCGCGCTGGGCGGAGACTGCGGCGTCGCGAAGGTCGAGCTGATCGGCGCGAACGCACCGGTGACGGCGACACTGGAAGCCGATCATGGAAGCTTTGGTTTCCGCCGCTGGCGCGCAACCCTTCCCGCGGGCACCAGCCGCTTCGGCGCGCGCTGCACCAATGTTCGGGGCCGGACACAACCGCTGGCACAGGCGTGGAACCCCAGTGGCTATGCGCGTGACGTGGTCGAAATGATGGACCTCAAACTGACATGAGGCGCGCGATCCTGCTCGTGCTGCTCCTGTCCGCCTGTCATCAGCGGCACGATCAGGTCACGTTCCAGAACACCAGCGTGACGCTGCCCGAAGATACCGTGCAACTGCCTGACGGTTCCGGCGCCGATCTGGTCCGCGCGAGTTGCACCGGCTGTCATTCGGCCGAAATGATCCTCAACCAGCCGCGCCTCAATGCGAAGGCTTGGACCGCGACGGTCGAGAAAATGGCGAAGGTCTACAAGGCACCGATCGAGCCCAAGGATATCCCCGCGATCGTCGCGTATCTCGACGCGACCAATGCGCGGGTTGCGCACTAGCGCGCCATGTTCGTCATTCTCGCGAAGGCGGGAATCCATCTGCTCACCTCACCAAGTGTTGGATGTTCAGCAGATGGACCCCGCCTCCGCGGGGGTGATGAGAGTTAAGTGCTATAGCATAAAAAAGGCCGGAGATGGCGAACCATCCCCGGCCAATATTTGGGTGTGCAAGGGAGCAACCACCCAAAATCCGGTGCCGGGACGGCGGAGTAAATCCGCCGTCGATCCTCAGCATGCTGAGGTCGGCCGGCATTCGCGGTCTCGCTGGTAGCTTACGCTACCAACGTGCCGCTCATGCTTACTTCGAAGCCAGCGCGGTCTCGCCGCCCTTGGCCTTCGCATTGCACTTGGCGAGTTCTTCGGCCGACAGCGCGGCACCGCCGACACTGAAGCTCGAAACCGCGCCGACCTGCTTGGCCACCTGAGCGCAGACGATGGCGGGACGGCTGGTCAAAGCGCGCGTGGTGCAGCCTTCGGCGCCGCAGTTCCACAGCGTTTCACCGGCAACCAGTGTTTTGGGCGCAAGCTGGGCGACGGTGACGGCGCGGACCACGGGGGCCTGGGCGTAAGCGGGCTGGACGCTGACGCCGAGCGACAGCGCGCTCGCGGCGAAAGCTGCGACGATGGCGAAAGTGCGAACCATTTGAATTCTCCTGTTTTGGAACAGCTGGATAACCAGTTGCGAATCACTACCTAGTCCGATAGGTTTCGAGTTGCAACATAAAACTTAAACGCTTGCGAAATTTATTTTCGCGCGTAGGCTGCGAGGCGGAGATGGATAAACTGAGAGAAGACCTGGCGGCGGCAACGTGCGCCTTACCCGCGGCATTGGAGGCGGTCGGCGAACGCTGGTCGTTCCTGATTCTGCGCGGCGCGTTCAACGGTCTGCATCATTTCGAAGAGTTTCAGTCGACGCTGGGCATCGCGCGCAACATACTTGCGAATCGCCTCGGTCGTCTGGTCGATCACGGTATCCTGACGCGTGAGGCGATGGCCGACGACCGGCGTAAGGTCGAATACCGCCTGACGGAAAAGGGTGCGGCACTCCTCCCCGCCATGCTCGCGCTGCGCCAATGGGGCGAACAATGGGAATCGGGCGCACCATCGACCCCGGTGCTGGTCGATCAACGCGACGAACAGCCGATTCGCGAGATCAGCATCCTGTCGCATGACGGTCGCGAACTCGGTTTGCACGATCTGTGCTGGAAGCATGCGGTGGACATCCACCGGCTCGAACCCGTCCGGCTTCGCGCGGTCAGCTAATCCCCTCCCGCGGGGAGGGGCGACTCAGCCACAGGCTGAGCGGGGTGGGTTTCACCGTCGCGGCTGATCCAGCAACGCTACGAAAAAGCTGGTCATGATCGCCTGGACGCCGAGGCAGGTCGCCAGCATCGCCGGGATCGCCACGCGCATCAGGACTGCCGGCTGCTCGGCGCCATAGCCCCCACCGGCCCAGCGCGCGAACAACGAGCCCGCCAGCGCAAGGCCCGCCAGCGCCAGTCCGCCCCCGCCGAACACGCCGCGTTCGACGGTGAACCAGCGGCGGAAGAGCGCCATCCCCGGACCCGCACGCCACATGCCATTGGCCACGCCGTAAAGGCGCGCGAGCACGCCGAAGCTCACCAGCTGACTACCCAGCAGCACCGCCATCGCCGCGAACAGCAAGGTGTGCACGCCGAGTTCGGCGGGTCCGATGCTGACCGGTCCTAAACTCAGCGCGGCTACGCCGACGGCACCCGCACCCGCCAGCATCATGCCCGGATACACGAACAGCCATTTGGGTGCGTAGGTCAGCATGAAGCGCAAATGCCGCCACCCGTCGCGCCATGTCCGCAAATGCGGCGCGCGGCTCCGACCGTCGGGCGCCAGCGTCGTCGGCACTTCGCGGACGTCCAAGCCTTCGAGCGCGGCTTTGACGACCATTTCGCTGGCGAATTCCATGCCGCTCGCGCTCAGCCCGAGTCGCTCGATAGAATGCTTGCGGAACCCCCGCAGCCCACAGTGAAAATCGCCGATCGGGGTGCCGTAAAACAGCCGCCCGACGAAACTCAGTACCGGATTGCCCAGCCAGCGGTGGAGCGGCGGCATCGCGCCGCGTTCGATCCCGCCCTGGAACCGGTTGCCCATGACCAGTTCGCCGCCATCGCGCAGCGTCTCGACGAACGGCATCAGGCTGCCGAAATCATAGCTGTCGTCGGCGTCGCCCATGATGATCAGCGACCCGCGCGCCGCCGCGATTCCGCCCATCAATGCCGCGCCATAGCCCTTTTTGGGCACCCCGATGACGCGCGCACCGAGCGCATTGGCAATCTGCTGACTACCGTCGATCGAACCATTGTCGGCGATCAGGACTTCGCCCGACAAATCGTTATCGCGCAGGAACGCCGTGGCTTTCTTGACGCACACCGCGATCGTCTCCGCCTCGTTGAGGCAGGGCATGACGATGGTCAGTTCGATCTCCGGCTCGCGAGTCGGGATGGTCGAGGCGAATTTGCGGAGCGCGGTCATGCGGCGTGCCTAACCGCGACGCGTTGAAGTCACCTTAACCGCCCGCGTCCATAAGCCAGATCGATGACCGACGATGTGCGCCTTGGAAAGAAGTTGTGGGCGTTCGCCGTCGCGCTGGGGACGGTTCTCGCCGCCTTGTGGACGCGGAGCAATTGGGGCGCTCTGTCGCATCTCCAATTGCCCGACACTGACGATATGGCGCGACTGGTCCAGGTGCGCGACTGGCTGAACGGTCAGGCATGGGGCGATCTGGTCCAGCACCGGTTGGGCGACGGCGTTAGCGGCTCGCTTCATTGGTCGCGCTTGGCCGATCTGGGGATTGCCGCGTGGACGATGATCCTTGGAGAGAAAGCGGCAGTGATCCTGTGGCCTGTGACGCTCTACATCCTGTTCCTCGCCGCCGCGGCGCGACTGGCGATACGGCTGGGCGGACGCGATTGCGGCGGTCCAGCGATCGTCATCGCCGCCTTCGCTTTTCCCGCGATCACGATGTTCGTACCCGGTCGGATAGATCATCACGGGTTGCAGATCGTGCTGACGATAATGCTGATCGACAGCATCGTCCGCCCGCCGAGCCTTCGCGCCGGGGTCATCGCCGGGCTGATCGCGGCGGTCAGCTTCGCCATCGGGCTGGAGACTGCGCCGCAAATCGCCTGCGCGATGGCGGCACTCGGGCTGCTGTGGATCGTCGATAGCGCCTCCGAACGCCCCCGCCTGTTCGCGTTCGGCCTGACCCTCGGCGTTGCCACCTTGCTATGGCGACTGGTTGCCCATCCCAGCGTCTGGTCGCCCTTATGGTGCGACGGCTTCACCCCCGCATCATTTGACGCGACGCTGATCGTAGCGGGGGTGTTCGTGATCCTTGGCGCGCTGCCTGTGCTTGCCCCACGCCACCGCCTCGTAGTCGGCGCCGCTTTCGGCCTCATCGCAATCGCCTTCGCCTATCACACCTCGTCGATCTGTCTCGCCGGGCCTTATGGTGCGACCGACCCGCTGCTCCGCCGCTTGTGGATGGACCGCATTCAGGAAGCGCGCGGGCTGTTCGCGGGGCGCGGCCCGCTGATCCCGATCGGCTTCGGCGCGCTGCCGATCCTCGGCACGCTCGCCGCCGCATGGCTGGCGTGGCGCACGCGGGCGCAGCGCTGGCTGATCCTGCTCGGCTTCACCACCATTGCGTTGCTCGTCACGCTGTTCCAAGTGCGCGGCGCGGCGATGGCTGCCGCGCTCGCGGTCGCACCCCTCGCCGCGATAGTCGCCACGGCGCGCCGCGAGCGTCCGGCCCTCGCCATTCCCGCGTGGCCCGCCTCGCTCGGGCTGGTCTGGAGCATCATCGGCACTGCGCTCCAGCTCACCGAGGCGCACCCGCCAACCGGCACCGGCTGCGCGGACTGGCGCACCATCGAGCAATTGCGCGCCCTGCCATCCGGTACGTTCGTCGCGCCGATCGATGCGGGCGCGTATATTCTTGCGTTGACCCCACACCGCGTCCTCGCCGCACCGTATCACCGCAACAATGCGGGCAATCGCGCATCCTATGACTTCTGGCTGACCCCGCCCGCACAGGCCCGCGCCACCGCAACCCGATGGAAACTCGGCTATGTCCTGTACTGCGCGGACAGTTTCGGCGGCATCGATCTCGACCGCGAAGGACCCGGCGGAATTGCCGACCGGCTCGGCAAGGGGCAGCGTCCCGACTGGCTCCAGCCGCTCCCCCTCAAGGGCAGTCGCGCCCAACTTTACCGCATATTGCCGCCGCCCCGTTCCGCGCCCTAAAGCGTGGCGGTGGAAGGGCGGCACACACATTGGTGGGAAACGCGCGGATTTGCCGCGCTGTTGGTCCTGATCAGCATTGTGCCATTATTATGGCCGACCGTTCCGCCGCTGGTCGACTTGCCCGGGCATATGGGCCGCTACCATGTCGAACTTGATGGCGGACACACCGCCAGCCTCGCGCAATTCTTCGACTTTCACTGGTCGCTGATCGGCAATCTCGGGATTGATCTGCTGGTCATTCCGATGGCCAAGCTGTTCGGGCTCGAACTCGCGACCAAGCTGATCGTCATGACGATCCCCGCATTGACCGTCGCCGGGTTGATCTGGATCTGCCGCGAAGTGAACCGCGAAGTACAGCCGACGGCGCTGTTCGCGCTGGCGCTGGCTTACGGCCATCCGTTCCATTTCGGCTTCGTGAATTTTGCGCTGGCGATGGCGCTCGCGCTGATGGCGTTTGCATTGTGGTTGCGCCTCGCGCGCCTCAATCGCCTGCGTCTGCGTGCGGCGCTGTTCCTGATCATTGGGCCGGTGATCTGGATCACGCACACTTATGGCTGGGGCATGCTGGGCGTCGCCGCATTCTCCGCCGAACTGATCCGCCAGCACGACAAGTCCCTGGCGGAGGGTGAGGGCAATTGGCCGCGCTCGATCTTCTGGGCCGGAATCCATTGCATCTGCCTCGCCCCGCCGCTCCTCCTGATGGTGCTTTGGCGCAGCGGCAAGCATGTCGGGGGCGAGACCGGCGACTGGTTCAACATGCAAGCCAAGCTGATGTGGTTCAACATGACCTTGCGCGACCGCTGGCACTGGTTCGACGCGGCAAGTCTCGCGGTGCTGATGCTGGTATTGTTCGCGGCGTTGCGCGACCGGCGGCTGGAATTTTCGCGCAACCTCGCCGCCACCGCGATCTTCCTCCTCATCGTCTTTTTGTGTCTGCCACGCATCGTGTTCGGCTCGGCTTATGCCGATATGCGGCTGACACCGTATATTCTGGCGATCGCCCTGATCTCCATTCGCTCGAAGCCGGGCACATCGATGCGCTTTGCGGGACGCGTCGCCGCCGCTGGCCTCGCCTTCTACGTCATCCGCATCGCCGCCACGACCGCGAGCTTCGTGCTGTTTTCACAAGGTGTCGAGCGCGCCGCCGGGGCGCTGGACCACTTGCCGCGCGGCGCGCGCGTCGTCAGCTTCGTCGGCGCGCCCTGCGGCATGACCTGGTCGACCGCGCGCCTCGAACATGTGCCCGCCTTGGGCATCGTCCGCCGCGATGCGTTCTCCAACGATCAGTGGAATATGGCCGGCGGCCAACTGCTCCGGGCGCACATCGCCCGGCGCCGCTGGTTCAACAGCGATCCGTCGCAGATCGTCACTGCGCGCGCTTGCCGCGGCGAATGGTGGAAGTCGATCGACTGGAGCCTCGCCAATTTCCCGCGTGACACGTTCGATTACGTCTGGCTGCTCGACCCGCCGCCGTTCAACGCCTATTGGACCCGCGGGATGACGCGCGTGTGGCAGAATGGAACGAACGCGTTGTACCGCGTCGATGACCGCACCCAGCCGCGCTCGTCGCCTGCAGCTTTCAAGTCATGACCGGCCAAATTACGAACAGCGTGAAGCTCTCGATCGTCGCGCCGTGTTACAACGAGGAGAAATGCCTCGACACGTTGCACGCGCGCGTGTCCGCCGTGGCGCAGGCGGTGGCGGGGGACGATCACGAAATCGTCCTGATCAACGACGGATCGAAGGACGCGACCTGGGCCGCGCTGCAGCGTCTTGCCGCAGCCGATCCGCACGTCACCGCGATCAACCTGTCGCGCAATCACGGGCATCAATTGGCACTGACCGCCGGACTCGATCTCGCGCGCGGGGAACATATCCTCGTCATCGACGCGGATTTGCAGGATCCGCCCGAATTGTTGCCCGACATGCTGGCGACGATGACCCGCGAGGATGCCGACGTGGTCTACGCCGTCCGCCGCGTCCGCGCCGGAGAAAGCGTCGCCAAGCGCGCCACGGCGGCCCTCTTCTATCGTCTGCTCGCGGCGTTGACTGACACGAGCATTCCGCTCGACACCGGCGATTTCCGGCTGATGACCAGGCGCGCGCTCGACACCTTTCTCGCGCTTCCCGAACAGGCGCGGTTCATTCGCGGCATGGTCGCGTGGATCGGCTTTCGTCAGGTGCCGTTCGCTTATGATCGCGACGCGCGGCTGGCCGGCGAAACCAATTATCCCTTCGCCAAGATGCTGCGTCTGGCGCTCGATGCGATCACCGGATTTTCGACCGCGCCGTTGCGCTTTGCCAGCCATGCCGCAGTGTTCCTGACTGCGATGTCGCTGTTGCTGATGGCTTATATCGGCTTCGGTTTCCTGACCGGTCGCGCGGTGCAGGGCTGGACCTCGACCATGCTCGTCGTCGTCGGACTCGGCGCGGTGCAGATGTTCGTCCTGGGCCTCATCGGCGAATATCTGGGGCGGCTCTATGTCGAGGTGAAACGCCGTCCGCTCTATATCGTCAGCGATGTGATCGGCGGTAGCCGCGAAGGGTCTAGGCTGGGGCATCGTGCGGATAGCGCCGTCACCCCGGCGAAGGCCGGGGCCGCTGTCGATAGTGTACGCTGATCTATAGCGGCCCCGGCCTCCGCCGGGGCGACGAACTTTGCGCGCGAACTACCGCCAACAACGACACGCCCGGCGGCATCGGCACGCGCCCGACCAAATAACGCTCCAGCCCAAACAGTTTTTCGAACAGCGCGTTGACCGGCCGGGGCGGCAGCGAATCGTCGCTGCCCTGTTTGCCTGCGATCCGCGCCGCCACGCGCTGGGCCGCGGCAAACGGGAATAACAGGCTGTTAAAACTGCTGAGCAGTTCGAGCGTCAGCGCCGCACGCCCGATGGCGTCCTTCAGCGTCGCCTTGACGTAGCGCCGGTGATGGTGGTTGGCGACGTCGTGCCCGCTCCACATCCACGGATATTGCGGCACGGTCAGCAGGATCGCCCCACCGGGCTTGAGGCGCCGCGCAATCGCCCGCAGCGCCGCGACATCGTCTTCGACATGTTCGAGAACGTCCAGTAGCGCGACCATGTCGTAAGTCGCCTCGGGCACTCCGGCCATTTCGGGGAGCGGCGCGGACGCCACCGCACGCCCCAGCCGCCGCTCGGCGACCCCGCGCGCGGCATCGTCGATCTCGACCGCATCGACCGTCCCGAACTGCGCGAGCATCGGCAGATTGTGCCCCGTGCCGCAGCCGATTTCGAGGATCCGCGCCTCCATCGGCAGCTTGATCTCGCGCGCGATCACGCTCGCCAGGACGTCGCGTCGCGCGCGGTACCACCAGTGCGTCGAGTCATGCTCGGCCATACGGTCGTAGATCACGCGGTCCATTTTACGCGAAAACCCATTTGCGATTGAGCACGAATACGATCGCCGGCGTGACGAAGATCATCGCCGGGATCGGCCACCATGTCTCACCATGCAACAGCCCCGTCAAAATCCAGATCCACAATTCGTTGAGGCCCAGACTGACCGCTGAAACCGCGAAGAACCGCGCCGAGCGCACCCCGTCATTGCCGCCCTCGCCATGCCCCGCAAAACTCACCCGGCTGTGCAGGATATAGCCGAGCGCCATCGACACGATATACGCCACAATCCCGGCAATCAGCGGCGGGTAAGCGAGATATTTCGCCCAGACCCAATAGGCGCCCGTGCCGATCGCGGTCACGAATCCGCCGACCAACGCATAGCGCACGATCTGCTCCACCAGCGGCCGGTGCGCGGGCGGGATCGGCAAGGGGTCGAGCAAGCGGCTGAGCATGAAGCGCGGCGCTGTAGCGGCTGGCGCGCGGCTTGTCGAAACGCTAGCGGCGCGGGCGCATGACCGACTTCGACGCCCTCCCCGAAATCAAGCATTGGCGGCGCTGGCTGCTGCTGGTGTGGCTCGTCGCCGCATGCCTGATGGTCTGGTACCGCTGGGCGGGGATTCATTGGTACTCGCTGCCCGACACCGACGACAATATGCGCATGGCACAGGTTCGCGCGCTGCTGAACGGTCAGGGCTGGTACGATCTGCGCCAGTACAAACTCAACCCGCCCGCAGGCTTCAACATTCATTGGAGCCGCTTGGTCGATTTGCCGATTGCGGGGCTGGAGCTGATGCTCCGCCCTTTCCTCGGTTATTGGGCCGCCGATCGCTGGGCGGCGGGCCTCGCGCCGTTGATCCCGATGGGTGTCGCGCTGGCGGGGATCACCACTGCGGCGCGCCGCCTGATCGCCCCCAATGCCTGGGTCGTCGCCGCCGCGCTCTATTTCTGCTGCGGCTCGACGATGCTGATGATGATGCCGTTGCGCGTCGATCATCATGGCTGGCAGCTGGCGATGCTCGCCTGGACGCTCGCCGGACTGGCCGATCCGAATGGGCGACGCGGTGGCGCGGCGATGGGACTGTCGAGCGCGATCAGCCTGACCATCGGCCTGGAATTGCTGCCGTTCCTCGCGGTCTCGGGCGCGGCGGCGGCGCTGCGCTGGATGTGGGACGCCGACGAAGAAACGCCGCGTCTGCGCGGCTATGCCCTGACGCTCGCCGCCGGTTGCGCGCTCGGCTACATCCTGTTCGCGACGTACGACAACCGCGTCTGGCGCTGCGATGTGCTGTCGCCGGTCTGGCTGTCGACGATGGTGTCGGCGGCGACGCTGGCGTTTCTCGTCACCTATTTGCCGCTGAGGACGCCGCTGTTCCGGCTGGTTGCGCTCGGCGTCGTCGGCGCGGTGCTGGCGGGCGGTTTCGCCAAGGCCTTCCCGCAATGCCTCGGCGCACCCGAACAGATTTCACCCGAACTCTATAGCAGCTGGTTCAGTCATGTGCGCGAGGCCAAGCCGCTTTACGCGCAAAGCTGGACCACCGCGCTGACCGTCGCGGCCCTCCCCGTCGCGGGGGTGATCGGCAGCCTGTTCGCCGCGCGCCGGGCCTGGGGTTCGCGGACCTTCCCCGCCTGGGCGACGGTGGCGTTCGTATCGGTCCTCTCCTTGCTGCTGTGCTTCTGGCAGACGCGCAACGGGCCGGGGGCGCAGCTGATCGCGGTGCCGGGTGCGGCGGCGCTGATCTGGACGTTCGTGCCGTTCCTGATCGACAGCACCAATGTGGCGACGCGCGTCATCGGCACCGTTGCGTTCGTGCTGGTCGTATCAGGCCTCGGCCCCAGCTGGATCGCCGATCGATGGCCGGGCGATCCGCCCAACGCCCGCATCAAGGCGATCAACCGTGCCAACGCCCGATGCCCGACATTGCCCGCGTTGCGCCCGATCGCCGCCTTGCCGACAACGACGATCTTCACCTTTGTCGATCTCGGACCGCGCCTGATCAACACCACGCATCACAAGGCGGTGGCGGGTCCGTACCACCGCAATGGCGACGCCATTCTCGACGTGCATCATGCGTTCGACGGCGCACCCGACCAGGCCCATGCGATCATGTTGCGGCATGGCGCGACGTTGCTGCTGACCTGCCCCAACCTCAACGAATCCACGGTCTATCGCGCGCGCAGCCCGAACGGCTTTTATTCGCGGCTGGCCCGGAACGAAAAATTCGCCTGGCTGACCCCCGTTCCTCTGCCCACGGGATCGCCCTATCTGTTGTGGCGCATCTCCCGATAGCTTGACGCTACGACATGGCTGGCCAAAGGAATGGCCAACAGGAGCGCCCCATGCCGATCGAGCTTAAAATGCCTGCTTTGTCCCCGACGATGGAGGAGGGCACGCTCGCCAAATGGCTGGTCAAGGCGGGCGACACCGTCAAATCGGGCGATATTCTGGCCGAAATCGAAACCGACAAGGCGACGATGGAATTCGAGGCGGTCGACGAAGGCACGATTTCGGAGATTCTGGTCGCCGAAGGGTCGGACGGGGTGAAGGTCGGCACGGTCATCGCGACGATGAGTGGCGACGATGACTCGGCCCACCCCGGTCCGGCCAAGGCCGAAGCTGTCCCTCCCGCAAGCGGGAGTGACGCCAAGGAAGAAGCACCGACCAAGACGTCCACCCCGCAAGCGGGGGGGACAGGTCCGAAGGACCAGGGTGGGCAGAGTCCTGCGCCAAAGGACGCCGCCGACCGCGTCAAAGCCTCCCCCCTCGCCAAAAAAATCGCCGAACAAGCAGGCGTCGATCTCAAAACCCTGACCGGCACCGGCCCGGGCGGCCGCATCGTCAAAGCCGACGTAGAACAATCACGTCCCACCCTGGGTGCTACGCAGCCTGTCCCTCCCGCAAGCGGGAGTGACGCCAAAGAAGTGCTCAATCAGACGTCCACCCCGCAGGCGGGGGGGGCAGGCCCACAGGGCCAGGGTGGGCAGAGTCCGTTCACCACCGACATCCCGCACGAACGGCAAAAGCTCACCAACATCCGCAAGACGATCGCGCGCCGCCTGACCGAATCGAAGCAGCAGGTGCCGCACATCTACCTCACGGTGGACATCCGCCTCGACGCGCTGCTCAAGCTGCGCGGCGAGATCAACACCGCGCTGGCGGATCGCGGCGTGAAGGTCAGCGTCAACGACATGCTGGTGAAGGCGCTCGCGCTGTCGCTGCTCGAAGTCCCCGCGTGCAACGTCACCTACACGCCGGCCGAGATGATCCAGTACCACCGCGCGGACATTTCGGTGGCGGTGTCGACGCCTTCCGGGCTGATCACCCCGATCGTCGTCGATGCGGGCCACAAGGCGATTTCCGCCATCTCGACCGAGATGAAGGTGCTCGCCGACAAGGCCAAGGCCGGCAAGCTCCAGCCGCACGAATATGTCGGCGGCACCGCGTCGATTTCGAACATGGGCATGATGGGCATCAAACAGTTCGACGCCGTTATCAACCCGCCCCAGGGCATGATTATGGCGATCGGCGCGGGCGAACAGCGGCCGTATGTGGTGGACAACGCCCTCGCCATTGCAACCGTGATGAGCGCGACAGGCAGCTTCGACCACCGCGCCATCGACGGGGCGGACGGGGCGCAGCTGATGGGGGCGTTCAAGCGATTGGTCGAGGCGCCTTTGGGGTTGGTGGCGTAATGCCTGAACAATACGACCTCATCGTCCTCGGCAGCGGTCCCGGCGGCTATGTCGCCGCCATCCGCGCTGCCCAGCTCGGCCTCAAGACCGCGATCGTCGAGCGTGAATTGCTCGGCGGGATTTGCCTCAATTGGGGGTGTATCCCGACCAAGGCACTGCTGCGCTCGGCCGAAATCTATCATAACATGCAGCATGCCGATTCCTATGGCCTGAGCGCCACGCCTGGCTTCGACATGAGAAAGATCGTCGCGCGCTCACGCGGTGTCGCCAAGCAGCTCAATCAGGGCGTCACGCACCTGATGAAGAAGAACAAGATCGCCGTGCACATGGGCACCGGCAAACTGACCGCGCCGGGCAACCTGTCGGTCGAAAAGAACGGCAAGACCGAGGAACTAACCGCCAAGAACATCATCGTCGCGACCGGCGCGCGCGCACGCGATCTGCCCTTCGCCCCGGCCGACGGCAAACGTATCTGGACCTATCGCCACGCGATGACGCCGCCCGAAACGCCGACCAAGTTGCTGGTCATCGGATCGGGCGCGATCGGCATCGAATTCGCTAGTTTCTACCGCGATTTCGGGGCGGAGGTGACCGTGGTCGAAATGCTCGACCGCGTCGTTCCGGTGGAAGACGCTGAAGTCTCCGCCTTCCTGCAAAAAAGCCTCGAAAAACTTGGCATGACGATCCTCACCGGCGCAGGCGTCGAGGACCTGAAGGCCACCGCGTCGGGTGTCACAGCAAAAATCAAGACGAAGGACGGCAAGGTCGCCGAACACCAGTTCAGCCACGCCATCGTCGCGGTCGGCATCGTCCCCAACACCGCCGATATCGGGCTGGAGGCGCTGGGCGTGCAGATGGACCGCGGCTTCATCAAGACCGACGCGATGTGCCGCACCGGCGTGCCCGGGCTTTACGCCATCGGCGACGTGACCCAGCCGCCTTGGCTGGCGCACAAGGCGAGCCACGAAGGCGTCATCGCCGCCGAACATATCGCCGGGCAGCACCCCCATGCGATGGACCCCAAAAACATCCCCGGCTGCACCTATTGCCACCCGCAAATCGCCAGCGTCGGTTTGACTGAAGCCAAGGCCAAAGAAGCGGGCTACGAACTCAAAATCGGCAAATTCCCGTTCATCGGCAACGGCAAGGCCATCGCGCTGGGCGAGGCGGAAGGGTTCGTGAAGACGGTATTCGACGCCAAAACCGGCGAGCTGTTAGGCGCGCACATGATCGGCGCCGAAGTCACCGAACTGATCCAGGGCTACACCATCGGCAAGACCGGGGAACTGATCGACGAGGATTTCGCCAACACCGTCTTCGCCCACCCGACGCTGAGCGAAATGATGCACGAGAGTGTTTTAGCCGCCGACGGCAAGGTGCTGCACATCTAGCGCCCAGAGCATGCGCGAAATTGCTGTCAAAGTAGGAAAAGCTGTGATTGAGCGGGGCATGACCAACATCGCCCCCTGCTCGGCTGACGCCCGCAATGTTTCGAATTCGCTGCGCTTTTCAAACGAACGCCGTGTCACCTTTGTCACCTTAGCGCGTCTCACGGCTGTTCTGACGATCGCCGCGTTCGCGCCGATCCCGGCCGCCGCCGCCGAAACCGTGGTCGTCACCGCCGAACGGATGCTCGATGTCGTGACGGGCCGTTACGTCGCCAACCCGGTGATCACCGTCGTCGACGGGCGCATTACCAGGATCGAAAACGGCACCACGCCTCCCGCCGGTGCCAAGCTGATTGCGCTTCCCGGCAAAACGCTCCTTCCCGGCCTGATCGACATGCATGTCCATCTGACCAGCCTGGCCGAAATCGGCGGGTATCGCACCTACGACTATACCGACCAGTTCTGGACCGCGGTGGGCGTGGGCAATGCGCGCAAGACGTTGCAAGCAGGCTTCACGACCGTGCGCAATGTCGGCTCGGACGCGTTCGGCGATATCGCGCTGCGTCAGGCGATCGACGGCGGCTGGGCGGTGGGTCCGCGCATCGTCACTGCCACTTATGCCATCGGATCGACGGGCGGACATTGCGATGACAATCTGCTGCCGCCGTCGTTCGACAAAAAGGGCGCGGCTATCGTCAGCGGGCCGGAAAGCGCGCGCGAAAAGGTCCGCTGGCTCAAGAAATACGGTGCCGAAGTAATCAAGATCTGCGCCACCGGCGGGGTCTTTTCCAAAGGCGACGCGCCTGGCGCGCAACAACTCAGCGCCGACGAGATTCGCGCGATTACCGACGAAGCGCATTCGCTGGGCCTCAAGGTCGCCGCGCACGCACATGGCGATGCGGGGATCCGTGCGGCGATCGACAATGGCGTCGACACGATTGAACATGCCAGCCTCGCCAGCGACGCGACCGTCGCCGACGCCAAAGCCAAGGGCACCTGGTTCGACATGGATATCTATAACGACGATTACATCCTCGCGACCGGCACTTCGAACGGCACGCTTCAGGAAAGTTTGGACAAGGAAAAGGCGCTGGGCCTGCTGCAGCGCCAGACCTTTCGTCGCGCGGTTCAGGCCGGGGTCAAGATGCTGTTCGGCACCGACGCGGGGGTCTATCCGCACGGCGACAATGCGCGGCAATTCGCCAAGATGGTCGAATGGGGCATGACGCCGTTGCAGGCGATCCGCGCGGCGACGAGCAGCGCGTCGGAGGCTTTGGGCGATCGCGGAAATGACGTCGGGACCATCGCGGTCGGTAAATATGGCGATCTGGTCGCGGTGTCCGGCGATCCGCTCGCGGACGTTCGCGTGCTCGAACATGTCGATATGGTGATCAAGGGCGGGGTGGTCGTATCTCCCGCCGGCTAGGTCTGGCGATCTTCGGCGCGCTGCTGATCGTTGCGGCGATCGCGCTCGGCTTTCTGGTCGAGGGCGATCCCGGGAGTTGGGATATCGCGGTCATGCGGGCCGTGGCGATCTCCGCGCGCGATGCTGGATTGGGGCCGATTGCGCTGGCGATCACCCATCTCGGCGATCCGGGCGTGCGGCCGGTGCTGATCGTCGCCACCGGCGCGGTGATGCTGTGGCGGCGGCGGATGAAGGGCGAACTGGTACTGCTCGCGGGTAGTCTCGCGTCGATCCTGATCACGACCTTGCTCAAGGGCCAGTTCGCCCGCGTCCGTCCGCACATCGTGCCGTGGCTCGATTTACCGAGCAATGCTTCGTTCCCCAGCGGCCATTCGTCGAACACCATGGCGATCCTGCTGCTGTTCGCGTTGCTCAGCGGCGGCGGCTGGCGAACTTGGGTCGCGGTCGGAGTGGCGATACTCGTTGGCTGGACGCGTATCGTCCTCGGGGTTCACTGGCCCAGCGATGTCTTCGCCGGCTGGATGCTCGGTGCCGGTGTCGCGCTCGTTACATTCGGCATCGCGCGGTACAAAATGCTGCCGTCGGGACCCGACCAGACCGGGGTCAGTCGCGACTGATCGGGCAGCGCCGGATGCGGACCGATCAGCCACAGAAAATCGAACCGGCCATAAGGCAGCGCCGCCATCGACTGACCAAAACTCGTGCGGTCGGGCACGCCGGACCGGATGCACGCGTCGGGCCAGAAATGCTGTGACGGATCGTGGTAGAAAGCGGATGACGGCCGCCACGCAATTTGCGTCAGATGCCCGCCATCGGTGTCCCATTGGCCGTTGCTCCATGACCGCTGATAAACTTGCGCCAGTTCGCCCAGATGCCCCCGCCGGTCGTTGCGCCAATGCCGTGTCGCATCGCACGGACTCTCGCTGAGCGCGATGACGCGGCTGTATGGCGAAATATGGTCTAGCGCGATGAGCTGAGCGCGATAGTCGCGTCCGTAAGCGATGAACCCGAGCATCGTGACGGCCAAGCGCAACGCGAACAGCGCATAGCCCGCAATCGCCATGCGGCGCGTCAGGCGTGGATCGACACGCGTCCAGTCGTGCCCGACGAACGCCATCATCGGGATCACCGGCAACAACCGCATATCGGCAAAGTGCGACCCGGACAGGCGCGACGGCATGACCACGAACAGAGCGAGCAGGAACAGAATTGCGGGGACCAGCGCCCGGTTGACCCGCGCCCCATGCCATCGACCGATGAGGAACACGGCCAGTGCGCCGCCCAGACTGCCGATATCGAGCCAGATATTCTGATCGCGCAGCATCATCACTACGGCGTTGAGCTTCTGCCGCACCCCGATTTCATTGACCCCGGCGACGCTCTGCGTGCTCAGCCGCCAGACGATGATGATCGCCACACCCGCGATCAACGGGCGGATGCGGCGCAAAAATGCCAGCCATTGCCCCCCTTCATGCCGTTCGATCTGCGAGAATTCGCGCGAGGCTATGAACAGGCTCAGCATCGATCCGCCGACCGCGTGACACAGGAAGACGAGCGGCACGCCGAGCCACGTCAGCGCTTCACGCCGGCCCGGGCGCGCGTCGAGACGCATCCACAAGGCAAAGCCGAGCAGCGACAGCGCCACGCTCAGCATGTAATTGAGGAACCCGTAATTGAACGGAAAGCACCACACGAACACCAGCGCCCAGCCCATCATCGCCGCGCCCGGGCGGGTAAGCGCGCGGGCCACCGCGAACAGACCGGCGGCCAGCAGGATCGGGATCGCCGCCGCCACCAGCCAGTAAGCGCGCGTGATCGACACGATGTGGCGAAGACCTTCGACAATCAGGTCCGCCCCCAGATTGGGCACGGCAAACCAGTGAAAGCGGAACAGCGTCTGGAACCGCGCGTCTTGATCAAGCGCGGCGATGGCGGCGCGTCCCATATGGCCGGGAACGTCGGTCAAGGGCGGGACGGTGACGAAAAGGAACGGCGATGCGATCAGCAGCAGGACCAGCCAGCGCGCGGCCCGCCCGATGGTCCAATAACTGCGATCAATCGTGCCGCTCAACGCCTTGCGTCCCTTTGCGCGCGTCCTAGAATGAGGGGCGCAGCGCGGCAACGCCGCCCGAGCAAGGGACGCTTCGAGATGACCGAATTCGTCCGCTTTGCGATTGTCGGGGTCAGCAACACCGCGATGACCTGGGCCATTTTCCTGACTCTGGCGGTTTGGTTCCGCCTCGACCCGGTGCTGGCCAATGTCATTGCCTGGACTATTTCATCCAGCTGGAGCTTTTACTGGAACCGCCGTTTCACGTTTCGCTCCGACGATCCGGCGGTGCCTTCACAAGCGATGCGCTTCGTAGCCGTCAATATCGCGGCAATCGGTTTGTCGAGCCTGATCGTCGCGGTGTTCCGGCACCATCCGCTATGGATCCGCCAGGCTTTTGCCACCGCCGCGACGCTCGGCTGGAATTATGTGATGTGCCGACGCGTCGTGTTCGGCCAGGGTCAGATGTTGTGAAAGCCGAATCCACCCGCGTACTGCTTATCGCGTTGGCCGCCAATGTCGGGATTGCCATCGCAAAATTCGCTGCCGCGGCGGTGACGGGGTCGTCGGCGATGCTGACCGAAGGCGTTCACAGCCTCGTCGATTCGACCAATCAGCTGCTGCTGCTTTACGGCGAAAAGCGCTCCAAGCGCCCGCCGGATGAGAAGCATCCGGCAGGTTATGGCCGCGAACTGTATTTCTGGAGCTTCGTCGTCGCCTTGCTGGTGTTCGCGGCCGGGGCGGGCGTCTCGGTTTATGAAGGCATTCGCCATCTGCGCGCGCCCGAACCGGCGGTCAGCCCGTATATCGCTTATGGTGTGCTGCTGGTCGCCTTCCTGCTCGAGGGCGGATCGACATTGGCGGCGTTCAAGAGCTTCGATGCCGCGCGGAACGGGCGCAGCTGGTGGCGCGCGCTGACCGAGACCAAGGATGCCTCGACGGTCATCGTGCTCCTCGAGAACGGCGCGGCGATGGCGGGGCTGGTCATTGCGGCGGTCGGCCTGGGGCTCGCGCAGGCGACCGGCAATCCGCATTGGGACGGGATCGCCTCGATCGTCATCGGCTTGTTGCTGGGCTTTGTCGCGATCTTCCTTGCGCGCGAGGCCAAGGGATTGTTGATCGGCGAGGCGGCCGACCCCGCACTGGCCGATGCCCTGCGCTGTGCGGCAATCCGCGTCGGCGTGATGCGGGTCGGTGAGTTGATGACGGTGCACAACGCCCCCGACCAAGTCGTCGCGGCGATGTCGATCGATTTCGACAACCGGATGGGCGCGGGTGATGTCGAGCGGATCGTCAGCGAGATCGAGGCCGATGTGCGCCGCACATTGCCGCAAGTGGTGCGACTGTACATCCGCCCCATGGAAATCCCGGTGCCCGAAGACGCCGGGGAGTAGCGAAATTCACCCGGCGCTGTTAGGGATTCCGCAGCAGTGAAGAGGCTAGCGGACCGGACATGGCGCAAACGCAGATCGATCGGGTGGTGACGGAGCCCGTGCTCCATATGTCCGACGCGGACGGGTTTCTGGAACTCGACCGCGCACAGGCGCGCGCGGCGGGTGCCGCGTTGCACGATGTCTATGTCAACGCGCAGCCGTATCCGCACATCGTTCTCGACAATTTCATAGACCCGGCGATCCTGCAGCGCGTCCATGCCGAATTCCCGGAGAACAAGCCGGGGCGGTTTGCCGATGGCTATTCGCAGCTGAAGACGGGCTATACGCTCGATGCCATCCGCAGCGCGTACATTCACGGGTTGTTCGCCGCATTGAATTCCGCGCCGTTCCTGGTCTTCCTCGAACAATTGACGGGCATCAAGGGGCTGACGTCCGATCCCCATTTCCTCGGCGGCGGGCTGCACGAGACGCGGCGCGGCGGGCATTTGTCGGTGCATTCGGATTTCAACATCCATCCACGGTCGAAGCTGCAACGGCGGCTCAACCTGATCCTGTTCCTCAACGAGGATTGGGACGATGATTGGGGCGGCAAGCTGGAATTGTGGGACCGCAATATGGCGCGCTGCTGGCATTCAGTGTCGCCAATCTTGGGACGTGCGGTGATTTTCAACACCGATGCGCGCAACAATCACGGGCATCCCGATCCGCTGGCATGTCCCGAAAACGTCACGCGTCGGTCGATCGCGCTGTATTACTATACCGCACCGGCCGGCAAAATGGTGCCGCAGACAACGGTGTTTCGAGCACGGCCCGGTGTCAACGAGACGACGACGTCGATGATGTCGCGCCTGCGTTACAGCGTGGCGCAAATCTTCGGTAAAGCCGAAGAGGACTAGGCCGGGATCGCCGGGGCGTGACCCTCGAGCCGCTGCTTGATGCGCCACGCGGTGCCGGCGATCATCCCAAGGATCATGTAACAAATCGCGTTCGATTCGTCGCCAGCCAGCACACCCTTGATGATGAAATAAACGATCATGTATGTCGCCATGACCGTCAGCATGCGCGCCTCTTCGCTGGTCTCGCGCATACTCCATTTGACGGCGTTCGCTGCCGATCCGAGGATGATGCCCAGCCAGCACAGGAAACCGATCACGCCATATTCGATCAGCAAGTTGATGTAATAACTGTCGATCGTCAGGACGCCCGCGAGGTTCATGCTGCCGATCGTCTCGGCGCCGCGGCCAGTGCCGTAACCGAACGGCCAGCTCCCCAGTTTGGGCCAAAGCGAGGCCCATTGCAGGGCGCGCCCCTCGTTGCTCGCGGCTTGCGCGCCATTGCCAAAAATGATCGCGTGAAAGCTGTTCGATACGAATGTGGCGAGGAAGAACATCGAGCCGGCCAATGGGAAGGACAAAGTAATCGCTGGACCGAGAATATCGCCACGCGTCCGCGTCCAGCGACGAATGCCGTAAATCCCGAAATAGACGATGAAAGTCGCGAAAAAGCCGACCGCGCCCAAGCGGGAATCGGTGTTGCGGATGCACCAGAATAACGGGGCGAGGAACAATAGCGACGCAACCCGGATCGGGATGCGTTTCGCGTACAATCCCCAATAGACGAAAAACGGCGTCGACCACGCCATCACCTCGGCGAAGTTCAGCGATGTCGTGAAGATCGACTGGACGCGATAAATCCCCGTCGCCGCGCGCGCGGTCCCCTGAAGCACGCGCTGAACCGATTCGTCGCCGACCGCCAGGATCGCGGGAATGTGGTCCGCCCACAGCACCGCGGATTGCTTCCATTCGAAGACCGACATGGCGCAGAGGAAGATTACCAGCCACGGGTACAGCACGAAGAATTTACGGGCGCGCCCGTCCTTGGTGAACACGAAACAGCTGACGAAAAAGACGAGATTCCACTGAATCTGCTGGTCGATCGTCTTGTTGAACGAATCGGCAATCTCGGTGGACGCTGGCAAGGTGAACAGCTGGAGCGCCAGCAACCCCAGGAAACAGCGCGTCACGATGGGTGTGTTGATCAGCACGTCCCTGATCTGCGTACGCAATCGCGGTGCGACCGACATCGAGTAGAGGAACAACAGCGCCAGCGGTGCCGTCACCAAACGGTTGATCGTGATCCACGGCAGCCCGGGCAGAGCCAGCGCGATATAATTCGGCCACAACAACTGCGCGAACAGGAAAATCCAGAAAAACGCTTCGATACTGCGTTCGGGAAACCGGTCGGTATTCGGCAGCGCCCAGATCACCGCGCCGGCGATGATCACCAACGGCATCGCCATGTACATATACAGAAAGACCGGGAAGATCGCCGACATCAGGCCATAAAACAGTCCGACGAAAATCAACGTGCCGATGAATATGAAATTGCGCAGCCGTATCCACAGCGCGTTCTTCGGCTGACGATAGCCCGGCAGCACCGGCTCCACGGGGAAGAAACGGCGTTTGACGGCAGCGATCATTTGCGGCCCTGCATTACACGGCGAGCCGTGCCGAGAAAGTTGCGAAGAGATAGCCCTATACTCGCAAGCCGTGCCGCTTGCAGCACCCGAAGGCCGTGGACGCGCGGCCAGGATTGCCCGGTGACCGATAGCGCCGCGAAACGCGCCACCAGCAACGCCTTGCGGCGCTGCTGCGCGGGCTGCATCAACACGATCTCGCGCGGGTCGAGCGGTTCGATGACGACGCCGTTCGCCGCAACGGCGCTCGCCAACAGCCGCTCTCCGGCTGGCGTCCGGGCAATGACCAGACTGCGGCCTGCGGCTTCATCGAATTGCGGATAGCCGCTCTCGCCGCCATACCAGGCGTCGGCGCAGGCAATGTCGGCCACGCCGCCGACCGCGTCAGGACAGATTTTGCAACGGAACTGGACGTGCTTCGACAAATGCGCGCCCCAGCTGTCGGCATAATTCATTTCGGCAAAACTGCCGTCGGCGCGGGTGGCGCGCGCCTCACCCGGCCAGCCGTTGCCGCGATAGCGAAAGGCGGTGACTTCGGGCGGCTGGTAGCCCATCGCGCGAACCACTTCATGGCTGCCCGCGCGGCTGGGAATACCGCCGCAGAAGAACGCCAGCATCACCGGAAAGCGTTCGGCGACGCGCGGATCGATGGTGCCGAGCTGACGCAATGCCGAGACGTCGCACGGCTTACCGACAAAGGCGTAGCGCGTGGTGCCCGCCAACAGGTCTTCGACCGCGCCGAGCGGCGCGGACGGGGCGTAACGCGAACCCGCCGATGCCTCGACTTCCGCCGGACTGGTCGAAATGACCGTCATATTGCCGACCGGATCAATCGTGTCGGCCCGCGTCTGAACCACTGCATCGACCGTACCGCTGGTCAGGGCGTGATCGAGCAGCGCCGAGATCATCCCGCCGGACGAAGCAGCATGGCGCAACCGATCGTCGGTCGTGTGGCCGGTTGCGACGGTACCGAGCGGCCCCCAAGCCGGATGGACATTGGCGCCATCGCCCCACGGCGCGACTTCGGCGCCGGGACAGGCGCGCGCGATCCTGCATTCGGCGTCGGCGGTGATGGTGGCGATCTGGCGCGGGCGAATAAAACCCGGCTCGGCCAGTTCGAGCGTCACGGCATCACCCGCGACGGAAGCGCACAAGCCGCAGCCCGCACACAACTCGCCCTTGAGGACGCGCGAAAGGGTCGGTGACGGCGTCACGCGCCGGATGCCGTCACCGACCCTTTATGCGTTAGCCGGCGGGCTTGGCCGGTGCTGCCGGTGCGCCCGGAGCCGTCTTGGGACCATAGCCCGGCTGGTAACGGACTTCCTTGCGCGCCTTTTCGATGCGCGCCTTCAAGTCCTTGTCGGCGGCCTCGGACACCTTTTTGTTCTGAAGATAATTCATCGCAAAATCGATGGCCTGGTCGCCCTGGAACGGAACCACGTCGACCTTGGTGATCTGATTCGCGACCAATGCGCCATTGTTCGGCAGGACGAAGATTTCGCCGGCCGGCAATTGGGAAATGCGCTTCATCAGGTTCGGATCGACCTGGATGGTGTCCAGTTTACCGGTCGCGCGCTGATAACGGACGCGCGATTCGATTAGCTGTTGCTCGACCGATTCCATCGTCTTGAGCGGCTCGAGGCTCTTGAGCAGCGCGGTGTTACCCTGCGGCACGGCGAAGGCGATCTGATCGAGCGTGTAAACCTTGCGCTGGGCGAACAGATCGGGCGTCGCGTTGATGAAGGTCATCGCGTCGGCGCGGGTCGGCGGGGTGACGCGGCTAGCAATATCGCGCTGCAACGTCTGGACCAACAGGGCTTCGTCGGCGCGACGCTTTTGCATAATATAGGTCGGCGACTGGTCGAGCTTACGCTCGCGCGCCACGTTGGTCAGGATCGTGCGGCTGATCAACACGTCGAGCGCGGCATTCTTCGCCTGATCGCGAGCCTGCTCGTTGTTCGGCACGTTCATGCTCTGCAATTCGGCATTGAGTTCGCTCGAGGTGATCTCCTTGCCATCGACCACGGCCACGACCTGACCCTGCGCGACATCGGCCTTGTCACCGCTCTTCTTGCAGCCCGCCAGTGCGAGCGACAGTGCGACCGCTGCGAACAGCTGGCGCTTATTGCCTATCATCATCATCCATCACCCCGGAAACTTAGGAACGCGCTCCTATAGATGCGCGCTTACACGCGGCAAAACGAAAAGATTATGAATGCCCAAAACCGACTTGTCTCAAAGCGAAACGCGAATAGAAGCGCGGCCACTGGGGCCCCGCATAGCGCGAGTAATCGATTCCATGAGCGATAAGACCAACCGCATGCCGCGCGTGGCCATAGTCGGGCTTGGCAAAATGGGCATCTCGCATCTGTCGATGGCAAATGGCAGCCCGCATATGATGGTCACCGCGACGTGCGACACCGCGCCGCTCGTTGCGTCGATGATCGAAAAATATTGCGCGATCCCTGAGGTAAAGGGATATGATAAGCTCCTGACGCGCGACGATGTCGACGCCGTCGTCATTGCCACGCCGACGCGCGCGCATGAACCGATGATCCGTTCGGCGTTCGCTGCGGGCAAGCACGTGTTCTGCGAAAAGCCGCTGACTTTGTCGCCCGATGCGAGCGAAGCGCTGGCAGCGCAGGCCACCGCCGAGGGGCTGGTCGCACAGGTCGGCTATCACAATCGCTTCGTCGGCACCTTTGCCGAGGCAAAGCGCCTGATCGAGTCCGGGCTGCTCGGCCGCATCCGCCACGTCCATGCCGAAGCCTATGGCCCCGTCGTGCTCCGGCCACAGGGCAAGACCTGGCGTAGCGCCCCCGAAGAAGGCGGCGGCTGCCTCTATGATTACGCGGCGCATCCCATCAATCTGATGAACTGGTATGTCGGCGCGGCGCTGGCGTGTCCCGGTGCCGATCTGCCCAGCCAATATTCGGTCGGCGTCGACGACGCGGTCTATGCCAATCTGCAATTCGCCGAAGGGATCAGCGGGCAGGTCTCGGTCAACTGGTCCGACGAAGCGACGCGCAAGATGACCACCAAGATCACGGTTTATGGCGATGGCGGCAAATTGTCGGTCGATCGTCAGGAATTGAGCGTGTTCGTCGGCGCGACCGGCAATCCCAGCGCAGATTACGGCGCGGGCTGGACGGTGCGCAACATCACCGAACTGACCCCGCCGGTCGATTTCTACCTGCGCGGCGAAGAATATGCGGCACAGCTCGACAGCTTTGCCGACGCGATACGCGACGGCACGCCGCCAGCGCGCAACGACTTCGGTAGCGCGGCGCAGACCGACCGCGTGTTGCAGATGATCCGCGCCGCGACTCAGGGCGAAACCGGGCGCATCGTCGTGGAAGCGCCGCCGCGCTCGCTGATGCAGCGGATTTTCGCCCGCGCATGAGACGCCCGCGGCGATTGCTGGCGATTGCCTCGAGCGGCGGGCACTGGACCCAGCTGCAACGGCTGCGTCCAGCCTTTTCCGGCTTCGATGTCGCGTTCGTATCGATGTACGACAGCTATGCTGAGACCGTGGCCCCCGCGCGCTATTACACCGTGCCCGACGCCTCGCGGCTCGATCTAGCCAAATTTGTGCCGGTGTTCGCCAAGGCGCTGAAGATCATCATGAAGGAGCGCCCGCGCGTGATTGTCACGACGGGGTCGATGCCGATGCTCGCGTTCATCCTGCTCGGGCGGTTGACCGGCGCGAAGACCTTGTGGGTGGACAGCATTGCCAATTCGGAACGCATGTCGTCGTCGGGCCGCATGGCGCGCAAACTGGCGCACCGCACTTTGTCGCAATGGCCGCAGGTCGCGGCGGCGGAAGGCGTCGAATGCTGGGGCGCGGTGATATGATCTTTGCCTCGGTCGGATCAATGCTGCCCTTCGACCGATTCGTCCGCTCGGTGGACGAGTGGGCCGGCGCGCATCCCGAAACGCCTGTCTTCTTGCAGATCGGCAAAGGCGAATACGAGCCCAGGCACGCCGAATTCGCCCGGATCGTGACGCCCGCCGACTATACCCGCCGCGTGAAGGAAGCCCGCCTGTTCGTTGCGCACGCCGGGATGGGGTCGATCCTCCAAGCGCTTGAGGCCGGGACGCCGATCCTGATCACCCCGCGCGATCTGGCGCGCAAGGAAATCACCAACGGGCATCAGGAAGCGACGATCACGCATTTCCGCGATCGCCCCGGCATCACCGTTGCCGAGACTGTCGAAGCCCTGCCCGCCGCGATCGACGCCGCGCTTGCGACCGAAACCAGCGGCGGCTCGCTGTCCGCCGCCGCTCCCGCCCCATTCCTTGAAAAGATCGCGGCGTTCATCGCCGCCTGACGAGACTGAAAGGCCCATGATGGACCGCATTTTATTCGGCGATAATCAGTTCTTCGGCGTCAACCACGCGTCGGAGGAAAAGGCGAAACAGCAGCAGATGCGCTTTCAGCAGATCGAAGCCATCGCCGACACGCTGCACGCCGCCTACGATGCGGGCATTCGGGGATTTTCCTGCACGACGCACGATCGCATCGCCGAACTGGCGAACATCGTGCGCAACGAGCCGGGCCGTTGGGATGGGCTCAAATGGTATCCGGGCATGCCCTACGCCCACAAATACGCCAACGCCGTCACCGAGCATGGCTATTTCGAGGCCTTGAAACGCTTGCTGCCCTCGGGCGGCTTGATCGATGCGATGCTGACCAGCGGCAAGGCGATCCTGCGCGGCGAAGTCGAAAAGATGGCGACGCTGCTGATCGATGCCGAGATGAAGCCGTTTCAGGGTTTGGAGACGCCCGTGATCTTTATGCAGAACATTGTCACCGACCTGATCCTAGGACTGGGCTATGCCGACGCGTTTCGCATTTTTTCGGATCACATCCGCGACAAGTATAAGGCGGAAGCCGGCTTTTTCAGCATGAACCTGCCGGCGTTGCTCCCGCTGCTGGAGCGGGCAGGCGTCGACAACCCGATCATCTGTTCGAACGTCAATCACGCGGCGTTCCGCATGTCGGGCGGGATCGAAGGGTATCGCGAGGCGACCGCCAAGACGCCTGCGCGCGTCATCGCCATGTCGGTGCTGGCGTCGGGCGCACTGCCCGCGCGCGAAGCGATCCGCTGGGCCTTGAACGAGCCTTATGTCGAAGCGGTGCTGTTCGGAGCGTCGAGCACTGCCAACATCAATTCGACGGTGTCGCTGATCGAGGAATATCGCCCCGCGCGCTGGGGTTAATCGCGGCCCACGCCGACATAGTCGAAGCCCAGACGGCGGACTTCGGTTGGATCATAAACATTACGCAGGTCGATCAGGCGTTTTTCGGTCATGCGTTCACCCAGCGCCTTTAGATCGAGCGCGCGAAACGCATTCCATTCGGTGATGAGCGCCACCGCATGCGCCCCATCGGCAACGGCATAAGCGCTGTCGCAATACTCTACATCGGGCATCAAAGCGCGCGCCGCCTCGATCCCTTCCGGATCGTAAGCGCGCACTTCGACGCCTGCATCGAGCAAACTCTGGACGATGGCGAGACTCGGCGCGTCCCGCATGTCGTCGGTGTCGGGTTTGAAGGTCAGGCCAAGCAGTCCGACGCGCTTGCCGCGCGGTTCGTCCCCCAGGGTCTGCAGGATCTTGCGGCCCATCGCGCGCTTGCGGCTGTCATTGACCGCGACAACCGCCTCGACGATCCGCATCGGCGACGCGTTGTCGTCGGCAGTTTTAAGCAACGCCAGCGTGTCCTTGGGGAAACACGACCCCCCATAGCCCGGACCGGCGTTGAGGAATTTGGGACCGATGCGATTGTCGAGTCCGATGCCGCGCGCAACATCCTTCACATCCGCACCGACCGCTTCGCACAGGTCGGCAATCTCATTGATGAAGGTGATCTTGGTCGCGAGAAACGCGTTGGCGGCGTATTTGGTCAACTCCGCCGTGCGCCGCCCGGTGAACAGGATCGGCGACTGGTTGAGATAAAGCGGGCGATAGATTTCGCGCATCACCCCTTGCGCACGCGGATCCTCGCTACCGATGACAATGCGGTCGGGTCGCTTGAAATCGCCGATGGCTGCGCCTTCGCGCAGAAATTCGGGGTTGGAGACCACTTGCACATCGACGCCCGGCGCATCCTCGCGGAAAATGCGCTCGACTTCGTCGCCCGTCCCCACGGGGACCGTCGATTTGGTGACGATGACCAGCGGACGGGTGGCGATCGCCGCGATATCGCGCGCCGCCTGATAGACATAGGTCAGGTCGGCATGGCCATCGCCGCGCCGAGATGGGGTACCGACGGCAATGAAGATGGCTTCGGCGTCGCGTGCGCCTGCCGCCAGATCGATCGAGAAATGCAACCGCCCCGCGGCGACATTGGCCGACACCAGTTCGGCGAGGCCGGGCTCGTAAATCGGCATCTTGCCGGCGTGGAGCGCGTCGATCTTGCTCTGGTCGAGATCGACGCAGGTCACGCGGTGCCCAAAATCGGCGAGGCACGCGCCCGATACGAGGCCGACATAGCCCGCCCCGATCATCGTGATGTTCATGGCTTCAGGCCGCTACCGAACTTTTTTGTGCTCGTGTGGCGCGCGCCGCGAGCATCCACAAATAGCTTGGCAGACCTTCGTCGACGAAATGCATCGCCTCGCTCTCACCCGCCGAATCGCGGCGGCGTTCGAGCAGCCCCGCATTGCCGAATTTTTCGACCAGCGCGTGGACTTGCGGCGACGGACGCTTGCCCTCGAACGAGAACCACCCGTTGGGCGTACCGGCCAGCGCCGCCAGTTCGGCGAGCGGCGCAGGATAGGCGCCCGGATCGGCCAGGCGCACGCGCTGCGCAATGAGGACGGGCAAACGCGCCTCGGTTTCCTCAACCATCCGCTCCAGCCCCGCCGCGACGTCTTCTTCGCGAACATCGTAACGCCCCGCGTCGAGCGCGATCATCGAGCTTTGATAGGCGATCAACCGCACCAGATAGGGCGACCCGTTGCCCAGTTGTTCGACCATCGCCGCCGCGCCGCTGGCAAAGGCCAACCCGCTGGCTTCCTCGCCGATACGCAGGATTTCGCGAACTTCGTCACTCGCCAGCCGCTGGATCGGTACGCCGATGATATTGCGGCGAATCGACGGCACATAACCGATCAGCTCGTCCAGATTGGGCGAAACACCGGCGATGACCAACTGCACGCGCGCCGCGGCATCGGACAGGTTCTTGATCAATTCGGCGATCGATTGGCGGAACAACTCGCTTTCGACGCGGTCGTATTCGTCGAGCAGGATGATCACCCGGGTGGAGGTGATCGAAGCGAGGACCTCGCTCAATTCGCGCGCGTCGAATTCGCCCTCGGGCAACAAGCTGGTCAGCCCGCCCGACTGGTCGCCGCGTTCGATCGCCGGCGAAACGCTTTGGTGAAAGCGTAACGGGACGCCCTTCAGCATCGTTCGGAAGGTCGAGCTGAACTCCGACCGCGCGCCACAGGTGCTGTGCAGCACGGTGTAGTCCGAATCGGCGGCGAGTTTGTGCAGGATGTGCAGGATCGACGTCTTGCCGATGCCGCGTTCGCCGAAAATGACCACATGGCTCATGCGGTGCTCGATCACCTCGATCAGGTGTTTCAGAACCTTGGTGCGTCCTGCGAAGACGCGTTCGTCGGTCACCGGCTGGCTCGGCGCGAACACGTCGCGGACCTGGGCGCGCGTACGGTCGAGCCGCGCATCGCTCTGATTCGTCGTGCGCGGCCGGTTGATGATCCCGCGGAACGTCGGCAACACCCGCCTGGTGCGCGGTTCGGACGCGCGAATCTCGATCCGGCGCATCACCGGCTGGGTCGCGTCGTCGCCCATCGTCTCCTCGTCGGAACGGACAGGCGAAAACCATCCGCGCAGCGTGTCGATAAAGCTCAAAACCAATCCTTCCGTCGGCGGTTACGCGCCTTAGCGCATCGCCCAATCGGGCTTAATCACGAAATAAATGTAAGCGAGTACCGCACCGATGGTCAGCACCGCCAGCGCGTGCAGCCAATCGCCGCTGCCCTTGATCGCTTCGTTGCCCATGTAATTGGCCAGCGCACAGCCGATCGACGGTGGCAAATACGACCAGATCGAATCCTGCGTCCCCTTATCGTCGAACGAGCGTTGCAGAAATATCACGATGATTCCCGCGAAGATCGCCACCGTTACCCAGTCATAGACCGTCTGCATTACCGCCTGATACCTTATGAGCCTTGGTAACGCCTTATCGCGGCAGCGGGCGCGCCGCAAACGCCGTCGCTGTACCGCAATTGGACGGTTGTGTGCTTTGTTTCGTAAGAAGGTCAGTCTATGCGCAACGCCATGCGTTTTCGGGATTTTATCGGTTTGGCCAGAGGACGGTCTTTTTGGGGTCGACTGCCTGTCGTGGCGGCAGTCGCGTTTGTTCCGAGTGCGGCGGTTGCGCAACAGGCGCCAACGCGGCAGTTTTCAATCGAGCCGCAACTGCGGCTCGAATTTGACGACAACGTCCTGCGCCTGCCCGACGTGGCGGCGTCGCCGAACGGCTTCCGGCGCAGCGATACCCGCGCGTCGCCACAGCTTGCGATCAACATCGTCCGGCCGATCGGCCGACAGAGCCTGTTTCTGACAGGTGTCGTCGGATATGATTTCTATCGCTACAACAAACAGTTGGAACGCGAACGGATTAGTTTGCGAGGAGGCGGATCAGTTTCGGCGGGGACGTGCACGCTGAACGGCGATGTCCGTTACAGCCGGCGTCAAAGCGACCTTGAAGACATTGTCATCGGCGGCTTTGGCCGAGGCCGAAATCGTGAAACTTCATGGGCTCCCGATGTTGGCGTTAGCTGCGGCGCAGCCGGCGGCCTGTCGTCAAGCCTCAATTACGGACATGACGATGTGCAGAATTCGGACCCATTCCGATCGTATGGTGATTATCACGCCGACACGTACAATGCGCAAATCGGGTTAAATCGACCCGCCATCGGTAATCTCAGTCTTTACACCAACTATCGTCACGGGATTTACGACAACCGCTTCCTGTCGCCCGGCCTGAACGAATCGGTCAAGAGCTATGCTGCCGGTGTAAAGCTCGATCGGGAGTTCGGGCGAATCAAAGGGCACGTTTCGGGCGGCGTGACGCGCGTCCAGTCGAACACGCCGGGCGTACGCGGCTTTCGCGGCGGCACCTACGATGTAGCGCTGACTTATGTCGCACCGCGCGCAACGGCGGAGGTCGGTTTCGGGCGCAGTATCCAGCAATCCAACCTCCTCGGTGTCGATTATTCGATTGTCGACAGTTTCAATGTCGGGCTGACGTACCGCCTGAATCCTCGTATCACGTTGAATTCGGGGGCAGGCGTAACGCGCCGCCGCTTATCTCAATCGCCGCTGGCGCCACTACCCACCGGCAACTTCAACGACCGCTCGCGTACGATCAACGTCGGCGCGTCGTTCGACGCCGCGCGCCATGTCTCGCTCGATGCCGGCGCCATTTGGCGGCAACGGCGGGGCGATTTGCCATCTTTTGCATATAATGCGCGAATATTGGCGCTCACGATCAGAATTCATTAATACGCATGAAAGCATGGGGCAGACGATGAACAACCTTCTGACACTTTCGGCATTGCTGTTGGCTTCGCCAGCGATCGCGCAAACTGCGGCCCCGCCTCCGGTCGTGGCGGCACCGCCCGCCGCCAATTCGATGAGCGAGGACAGCTATCTCCTCGGCCCGGGCGACACCATAGAGGTGCGCGTGCTGGGCCAGAATGATTTCACGACGCGTTCGCGCATCCGCGAAGACGGCACGATCGCACTGCCGTTCGTCGGTGACGTGAAGGCGACGGGCGAGAACAGCACGGCGTTCGCGCGCACGGTCGCGGCGCGGCTCGACAAGGGCGGCTATTATTCCAAGCCCATCGTCAACGTCGAGATCGTGTCGTTCGCCAGCCGGTATGTGACGGTGCTGGGGGCCGTCGCGTCTTCGGGACTGCAGCCGGTCGATCGCGAATATCATTTGTCCGAAATCCTGGCGCGCGCCGGTGGGCTGAAGCCCGACAGCAATGACGAAATCGTCATTCGCAACGACGCCGGGCAGGAACAGCGGCTGATGTTTTCGTCGATCGCTCTGGGCTATGCCGACAGCGACCCGATCGTGCATCCGGGCGACCGCATCTTCGCGCCGGCGGCGGAAA
Source organism: Sphingomonas antarctica (assembly GCF_965137005.1). NCBI lineage: Bacteria > Pseudomonadati > Pseudomonadota > Alphaproteobacteria > Sphingomonadales > Sphingomonadaceae > Sphingomonas > Sphingomonas antarctica. Next base: position 178,641 of record NZ_CBCRXM010000002.1, on the reverse strand, counting down.
GCTTTTACATCTATGGGCAGGTGAACGCGCCGGGGGCCTACCCCACGACGCGCGACCTTTCGATCCGCAACGCGCTGGGTCGCGCCGGCGGGCTGACCGCCAATGGTTCGCAGGGCAAGGTCAAGGTCTTCCGCAAGGGCGAGCAGGTCAAGCTGGCGCTCGAGGAAAAGGTCAAGCCGGGCGACACCATCGTGGTGGGTGAACGACTGTTCTGATTTCGTGAATTCGGGGTTTGGCCGCCGGGTGCGGTCGAGGAGTTGATACAGTGAGCCTGATCCAGTTCTTCCAGATTCTGTGGGCCCGGCGCGTCATCGTGCTGGCCGCGCTGCTCAGCTGTCTGATCGCCGCAGCCGTCACCGCAGAATTGCTACCCGAACGCTATACCGGTCGGTCGCGTGTCATGCTCGACGTCGTGAAGCCCGATCCGGTGACCGGACAGATGCTCGGCAGCCAGTTCCTGCGCGCCTACACCCGCACCCAGATCGAGCTGATCAAGGATTATCAGGTCGCCGAACCGGTGGTCGACCGTCTGGGCTGGGCGAGCAACCCGGCCATCGTTCAAAGCTACCAGAATTCAGTCGAGAGCCAGAGCGAGGATATTCGCCACTGGCTGGCGCGTGAAATCATCCGCAACACCGATGCCGGGTTGATCGAGGCCTCCAACATTATGGAGATCACGTTCAAATCGTCCAACCCCGACACCGCGCGCCGTATCGCAACGGTGCTGCGCGACACTTATGTCGATGTCAGCCTGCAGTTGCGCCGCGAAGCTGCCGGCAAGACCGCCGACTGGTATCAGCAACAGCGTGAAGATGCGCAGCGACTGGTCGAATCAGCCGAAGCCGAACGTGCGCGTTACGCCAAGGAGCACAACATTGTGCTCAACGCGCAGAATATGGATCTCGAATCGGCGCGCCTCGATTCACTGTCGGCGCAATCCGCAAGTGCTGCAGCGCTCGGCGCGACGCCGCAGATGCGCATGCCGACCACTGCCGGCCCAGCCCAGATGCAGCTGGCGCAGAACGAGCAGCAGATTGCCCAGGCGGGCCAGACACTCGGTCCCAATCACCCGACTTTCCAGGCGCTGATCCGTCAACGCGCCGTATTGGAACAGGCTGCAGCGCGTGAGCGCGCCAGCGGCGGGGTGACCGGCGGTGGCAATCCGGCGGCGGCGATCAATTCGGCTTATGAAGCGCAAAAGGCGCGGGTCATCGCGCGCAGCCCCGAAGTCGATCGCATCCAGCAGATGACGCGCGACATCGAACAAAAGCGTCAGGAACTCGGCAAGATCGAAGACCGCGCGGGCGAATTGCGCCTGTCGGCCAACGTCTCCGAAACCGGCCTGACGCCGATGGGCACGGCGACCTCGGGTGAAAAGCCCGATTTCCCGAACAAGCCATTGATCATCGCGGCGGCGACGGGGTTCGGACTTATCCTCGGTATCTGTCTGGCGCTGCTGGTCGAAATGCTCGGTCGCCGCATCCGCACCAGCAACGACCTCGAAGTGTCGGCGGGGGCGCCGGTGCTGGCCGAGGTTCATCTCGAACTGCCCGAACAGCCGCGCCGCTGGCTTCCGTCGCTGGGTCGCGCGCATCCCGCTCTGCCCGCACCCGAGGCTGCGTAATGGCCGATTTACAACAGGCCGAACCGCGCGCCGTCGATTTTGCCATTCCGGATCATGAGGATCCGACGCGGTCGATCCTGCTGCTGACCGAACCGCATGGCATGACCGCGGAGGCGATTCGCGCGATCCGCACGCGCCTGATCGCCCAGCATGTCCGCATGGGGCGCCGCGCCCTCGCCATTTGCAGCGTCGCCCCGTCGGCGCAGGCGAGCTTCGTGGCCGCAAACCTCGCGGTCGCGCTGGCCCAGGTCGAGATCCGCACTTTGCTGGTCGAAACCGATCTGCGTCACCCGCGCCTGGCCGGCATGTTCGGCCTGCCCGAAAACGATCCGGGGCTGAGCGACGCGTTGATCGACGAAGACGTCGATGCCAGCGATATCGTGAGGCAAATGCCGTTGCCGACCTTGTCGATCGTCACGGCCGGGCGCGATCCCGCGGCGGGCGTCGAAGCGATGGGCAGCGCGCGGTTTGCATCGATCGCCAACCGCTTCCTGCGCGAACACGATCTGACGATCTTCACGACGACGCCGTCGAACCGCAGCGCCGACGCGCAGCGTGTCGCCAGCGTCGCGGGCTATGCCCTGATCGTGGCACGCAAGGATCGCAGCTACATTCGCGACATCGAAGTGTTGAGCAACGCGCTCAAGGCCGATGGCGCGACGATCGCGGGTTCGGTGCTGATCAGCTCCTGATGGACACCGTTGCCGCGAGACGTCCGCCGGGTTTTGACACGGTCGTTGCCCGCTGGCCGCTGGCGATCGGCCTCGCCGCGCTCATCATTCCAACGCTGATCATCCTGGCGACCGGCCTGTGGCTGTTTTTCAGCCAGAAGGACGTCATCCGCGAACATCGCCGCCCGGGTTCGCTGCTCGTGGCCATTCCGGTGGGGCTGTTCGGCGCGCTGTGTTATATCGCGGGACAGGCATTCGGCTTTCTGGTCATTCAGGTCGGTGCGACGATCCTGATTTGCGAAACGATCTTCTATCTGTTCGTCGGCGGCGAAGTTTGCCGCCGTCTGTGGTTTGCGTTGCTCTACCTGTATTTCGTCGCGCCGCTGCCGACCTGGTTCCAGGACCGCTTGACCGGCTCGCTTAAAGAATGGGTCTCGGCCTCGGTGACGCATATCCTATCGGGCGCCGGCATTCCGGTCGTCCGCGAAGGCGTGGTGATGTATGTCGCGCAATACCAGCTGCTTGTCGAAGATGCCTGTTCGGGGCTCAATTCGCTGACCAGCCTGTTCGCGATCGGACTGTTCTACATCTACCTGCTGCATCAGGCGAGCGTGCGTTACGCGCTGTTCCTGTCCGCCTTGATCTTTCCGATCGCGATCTTCGCCAACATGATCCGCGTCAGCATCCTGGTGCTGCTGACCTATTTCTGGAGCGATCAGGTCGCGCAGGGTTTCCTCCATCAATTTGCCGGCATGGTGACCTTCATCACCGCATTGCTGACGATCATGCTGATCGATTCGGCGCTGCAAAGCGTTATGGCACGGCGTCAGGCAGGAGGCGCAATTGCCCGACCGGCGTGATTTTCTGGTTGGCGCCGGCCTGATCGGCGTGGCCGGCGTGGCACAGGCTTTGGTGCCGCGTCACAAGGTATCGCTGCTCGGCAGCCGCAAGCTCGACACGCTCATCCCGCATAAATTGCCGGGCTTTACCGCGACCACCGGCAGCGGCGTGATCGCCCCTGCGCCGAAAGGAAGCCTCGCCGATCGGCTGTATAGCCAGACCGTCCAGCGCATCTTTACCACCCCCGAAGACGATACGGTCATGCTGCTGATCGCTTATGGCGGCACACAGAGCGATCAATTGCAGCTTCACCGACCCGAAAGCTGTTATCCGGCGGTCGGGTTCACGATCTATGACGGTGCCAATCGCGAACTGGCGCTGGGCGGCGGGCCAAAGGTGCCGATCCGGCGACTGTCCGCGCGGCTCGACCAGCGGGCGGAGCAAATCTGGTACTGGACGCGGATCGGCGAATATCTGCCGGTGACTGGCAGCGAACAGCGCCAGGTGCGCTTCCAAAATGCCCTCGCAGGGCTGGTCCCCGACGGCGTTCTGGTGCGCATATCGACACTGACGCTCGATGAAGAGCGCGGCGACGCCGTCAATCGGGCCTTTGCGAGCAGCCTGATCGACCATGTCGGACCCGATGGACGTCGCGTGCTGCTCGGAACGCGTTTCGCCGCCGCAGGCGGGCCGCAGTCCCGTGGCTGACGCCAGGCCGGACGCCGCTCCACCCACCGAGTTTTCGGCGCATCCCCGGCGCGTGCCGGTGCTGCTCGAACTGTCGTCGTTGCTGCTCGTCGCGCTGGAAGTCGTGGTGCTGCTAGCCGCAGCAGCATGGTGCTGGTGGCTGTTTCTCGATGATCTGAATGCCGAGCGCACGCGCAGCTATATTGGCACGATCTTCCTCGCATTGACCTTCTTTGCGACATTTGCCGAGCTGACCGGGGCTTATGACCTCGACGCGCGGTTTTCGATGCGCATCGCCTGGGGCCGCTTGTTGATGGCGTGGTTCGTGACGATCGGATTCGTCATCGGTGCTGCATTCTTCCTGAAATTGTCGGCCACGTTTTCCCGCATCTGGCTGGTGTCGTGGTTCGTCACCGGCATGGGCGGTCTGGTCGTGGCACGCGGCATTTCGACGCTGTTGCTTCGTTCGGCGCGCTCGCGCGGCGTGTTCAATCAACGTGTGGCCATCTTCGGCGGCAGCGAACAGGGTTGGCGCATCGCGCGTCATATTCTCGGATCGAAGCGCGTGACGATCGATCTGGTCGGGATTTACGACGACCGCAGTGTCTCGCGATTGCCGCCGCCACAGGGCGAAGTGCCGCTACGTGGTGGCGTCGGCCAGCTGGTCGAGGACATTCGCAAGGGCGAAATCGAGCAGGTCATCATCGCGCTGCCGTGGCAGGAAGAACGCCGCATCAAGCAAATCGTCACCGAATTGTCGATGACGCCGGTGCGGATCCGCCTCGCCCCCGATCTCGTCGCCTATATGTTTTCGCAGCGCGCCATGGTGCTGCTCGACAGCGTCCCGCTGATGACATTGTTCGAACGGCCGATATCGGGCACCGATCAGATCCTGAAACGCGCCGAAGATTTGATTCTGGGCGCGATCATCCTGATCTTCGCGGCGCCGATCATGCTGGTCACGGCCATCGCGATCAAATTCGATAGCCCCGGCCCGGTCTTTTTCAAACAACCGCGCGAAGGGTTCAACAACCGCAGCTTCCTGATCTGGAAATTCCGCTCGATGCGCACCGACACGCTCGAATTCGACAAGGTCAATCAGGCGACGCGGGACGACCCGCGCATCACCCGTGTCGGCCGTTTCATCAGAGCCACGTCGATCGACGAACTGCCGCAATTACTCAACGTCATGAAGGGCGACATGTCGATCGTCGGCCCGCGTCCGCACGCGCCGACGACCAAGGCCGGCGGTCGCGAATTCAAGGATGTCGTTTCGACCTACGCCGCACGCCACCGCGTCAAACCGGGCATCACTGGCTGGGCACAGGCCTCTGGCTGGCGCGGTGAAACCGATACCGAGGACAAGTTGGTTCGCCGTCTTGAACACGATCTCCACTACATCGAAAACTGGTCGGTGCCGTTCGATCTGTACATCCTCGCCAAGACGGCGTTCGCGGCGGTCTCTTCGCGCGCCTATTGACCGCCGCGATGCTGCCGCATTCGCTTGGCAGGGGGGCATCCTGATCTTAGGATTCACGTATGACAGACCGTACCGCCACGTTCGACACGATCAAGGCGCAGATCGAACCGTTCAATAAGAAACAGGTTGCCGTCACCGACGCGACGACCTTTGCCGGCGACCTCGAATGGGATTCGCTGACCGTGATGGATTTCGTCGCGGCGATCGAGGATGACTTCGACATCCTCATCACCATGAATATGCAGGCGGAAATCGAAACCGTCGGCCAGCTGGTCGATGCCGTCGTGAAGTTGAAATCGTGAGCGATGCAATCGACACCGCCGCCGATGCGCACACCCCGGTCGAAGCGGTGAACGCGCGCGACCTGTTTTCCAAATTCGACCCGCTGATCGCCGAGCGCCAGGCGCTACTCGACACCGGTGTGCGAGACCCGTTTTCGATTGTGATGGAACAGGTCATGTCGCCGACCCGCGCGATCATCAAGGGCAAGGAGACCATTCTTCTCGGCACTTACAATTACATGGGCATGACCTTCGATCCCGATGTGATCCGGGCAGGCAAGGATGCACTCGACAATTTCGGCAGCGGCACCACCGGCAGCCGCGTGCTTAACGGCACGTATCAGGGGCATCGCGAGTGCGAGGACGCACTGCGCGACTTTTATGGCATGTCGGGCGCGATGGTGTTTTCGACCGGCTACCAAGCCAATCTCGGGGTTATCTCGACGCTGGCGGGCAAGGGCGATTATGTCGTTATCGACGCAGACAGCCATGCGTCGATCTATGACGGCTGTTTCCTCGGCGATGCGGAAATCGTCAGGTTCCGCCACAACAGTGTCGAAGACCTCGACAAGCGCCTCGGCCGTCTGCCCGCCGACGCGCAAAAGCTGGTCGTGCTCGAGGGTGTCTATTCGATGCTCGGCGACATCGCACCGCTGCCGGATATGGTCGCCGCCATCCGCAAACATGCCAATTGCATGATTTTGGTCGACGAGGCGCACGGCATGGGCTTTTTTGGCGAGCATGGTCGCGGCGTGTTCGAGGAACAGGGTGTGTCGGACGATGTCGACTTCGTCATCGGCACCTTTTCCAAATCTGTCGGTACCGTCGGCGGCTTTTGCGTGTCGAACCATCCGAAGTTCGAGATTCTGCGCCTTGTCTGCCGCCCCTACATCTTTACCGCATCGCTGCCGCCGAGCGTAGTCGCGACCGCTGCGACTTCGATCCGCAAGCTGATGCACGCGGGGAACAAGCGCGCGCATCTGTGGGAAAACAGCCGCATTCTCCACGGCGGCCTGCGGGACATGGGCTATAAATTGGGGACGGAAACGCCCCAATCGGCGATCATCGCGGTGATCCTGCACGACCAGGCCCAAGCGGTCGCGGCGTGGCAGGCGCTGCTCGAAGCCGGCGTCTATGTGAATCTCGCGCGTCCACCCGCGACCCCCGCCGGCATGTTTCTGCTCCGCTGTTCCCTGTGTGCCGAGCATAGCCGCGAAGAAGTCGATGTTATCCTCAAGGCGTTCCAAGCTGCGGGCCGGATCAGCGGCGTCCTCACCAGCTAACTTTTAACGCGCATCAAACGCGCGTATGGCCCGCTGGCGAGGGTCGGGCATGAACGGAACGGCGGCGTCACGCTGGCGGTTGGGCGTGGCGATTACGACAGGGGTGGTGGCGGCGTTGATCGTCGTCGCGCTGATCGCCGTGCTCAACATTTCGATCCGTCAACGCGACCTCGCGCTGCAACGCCAGCAATCGAGTTACGAAGTGATGATCCTCGCGCGCCAGCTCGATGCGTCGATCGGCGAATCCGAGGCGATGCTCGGCCGATTCATGATCAGTGGCAAAGGCGAAAAGCGGTTCGGGCGACTTTATTATGATGGCTGGCGGCGCGCCGGCGCGGAAATCGAGGCGCTCGACCGCGCGGTTAGCGATCCACCGACCCAGAAGTTGATCGACGAATTGCGCGAGACGTATGTGGCGCGCGGCAAGGAATTGTCCGCCGTCGCGCTGCGGACCAATTACGGCCAGAACCCGCAGGCGATGAGCCTGTATTATGCGGCGGGGCGCTCCCCAAACGTTGCCCGCATTGCCGGGCTGCTCGATGCGATCGTCGATAACGAGCGCGACTTGCTGGATACGCGGACCGAGACAGCCGAGGCGCGGATCGGCCGCTCAAATTCGATCGGCACGGCGCTGTCGATCTTTGGCGGGATGCTCGCGGTCGGTGCCGGGCTGCTCGCTTGGCGCATGCTGGAGGCGCAGCGCGAGCGGGAGGATGAGGAAGGACGCAGCGCCGACCTCGAACTCGCGGTCGCCGAGCGCACGGCCGAACTGCGTCACGAAATGACCGAGCGCGAAGCCGCCGAGGAGAAATTGCGGCAGGCCCAGAAGCTGGAAGCGATCGGCCAGCTGACCGGCGGGATCGCGCATGATTTCAATAACATGCTCGCGGTCGTCGTCGGCGGCATCGACGTGGCTCAGCGCCGCCTGCCGCCGGGACACGACACCGTTCGCCAGCCTCTCAACCAAGCGATGGAAGGTGCCGAGCGCGCCGCCGCGCTGACCCGCCGCTTGCTCGGCTTTGCGCGCGCCCAGCCGGTCGATGCAACGCCGTCGGACGCCGCCGCGATGCTGGCGGACATGGTACAACTGCTCGACCGTGTGATCGGCGACACAATCCGTGTGCGGATCGAACCCGCGACGGGGCTTTGGCCGATCGTCGTCGATCGGCATCAATTCGAAAATGCCATCCTCAACCTCGCGGTCAATGCGCGCGACGCGATGCCAGATGGCGGCACGTTGGTACTGAGCACTGCCAATGTGACCCTGGATGGGGACAGCGCATTGGCCGCGGGCGATTATGTCCGCGTCGCGGTGCTGGATACGGGGCGCGGCATGCCGCCCGACGTCGTTGCGCGCATTTTCGAACCGTTCTTCACCACCAAGGCGCTCAATCAGGGCACGGGGCTGGGCCTGAGCCAGATCCACGGCTTCATGCAGGCGGCGGGCGGCGGGATCGATGTGGATTCACGGCCTGATGAAGGCACTTTGGTGTCGCTGCTATTTCCGCGCGGTGCGGGCGTTGCCGTTCCCGCAGCGCGCACCGCGACCGCCCAGACCGGCGCGAATAGGGCGCGGCGGATCGTCCTGATCGAGGACGACCGGCGTGTGCTGGCGTCCACGATCGCCGCGCTGACCGAATTGGGTCACGAACCCGTCAGCTGTTTCGAACCGAACGGCGCACTGGCGGTAATCGTTGCGCATCCGGAAGCCGATCTGGTGATCAGCGACGTCATGATGCCCGATCTGACCGGACCCGAAATCCGCGAGCAAGTCCACGCCGTGCGACCCGGCCTGCCGTTCCTGTTCGTTACCGGTTTTGCCGAGGAAGAGGCCGCCGAAGCGTTGGAGGGTGCGCCGGTGTTGCGAAAACCATTCACCGTCGCCGCATTGGGCGCAGCGATCGAAGCGGCGCTGAGCGCTACGCCTAACGAACTTGGCCGCGCGCGATCAGACGCGGCAGCATGACGAACGCCGCGAGCAGCGGAAAACGCCGCTGCCACGGTTTGACCGTGACTGGCTCACCGGAATGCCGCGCGATCTTCCACGCGAGATAGTCGACACCGCCGGCAAAGGTCAGACTGGCTTTGGCGAGTTTGGCAACCTGTCGCCATTTGCTCCACCGTCGCAGCCGCGGCCACAGCATCTGGCGGTTGGGCACGTCGCCCAGTGCCGCAGCAAGCTTCAGGTAACGCGCCGGGTCGGCATCGACGATACTGCCCGGGCGCGCGGCACGCTCGGCACGAAGCTCGCTGGCATAGGTTGCCGCGAAAGCGACGCGCCAGCGATCGAGCGGATCGGTGACGCCGTCACCGGGCGTGACGGTTAGAAGTGTGCGCGAGGCTTGCGCGATCGCGCTCACTGCTCCGGCATTGCTGCCCCAAACCAATCGAGCAGGCTGTGACAGCCGCGCAAAGGTCGAAGGATCGCGCGCGAGCTCGCTCGTTTCGCGCTGCAGATCGGCGAGACTGAGCACAGCATATTTGCTGCTCAAAGTGTTCGCAGCAAACGGAAACACGTTGGGCGGAAGCAGCCGGTTGGCGGTCGCCAGCCATTTGCGGTCATAGGCCCGCCCGTAATCTTCGACGATCAGATAGAAATCGAGCATCCCCCAAAGCGTCGCATCGCGCAGGCACGACCCATAGAACAGGACGGCAAGGCTACCGGGATGGTGTGCCGCGATCGCTGCCGCCATCTCGCTGACCCGTGGATCGACCGGCACCGCCAGCTCGTCGGCGACGAGCGCTTCGAGTGGGGTCACGCCGCGAGGCGCAGGAACGGCATCGGCGCGGTCGAACTCAGCGTGATCGGCCGGCCACGGGCGGCATGGAAAATTTCGCCGTCGAGGATGACGTCCGATGCATCGCTTTCGATGCTGATGCGGTCGCCATGATCGATATGCACACCGGTGAAATGCTGCTTGCCTGCGCGGCCGGTCACGCCAGCAAACAACGCGCGCAGCACCGCCAGCGCCGAACGGTCCACTGCCATCAGCTTCAGCCCGCGCGCGCTGGTATCGGCACGCGTGCCAACCAGCATCTGTTCCAGCGTAGTGACGATCAAAACCGAAAACCGCCCCTCATGCCGTCCACCGCCGAGCGACACGCGGATCGATTCTGGCACTTGCGGCAGGAACCGCGCGGTCATCCCGGTCAGCACGGTGAAGAATGATGCGAGCGTCGCCAGCACATGGCTGAGCCCGTTGGGCAGTCCCAACGGATAGAGGTGATTGCGGCAGTACAGCATCGCGTCGGCAAGCCCCGCGCCGCCCATGAACATCCCGAGCACCGGGGGTGCGCCGTCTTCGCTCAGCGCGATCAGCTCGCGGCGCACAACATGTGGTTCGACACCACCATCGGCCATCGCCACGATGCGGTCGAGGGCTTCGACCGGGTCGCCGCGCCAGCCGAGATCCTGCGCGATCAAATTGGTCTTGCCGTTGGGCAGAACAGCGATCGGCGGCGGGTTGTCCCCGAGCTGACGGCCGCGATGAAGCGCCGTCAGCGCCGCCTGAACCGTCCCGTCCCCACCGTTGATGATCAGGACCCGCGGACGCACCCGCGCGATGGAGGCGAGCGCATCGTCGATCTGCTCGACCGCTTCGACCTCGTAATGGAAAATGTCCGAATGACGCGCGCAATATTCGCGAATGCGCGGCAGGAACGCACGATTGCCAGTCGAGGTCGGGTTTGACAGGAGCGCGACCGTCGCCACGATCAGCCCCGATATCGCACGGTGATCGACACTGGCGTAACGCCTTGGCCGACCCGGACCTGAACCTGCACGGCGGGTGGGCGCCGTTTGAACAGAATGTCGAACAGGCTCAATTGCGGATTGCCGGACGCGCCGACACCATCGCTTGCCGATGTCTTGCCATCGCCGTCCAGATCCTGACGAACGTCGACCGCATAGACGCCGGGTTTGACAGCCAGGCAGTAATCGACCGGTCCGGACGGTGGCGGCACCTTGTAAATGGCAGCGGAAACGTGGTGCTTGTCGAAATAGGTGCTTGGATCGCCACCGAACGCGCGAACGCGAACTTCGCCGGTGCGATTCTTGAGCCCCGCGACCTTGACCAGCAGCGCCGGCCCCGTGCACTCGGCGCGCGCCGCGACCGGTGCCGCGATCAGCGCAAAAGCCATGACGGCAAGACTGTGCTTCACGATCATAGCCCGCTAGATGGGCGGAGTTTAAGGCAAAATGATGGTCGGAAAGGGCATGGTTCAATCTTGCTGAGCGCCACCGACCGCTACATTGCGCGTCAGATCATCGTACCATTGGTGTCGAGCCTCGTCGTCGCGGCGATGCTGCTGGTGCTCGACCGCATGCTTCGCCTGTTCGATTTTGTCGCGCAGGAGGGCGGGCCGGTCAGCGTCGTGTGGAAAATGCTCGCGAGCCTGCTGCCCGAATATCTGTCGCTGGGCATCCCGATAGGACTGCTGATGGGCATTCTCCTCGCCTTTCGCAAACTGGCGCTGTCGACCGAACTCGATGTGCTGCAGGCGGTGGGCCAAGGGTATCCGCGCCTCCTGAGGGTTCCGTTTCTCTACGCTATCGTCCTGGCCGCCGTTAACCTGGCGATCGTCGGTTATGTCCAGCCCCGCGCGCGCTATGCCTATGAGGGGCTGCGCTACGAATTGCGTTCGGGGCAATTGGGGGCGTCGATCAAGGTCGGCGAATTCACACGGCTGGGCAAGAATTTGACGCTGCGTATCGAACGCAGTGCCAAGGAGGGCCGCGAGCTGACGGGCATGTTCGTCAACGTCCGCCGCGCCGACGGCACCGACGTATCGGTGACGGCGGATCGCGGCACGTTCCTCGCGACCGACGATCCCGACACGATCATCCTGCGGCTGGAAAACGGCACGTTGGTGCAGGACGATCCCAAATTCGCCGCGCCGCGCGTCTTGGCGTTCAGCGCGCACGACCTGCCGATCGACCTGCCGCGTATCGGCGCCTTCCGCGCGCCGGGCGAGCGTGATCGCGAACTCACGCTGCCGCAATTGGTGCGCAGCGCGAAAGACGGCGGCGTTCCCGAATTGAAACGCGACAAGGCGCGCGCCAATTTCCATTTCCGTATGGTCGAAGTGGTGGTGATGCTGTTGCTGCCGCTGCTCGGCGTCGCGCTGGCGGTGCCACCCAAGCGATCCACCTCCGCGCTGGGCGTGTTCCTGTCGATCGTGATGGTCGTCGCCTATCACAAGGTCAACGAATATGCCGAAGGTGTCGGCGGGCTTGGCTACGTCAATCCGGTGCTGGCCTTGTGGCTGCCCTTCGCATTGTTCACCGCCTTGATCCTGTGGATGTTTTACACGCTGGCGTTCGTTCCGGGCGGTCAGCCGATCGGCGGGTTGGAGGTTGTGTTCGGCAAGATCGCCGGCGTGTTCAAGCGCTGGTTCGGCCGTTGGACCGGAAAGGCCGCCAATGCCTGATTTCTTTCCGTCGCGGACGCTGGCCTGGCACATGGCGAAAATGTACCTCGTCCGCAGCATCGCGGTGATGATCGTGCTTATCATGGTGCTGCAAGTGCTCGATCTGCTCGGCGAATCGGATAATATTCTCAGCGTGCCGGGCAATGGCCAGGCGCAATTGCTGACTTATGTTTCGCTGCGCATCCCCGAATTGATTCAGCGTTTTGCGCCGTTTTGTTTCCTGCTTGGCGCATTGGTGACGCTGGCGACGTTGAACCAGAATAGCGAAGTCATCGCGATGAAGGCGGCCGGACTGTCGGCACACCAGGTGCTGGCGCCGCTGATCCTCGCCAGCATCGCTGTGGCAGGGGTTACATTCGCGTTCAACGAACGGATCGTCCCGCGCGCCGCCGCTACGCTCAACCGGTGGCAGGCGGTCAATTACGCCAAGATGCCGACGGGACACGAGGGCCAGACCAATATCTGGGTCCGTGACGGCGACGACCTGATCCACGCGGCGTCGGTGACCGGTCGCGGGAATGCGGTGCAGCTGGACGATGTACGGATCTACGACCGGACCGGGGGGCAATTGCTGCGCACGATCGAGGCGACGCGCGCCGAATATAGCGCGGGCGCCCTTCTGCTCCACGATGCGCGCACCTTCGACGTCGCCACCGGGCAGGTGTCACGAACGCCGACCATGCGGTTCGGTTTTGCACTGCGGCCCGATCAGTTCACGCTCAGCAATATCGACCCCTCCGGGCTCAGCTTCACCGGTCTGCGCCAGGCGACGAGCGATCTCGAGGAGGCCGGACGCCCCAGCGTGCCGCAGCGCGCGGCTTTGTGGCATAAATTGTCCGGGCCGCTGTCGACGGTGCTGATGCCGCTGCTTGCGGCGGTCGCGGCATTCGGGCTGGCGCGAACGGGCCAGTTATTCGTCCGCGCCGTAATCGGGATGATGCTCGGCTTTGCTTATTTCGTGGCGGACAATTTCGGCCTCGCAATGGGCAATCTCGGCGCTTACCCGGCGTGGCTGGCGGCGTGGGGGCCGTTCGTCCTGTTCCTGCTGATCGGCGAAGCGGTGCTGATCAGGAGCGAGGAGTAAACGTCTTCGCGGTCAGGCTGGCAACCAGCTTGGGCAGCCCGGTATAGCTTGCCTTGTGATAAGGCGAATGCTGCTCGACTGCGGTGGTAATGCGGCGGTGCGCCTCGGCCAGATTGTGATACGGCACGCCCGGCAACAGGTGGTGCAGCGCGTGATAACGCAGGCCCACCGGCGCCCATAACGCTGGCAACAACGTTGGCGGCGGCACATTGACGGTATCGAGATATTGGGCCGTGACGGTCATCGCCTCCCCTTCATTCTCCCACAGATGCGCGACCAAAGTGCGCACCTGATTAAGCACCATCACACCCGCAGCGACCGCGAGAAAGATGACGAAAGCGCGCAGCGGGATCGTGCGGGTCGCGACGAGCGTGATCAGCGTGATCGCCCAGATGCTGCACGCGGCTTCCTGCGCGTACCATTGGCGCTTCAGCTCGCCCTCGGGCGTGCGACGGCGGAACAGCGGGTTGATTTGCAGTCCCGAAAATCGCTCGACGACTATCGTGCGCAGCGGCGGGACGATCAGCGACAGCGGCGTCAGCACCCCGAATCGCACCAGCATGGCCAATGGCGCCAACGCCGAGACGATTACGAACAACGGCACCGTCCACGGCTTCATCAACGCAAGCGGCAGATACTCCGGATCCTCGATCGTGCCATAGCGCGTCTTGTTGTGGTGGAGGTTGTGCACCCCTTCATACAGAAACGACGGCACCAGCAGCGGCACGCCGGCAATGGCGTTCCAGCCGAAGCGGAACCAGCGCAGGTCGCGGTGCTTCACGTGCGTCAGTTCGTGAATAAAGCTGCCCGCCCGGTACAGCGCGAGGATCGCGATCACCCCGCTGACCCACGCCAAGGCGCCTGACAGAAGGATTGCGCTCGCCAGTGCGGCATAGCCCAACGCTGCCGATGCGAGGAAGTCCGCCCAATAAATCCGGGGCTTAACGCCATTGAGATCACGCGACAGTTCCGCCGCGACGCGCAGCAACGCGACATCGTCGGCAATCCTCGGCCGCGCGGAGACATCGGCATGGGGCCGTTCAAAGGTCAGGGCTGCGGCCATCGTCTTGTCATGGCTCAAGATAGTGGCAGCAACATGGCTTTGCCAGTGGAGGCGCTGAAGCTAAGGTGCCCCGGGGGACGTCGCATTGGGGCACGACGATATTTTATGGGTGATCCATATCGACCATGACGGGCGCGAAGCCGCACGGGCGCCGGTGCCGGATTGGGGGGGTACGCGACGCCTTGCCGCTCCGTCACATCGTCGAAGACGCGTTGCGGCACGGATCAGCGGCAATCGCCATCGTCCGACGCGCCATCGATCCCGCTTGCGCGCCAACGCCCGAGGAATCTGCTGCGATCGAGACGGCGGCCCGTACGCTAAGGCCGATCGGCCTCAGGCTGCATGATTACATTCTCTATTACGGCGATCACTCAACCAGTTTACGATTGAACGGCAGGTTTTAGCGGCGCGGCGGCTTGCCCGGACCGCCGGCGCGCGGCGGGCGCGGACCACGCGGCGGGCCGTCATTGCGGGGCGTACGGGGGGCGTTGTCGCCACGGCGCGGGATGATTGTTCCCTGGGCGGGACGCGGGCGCGGCGCTTCAGGGCGAGACGGCGCGACCGCATAGCCTTCGCGTAACAATTTGCTGAGCGCACCGCGCACGCTGTCGTCGATCGATCGCGTCAGTTCGGGCGGCAGGTCGGCGACCGCGGTGTTGGCGTGGATCGCGCCGATGTCACGCAGCAGCGTGTTGGGCAGGCCTTTCGACGCGGCCTTGAGCGCGCCGATCCCGTCGATCACGGCGGCGGCGATGACATCGCGCATCACTTCATTGGCAGAACGGTTCATGCCGGCTGAATGCGGCGTCCGCGCGCGCGTTGCAAGCGGCGGCTTACCGCGCCGGTCATCAGGAATCCGGTGATCATGGTCAGCCAGCTCGCCGGTTCGGGCACGCCTGCGACCGCAAATGCGCTTGCGCGGCTCTGCGCAAACTCCGGAGCGAGGGACCCAACCTCCGTATCGTCATAAGCAATGGCATAGCGCGTCGCCGCATGCGTCGCGTCCCACAGACCGACCGCCGCCAGCGCACCGACGTCGGCGACGAGCAACGTATTGGCCGATCCGGTCAAAGTGCCGACGTCGGCATAGATAAACGCCCCCGCAATGTTGCCCGAAACAGTGGCGGTGCTGACGTCCTCGAGACGGACCCAGGTCTTGCCGATGTCCAGATCGGCGTTGGAGTACAGCACGTTACCGGTCACCGTGAGGCGGTTGGCGTCGAATGCGGCGATGCCGTTCCACATCGTGCCCCACATCAGATTGCCAATGATGTTGATGCGGTCGAGCTGCGCACGATTGCCCGCATTATTGGTCATGAAAATGCCCTGCATCTGGCCGCCGTCGTCGCCGACCATCAGATTGTCGGTGATCGTTAGCGTGGACGTCGGGGTCAGGTTGTTGAAGACCTGGATCGCGTCGGGATGGTCGCCTGCTTCGGGCCGAAACGCGGAAAACCGGTTGCGCGCGATCAGCGACGCGCTGGCACCGTCGGCGATGATCCCATCGGTGCGGATGCCGGAAAAGGCATTGTCGGTGATGGTCATGTGCGACGATCCGTCGGTGGTGATCGCGTGGCTCAATTCATTGAAGCTGCTGGTTGCCACGGTGATCCCGCTGCTTTGCGAAATGCGCATGCCGCGCGCTTCATTGGCCACGCCCCCGCCGACGACCCCCTGAAAGATCATCGCGGAAAAGCGGACGTCGTGGCTGTGGATCAGATCGGTCGCGTTCAACGCAGGATTGGCCGCGGTCGGCGCCGGGCTGCTGACCGTGAGGCGCGAGAAGTTCAGGAACGACGAATCGCGTACGGTCAGATGAGCGAATACCGGCGGGCGCGCCGAATTGGCGGAGGTGATGGTGATCGCCGACGCCGGATTGACGTTGCGGAATTCGAAGTCGCCGTAATTGCCGGGCGCGATGCGGATGATGTCGCCGCCGGACGCGGCCTTGATGGCGGCGTCGAGCGCGGCGCTGGTGCCGACCGTCACCGTCGCGGCATTGGCGGCGCATGACATCATCGTCGCCGCGGCATATGCCGCGACGGCCAGAACAATTTTCATTCCGTGGCTCCCCAGCCCCAACGCAGCGCACATACCGCGTTAAGAAAGGTTAATCCACGATTTTGGTTAACGAATCTTTACGCCGACCCGCAAGAACAACGCTTTAGCGTCCGCGATCGAGATCATCGGCGCTAAGCCGCCAGTCGCACAATTCCGCATCCACGCCGCGACACAGATCGCCGCGATACGGCCCGCCCACGCGTCCGCGTGTGTTGTTATAGCCGAGAACCACCCCGCCGCTGTCGCCCAACGGCAGCGCGGCGACACCATAGACCGAGCGATAGCCGCCGGTACCGACCGATACGCCGACTTCACCATGCACGCCGCGGTCGAGGCCGGGTTGGTCGGAAAGGCCGGTTTCCGCCGCGCGCTGGCGCTTTGCCGCGCCGGCCTCCTGGGCTGCTTCGGCCTGTTCAGGGGTCAGCCGGATGGTGTCGGCCCGCGCCGCGACCGGCATGATCGCCGCCGCCAGCGCGATAAAAGGAATGAAGTGCCGCATGAGTTTGAATGTGAGCCCCGGCGCCTGTCCGGTCAATGAACGACCGGACAGGCGGAACGGGTGAGCCCGCCTAGCCTTCGGCGACGACCTTGGCCTTGCCGCCCTTTTTGCCCTTTTTGGGCGCCGCCGGGGTGATCTCGAACGCCAGGGCATCATCCTTCAGACGAACAATGACCTCGCCGCCATGGACCAGCTTGCCGAACAGCAGTTCCTCGGCGAGCGGCTGTTTGATCTTTTCCTGGACCAAACGCCCCATTGGTCGCGCGCCATAGAGCTTGTCGTAACCGCGCGCGGTGAGCCAGGCCTTGGCATCGTCGTCGAGCTTGATGTGCACATCGCGGTCGGCCAGCTGCAATTCGAGCTGCAGAATGAACTTGTCGACCACGCGCGCGACGACTTCGGTCGGCAGATACCCGAACGGCACGATGGCATCGAGGCGATTGCGGAATTCGGGGGTGAACATCTTTTTCACCGCCTCTTCATCCTCGCCTTCGCGCGTCATCGCCCCGAAGCCGACGGCTTCGCGCGCCATGTCGCTGGCGCCCGCATTGGTCGTCATGATCAGGATGACGTTGCGGAAATCGACCGACTTGCCGTGCTGATCCGTCAGGCGACCGTGATCCATGACTTGGAGCAGGATGTTGAACAGGTCGGGATGCGCCTTTTCGATTTCGTCGAGCAACAGCACGCAATGCGGTTGCTGATCGACCGCGTCGGTCAGCAAGCCGCCCTGGTCGAAACCGACATAGCCCGGAGGCGCACCGATCAGGCGGCTGACACTGTGCCGTTCCATATACTCGCTCATATCGAAGCGCTGGAGGGGGATACCCATGATTGACGCCAACTGACGCGCGACCTCGGTCTTGCCGACGCCGGTTGGACCGGTGAACAGATAATTGCCGATTGGCTTGTCAGGATCGCGCAGACCCGCCCGGCTGAGCTTGATCGCCGAGGACAGCTGTTCGATCGCCGCATTCTGCCCGAACACCACGCGTTTCAGATCAGCGTCGAGGCTGGCGAGGCTCTTGGTATCGTCGGCAGACACCGACTTCGCCGGGATGCGCGCCATCGTCGCGATCACCGCCTCGATCTCTCGCGACGTAATGGTCTTTTTGCGCTTGGCCAGCGGCACCAGCATCTGCATCGCACCGACTTCGTCGATCACGTCGATCGCCTTGTCCGGCAGCTTGCGATCGTTGATGTAGCGCGCCGACAGTTCGACCGCCGATTTGATCGCGTCGGGCGTGTATTTGACGTGGTGATGCCCCTCGAACGCCGAACGCAGGCCCGCGAGAATCTTGATCGTGTCCTCGATGGTCGGTTCGTTGACGTCGATCTTCTGGAACCGGCGCAGCAGTGCTCGGTCCTTTTCGAAGTGGTTGCGGAATTCCTTGTAGGTCGTCGAACCGATGCAGCGGATTTGCCCGCCGGAGAGGGCCGGCTTGAGCAGGTTCGAAGCATCCATCGCCCCGCCAGAAGTCGCACCCGCGCCGATCACCGTGTGGATTTCATCGATGAACAGGATCGCATGCGGCAGTTTTTCGAGTTCGTTGACGACCGCTTTGAGACGTTCCTCGAAATCGCCGCGATAGCGCGTGCCCGCGAGGAGCGCGCCCATGTCGAGCGAATAGATCACCGCGGGGAGCAACACTTCGGGCACCTGCCCCTCGACGATCTTGCGCGCCAGGCCTTCGGCGATGGCGGTTTTGCCGACGCCGGGATCGCCGACATAGAGCGGGTTGTTCTTCGACCGGCGGCACAGAATCTGGATCGTGCGATCGACCTCGGGCCCGCGCCCGATCAGCGGATCGACGCGGCCGTCCTTGGCCTTTTCGTTGAGATTGACGGTGAATTGCTGGAGCGCGGACTCCTTGCCCTTGTCGCCCTTGGCGGGCTTTTCGTCATCCTGTGCCGTGCCTTTGACCTCTCGCTGTTCGGGAACCTGCCCGCCCTTGCCGACGCCGTGGCTGATGAAGCTGACGGCATCGAGACGGCTCATATCCTGCTGCTGCAGGAAATAGACGGCATAGCTCTCTCGCTCGGAGAACAAGGCGACGAGGACGTTGGCGCCCGTCACTTCGTCGCGGCCCGAAGACTGGACGTGCAGGATTGCGCGCTGGACCACGCGCTGAAACCCGCTGGTCGGCGAGGGGTCGGTCTGCCCCTCGGTCTTCAGCGATTCGAGTTCGGTGTCGAGATAATGGGTCACGACGGTCTTCAAGTCGCCGAGATCGACGCCGCAGGCGGTCATCACCTGCATCGCATGCTCGTCATCGACGAGCGCGAGCAGGAGATGTTCGAGCGTGGCATATTCGTGACGTCGGCTCGCCGCGGCGGCGAGCGCGTTGTGAAGCGTGGTTTCGAGATCGCGGGCAAAGGAAGGCATCAGCAGCTCCGGTTGAGGCCGCGGAAGCGACCTCGCTTGAACACTATGTCGGAAGCGCCGTCAGCTTTCTCAAGCCCCCGGCTGTCTCCCCGTGCGCCGCGACCGGCCCGTCATCGTTTGAATAGCGTGTCGGCGATTGCACGATGGTTAACGGCGCGATCCTGGTGATGGCGGACGCGTCTAATCTCCGCCTCGAGCGCCGCGACCCGCGCATCGAGCTCCGCGACCGAAAAGGGATCGAGATCCTGCGTACCGACCAGTGCCACCGGGTCTCCGGCACGCGGCGGCGGGGCAATTTCGTCGGTGTCCATGGTCGGAGGGTTGCGCGCGCGGCGCAGGGAGTCAACGGTTGGCGTTAAAGGAGTTGCCATGACCGACCTTCCCCAGACGATGCGTGCGATTGATCCCGCCGAGCCGGGCGGACCCGATGTGTTGCAACCGGTGGATCGATCGGTGCCGACGCCTGGTGCCGGCGACGTCCTGATTCGTGTTGCTGCCGCGGGGGTCAACCGGCCGGATGTCCTGCAACGGCAGGGCAAATATCCGCCGCCGCCGGGCGCGCCGTCGATTCTAGGCCTGGAGGTTGCCGGTGAGGTCGTTGTGCTGGGTGATGGCGTCGATTCGACATTGTCGGGCGCGCGAGTGTGTGCGCTGGTCGCGGGCGGAGGTTACGCCGAATATTGCGTGGTGCCCGCAGCGCAGTGCCTGCCGGTGCCCGATGGGCTGACGATGATCGAGGCGGCAGCGATCCCCGAGACGTTGTTTACAGTGTGGACCAACGTGTTCCAGCGTGGTGGCGCAAAGGCCGGAGAGACGCTGCTGGTGCATGGCGGCACGTCAGGTATCGGCACGATGGCAATCGCGCTGGGCAAGTTATTCGGGCTGACCGTAATCGTCACGGCGGGAAGTGCGGACAAATGTGCGCGGGCCGTGGAGATCGGTGCGGACCACGCGATTGACTATCGCGCGCAGGATTTCGTGGCGGAGGTGCAGCGCCTGACGAATGGCAAGGGGTGCGATGTCGTGCTCGACATGGTTGGCGGCGATTACTTCGCCCGCAACCTGGCTTGCCTGGCGGTGGAAGGGCGGCATGTCTCGATCGCGATGCTCAATGGTGCCAAGGCCGAGGTCTTCATTCCGGTGATCATGCAAAAGCGGCTGACGCTGACCGGATCGACGTTGAGACCGCGCGAGGCGTCGTTCAAAGCGGCGGTTGCGGCGGAATTGCGCGAGAAGGTCTGGCCGTTCGTGACCGACGGCAGGCTGCGGCCGGTGATCGATTCGACTTACCCGCTGGGGGACGCCGCCGCCGCGCATGCGCGGATGGATGGCGGCGCGCATGTCGGCAAGATCGTGCTGAGCATCAACGCATAGAAAAGGGCCGCGTCGCTGGTGCGACGCGGCCCGAAACTTCGGCCAAACTTTAGCCCAAACTAAAGCTTAGGCGGTGACCGACTTGATCGAGCGGCGGCGACGCGACTGGAAGCCCACGACACCGAAGCCGGCAATCATCATGCCCCAAACGGCGGGCTCGGGAACCGCATTGATGATCGGCGCCGGATCCGACGAGAAGCTGCCCGTCGCGGTGGCGCGGAAGCTGCTCAGCGACTGACCATTACCAGCGTTAAGACCCTTGTTCACCGGCGGGCTGCCAACTGCGGCCAGCAGCGCGTCGAGCGAGATCGAGAAGCTGCGGTTCACGGTGTTCGAGAAGTCAAGGAAGTCCGACGTGTAGGTGACAGTGTTACCGCCCGCCGTGCTGTTGGTCAGGCCGGCCGAGAAGCCGCCGTCGGTGCCGCCGATGGTGCTGTTCGCAACGACCGTGCCCGAAAGCAGGTTCGACCCAGCCGCATAAGTGACGTTACCAACCGTGATCGGCGCGGTCGACTTGAACGAGAAGGTCAGCGAGTCGATCGACTGCGTGAGATAGTTCGTCGGCGGAACCGTCGGCAGCGGCGTCTTGCTGGCCGCGTCGTTGGTCGTCGTGCCGGACAGCAGGAACACAGCCGTCACGCTCTGCGCGATGTTGTTGTTCGTGAAGTAAGGCTGAAGGAACGAGAACTTCACGTTCACATTACCCGGCGTGTTCGCCGAGCCCGTCGACGTGCTGTAGATCATCCCGTTCTTCGAGCCGACCTTCTGCCAGCGGATGTTGCGGACCTGCGTGGTCGCCGAGAAATCGGCGAACGTCGTAACCACAGCGTATGAAGGCGTCGCCGCAGCGAGGCCGCCTACAGCAACTGCCGTCAGTGCCAGTTTCTTGAACATCATCATAACCTAACCCCCAAAATGGAGCAAAACAAAACCGGTTTACGCACCGGTAACTCAACACCTTCATCGCCGATTCGTTGCCTCGGGTCAACCCGGAGGGTGCAGTGCAGCAATAGAGGGGCGTCCCGATTTGGTGCGAACGTGGAAATCGGGTGCAAACGGCGTTGGATTCAAGGCATAAAAAACCCGGGCGGATCGCTCCGCCCGGGTAAAAGTTTTCGAAAAAGGCTTAGCGGCGGTCGCCGAACAGCCGCAGCAGGAACAAAAACATGTTGATGAAGTCGAGATAGAGCGTCAGCGCGCCCATCACGACCGACTTGCCCGCGAAGCTGGTGCCCGCGACCTGGAAGTACATGCTCTTGATCTTTTGCGTGTCGTAAGCGGTCAGGCCGGCGAAGATCAGCACGCCGATCGCGCTGATCACCATTTGCATCGCGCTCGATTGCAGGAACAGGTTGATCACCGATGCGACGATGAGGCCGACCAGGCCCATGATCAGGAAGGTGCCCATCGCCGACAGATCGCGCTTGGTGGTGTAACCCCACAGGCTGAGACCCGCGAACGACGCCGCGGTGGCGAAGAAGATCTGCGCGACGCTGGTGCCAGTGTAAACCAACAGAATCGTTGAGAGCGACGCGCCCATCAATGCGGCATAAGCCCAGAACAGCGCCTTGGCCGATGTTTCGGACAAGCGGTTGATGCCGAAACTCAATACCATGACCAAGGCGAAAGGCGCGATCATCAGGACGTAAGCGAGCAGGCTTGCCTTGCCCGTCTCCGCATCGAACAGGCTGTTAACGGCGCCGGTATAGACCATCGCCAGCGCGACGATCCCGGTGAGCAACACGCCCGACGCCATCATGTTATAGACCGACAACATATAGCCGCGCAGCCCGGCATCGGTAGCCGAAGCGCGCGTGTCGACCGGCGCGGCGGCCGCGGTCACGGTCGAGCGGGGGTCAGACCAATTGGCCATGTCATACACTCCTGAACCCGGCCCAATCGCCGGGGATGCCCGCAATATTGTGTCGAACCGCGTCCACTGCAAGCAAAACCGGTGGGTTTGCGTGGGGCAAGGCCCTCTGCTAACCGCCCGCATCCGCCGCAATCAGGCCATTTAGACCCCCATGTTTATCACTCCAGCTTTGGCTCAAACCGCAGGCGCGCAGCCTTCGGGCAGTATGGCGTTCCTCGCGCAGAGCCTGCCGCTCGTCCTCATCTTTGTAATTTTTTATGTCTTGCTGATCCGTCCACAGCAATCGGCGGCCAAGCGCCACAAGGCCAAGGTCGACGCCGTCAAGAAGGGCGACCAGGTCGTCACCGGCGGCGGATTGATGGGCAAGGTCGTGCGCGTCGACGACACCACGGTCGATGTCGAGCTGGCGCCGGGGATGAAGGTCAAGGCGGTCAAGACGACGCTGAGCGACGTCACGCCGCTGGGTGCGACCAAGCCGGCCAACGACTGATGCTCGACTTTCCGCGCTGGAAAATCTGGGCGATCTGCCTGACGCTGCTCGTCGGCGTGTTCCTCGCCATTCCCAGCTTGATGCCCGAAAGCACCGCCACGCAAATCGGCCTCGGCGGTCTGCCGCGCATCAATCTGGGCCTCGATCTGTCGGGCGGGTCGCATTTGCTGCTCGAAGCCGACACTGCAGATGTCGCGAAGCAGCAGCTCGACGTGATGGGCGAGCAAATGCGGACCGAATTGCGCCGTGCCACGCCGCCAATCGACACGGGCGACATTTCTACGGCGGACGGGCAACTAAATTTTCTCGTGCGCAGCCCGGCTCAACTCGATGCTGCAGTAGAAATTGCGCGCAAGGAGACCAATCCGGTCGGCGTCACCGGTAAGCGCGATTGGGACGTCAGCGTTGTCGACTCGACGCGCGTCGTCATGAAGCCAACCCAGGCCGGCCTCGATTATGCAGTCGAGAATGCGATGGCCGTCGCGACCGAGGTGGTCCGCAAACGCATCGACGAACTCGGCACGCGCGAACCGACAATCATTCGGCAAGGCAGCAACCGCATCGTGGTGCAGGTTCCGGGCCTCCAGAATCCGGAGGCGCTTAAGGCACTTCTCGGCAAGACCGCGAAGCTCGAGTTTAAGCTGGTCGACCTGACAGCCAATCCTGCCGATGTCGCCGCTGGTCGCGCGCCCGCAGGTAGTCAAGTCTTGCCTTATCCAAGCAACCCCGGCGCACCCAAGATCGCGGTCAAGCGCCGCGCGATTGTCAGCGGCGACGAACTGACCAAGGCAGAACCCGGCTTTGACCCGCAGACCAACGCGCCGGTCATCAATATCGGATTTAACGGACAGGGCGGCCGCAAATTCGCGCGCGTGACCCAAGATAATGTCGGCAAGCCGTTCGCGATCATTCTCGATAATCAGGTGTTGTCCGCACCGACCATCCAGACCGCAATTCTTGGTGGATCCGCGCAAATCAGCGGCAGCTATACCACCGAAAGCGCCAACACGATGGCAATCCAGCTGCGCTCGGGCAAATTGCCGGTGGCGCTGAAGGTGATCGAGGAACGCACCGTCGGGCCGCAGCTCGGCGCCGATTCGATCCGCGCCGGGGCCATCGCATCGGTCATCGCGGCGGTTGCGGTGATCGCGTTCATGCTGGTCACCTATGGCCGGTTCGGGGTCTATGCGAACCTGGCGGTTGTGTTGAACATCTTCATCATCCTGGCGGTGATGGCGTTCTTCTCCGCGACGCTGACGCTCCCGGGCATTGCCGGATTCGTGCTGACGATCGGCACTGCGGTCGATGCCAATGTGTTGATCAACGAGCGCATCCGCGAGGAAAAACGGCGCGGGCGCAACCCGATGCAGTCGATCGAGCTCGGCTATAAGGAAGCGTCGCGGACGATCTTCGAGGCGAACACCGTCCACTTCATCTCGGGCGTGGTCATGCTGTTGCTCGGGTCGGGTCCGGTCAAGGGGTTCGCCGTCGTGTTGCTGATCGGGATTTTCGCGAGCTATTTCACCGCGGTGTTCTTCACCCGCATGCTCGCCGCCAATTATGTCCGCCGCGTGCGGCCTGCCGAGTTGAACATCTGATGCGCCATTTGAAACTCGTCCCCGACAATACCAACATCGGGTTCACCGCGCTGCGCAACTGGGCGTTCGCGCTCACCGCGTTGCTGACCGTCCTGTCGATCGGCATCACGGCGTATCGCGGACTGAACCTCGGCGTCGATTTCGTCGGCGGCCTGATGATCGAGGCCAAGTTCCCGGCCAAGCCACAGCTCGACGCGGTGCGCGGCACGGTCGACCGGCTGAACGTCGGCGAAGCGTCGCTCCAGCAATTCGGCGATCCGAACACCGTTTCGATCCGCCTGCCGATCCCCCAATCGACCGACGAAGGCGCGACGAACAAGGTCGTCAATCAGGTCAAGGCCGCGCTCAACGCGACCAACCCGGGGGTGCAGTTCACACGGTACGACACGGTGTCGGGCAAGGTGTCGGGCGAGTTGATCAAGAACGGTATCGCCGCGGTGTTGATCGCGGTGTTCCTGATCGCACTGTTCAGCTGGTTCCGTTACGAATGGCAGTTCGGCGTTTCGACCTTCGTCGCGATCGGACACGACGTGTTGATGACGCTGGGGTTCTTCGCGCTGACACAGTTGGAGTTCGACCTCAACATCGTCGCCGCCGTCCTGACGATCATCGGTTATTCGATCAACGACAAGATCGTCATCGACGACCGTATCCGCGAGAATATGCGCAAATACCGCCAGATGGACATGCGCGCGCTGATCGATCTGTCGGTCAACGAGACGTTGCCGCGCACGGTGATGACGTCGCTGACCGTTCTCCTCGCGCTGACCGCGTTGCTGGTGTTCGGCGGGCATGTGTTGCGCGGGTTCACCGCCGCGATGATGCTCGGGATCGTCGTCGGGACGTACTCGTCGATCTATGTGTCGTCGTCGATGCTGATCGCCCTGGGGCTCAAGCCGCAGCAGATGGACCGCAAGCCGTCCGCCGCGGTCGCCGATGCGGAGCGCGTCACGCGCCGCTGAACAGGTTCGCGCGTTCGGCCAGCGGGTAAGCGAAGACGATATCGCTGCCGTCGCCCGGGGTGACGGTGGCGGCGCTTTCCAGCAAGTAACAGTCGCCCGCCGCGACGCCCTGCCCATCGACTACGCTGGACCCCGCGACCTGGATCAGCCAGCCCGGCGTGGTGCCCAGATCGACGCGGCGCTCACCGCCCCATGACCAGCGTTCGGCGACGAATTTGCCGCCTTCGCACAGGATGAAACGGCCATTACCGGCATCCCCGGGGATTCTAGGTACGACGAAGGGAACCGGGTCGCTGACGGCCACGCCCGCCGCCAGATGCAGTTCGCGATCGCTGCCATAATCGTAGAGGCGGTAGGTCAGATCGACATTCTGCTGAATCTCGATGATCGTCAGCCCGGCGCCGATCGCGTGAATCGTTCCGGCTGCGGAATAATAGAATTCGCCGGCCTTGACCGGTTTCCAGTCGACCAGTTGCTCGATCGAGCCGTCCAGCGCGTCGGCGCGCAATTCATCGCGGGTGGCGACGCGGGTGGTGCCGAGCGCGATGGTCGCATCGGGTTCGGCGGCGAGGACGACCCAGGCTTCGTCCTTGCCGCGCTTGTAGCCCGCCGCCTGTGCCGCCGCGTCATCGGGATGGACCTGGATCGACAGGCGGTCGCTGGTGAACAGATATTTGATCAGCAGCGGCTCGTCGGTCCCCTCGGGCGCCTGAAACCAGATCTCGCCGACCTTTTCTCCCGACGGATTGTCGAAGCCGGGCCATAGCTGTTCACGGCCCCAGGGTTTGTCGACCTGCTTGCGTTCGAGTTTCAGCGCCGCCATGCCAGTTCCTTCTGCTGCCCCGCTGGAACGGCGCGGTGGCGCGCCGGTTCCGGGGGTTTCGCGTGAGCTATAACAGTTTCGGCCACAGCTTTCGCTTTTCGACCTGGGGCGAAAGCCACGGGCCGGCGATCGGCGCGCTGATCGACGGGTGCCCGCCGGGACTCAAACTGAGCGAGGCGGACATCCAGCCGTTCCTCGATCAGCGCCGCCCGGGGCAGACCCGCTTTACGACACAGCGGCAGGAACCGGATCAGGTGCGCATCTTGGCGGGGGTGTTCGAGGGGCGGACGACCGGGACGCCGATCAGCCTGATGATCGACAATGTGGATCAACGCTCAAAGGATTATGCCGAGGTCGCCAAAGCGTATCGGCCCGGCCATGCCGATTATGCGTACGACGCCAAATACGGCTTTCGAGATTATCGCGGCGGCGGGCGGAGTTCGGCGCGGGAGACGGCGTCGCGCGTCGCGGCGGGCGGCGTGGCGCGGCTGGTGGTGCCCGAGGTGAGCATCGTGGCGCATGTCATCGAGATCGGCGGCGACCGGGCGACGGCATTCGATCCGGCGCAGATCGACCGGAATCCGTTCTTCTGCGCCGATGCCGAAGCGGCGGTGCGGTGGGAGACGCTGGTCGATGAGGCTCGCAAAAGCGGGTCGTCACTGGGGGCGGTGGTCGAGTGCGTCGCGACGGGTGTGCCGGCTGGCTGGGGCGCGCCGCTATACCACAAGCTCGACGCGCAGCTGGCGGCGGCGATGATGTCGATCAACGCGGTCAAGGGCGTCGAGATCGGTGACGGGTTCCACGCGGCGCGGTTGCGCGGTGAGGACAATGCCGATGCGATGCGGCCGGGTGAGGATGGCCCGGAGTTCCTGGCCAATCATGCGGGCGGCATCGCCGGCGGGATTTCGACCGGTCAGCCCGTCGTCGTGCGTGTCGCCTTCAAGCCGACCAGTTCGATCCTGACGCCGGTCGAGACGATCGATCGCGACGGCGCGGCGGCGGAGATCGCGACCAAGGGGCGGCATGATCCGTGCGTCGGCATCCGTGGCGCGCCGGTTGTCGCGGCGATGATGGCGCTGTGCCTTGCCGATGCGAAGTTGATGCATCGGGGGCAGACGGGGCGGTAGGCCGCGTTATTTATGTATGTCGCCCCTGCGTAGGCAGGGCTCTAGATAAGTTCACAAATCGAGGCTCAGCCGCTTGTGGCGAGTTCATCTGGGCCCCTGCCTGCGCAGGGGCGACATGTGAGAGTTGAGCTAGCCCGCGACCTTCTCAGGAACCGGCGAGACCTTGTCCGCTACCGGTTTGATTTCGGGCGGGACCTCTTTCGCGGCACCGGGGCGCATGAACGGCGGGTCCTCGAGCTCGTTGGTCGCTTCGGCCAGCAGCCGCGACCATTCGCCGCTGAGCGCGTCGAAATAGCTGTCGTCCTCCTCGATCCGGCGGTGGATCGGCTCGGGCTGGCCGTTGGTCAGGACGACCAGATCGAGCGGTCGTCCGACCGACAGGTTCGAGCGGATCGTCGAATCGAACGACAGCAACGCCAGTTTGACCGCATGCGCCAAGCTCATGTCCCATTTGAGCGCGCGGTCGAGAATGGGCTTGCCGTATTTGCGCTCGCCCACCTGGAGGAACGGCGCATCGGGCTGGCACTCGATGAAATTGCCCTCGACATAGATTTGGAACAGGCACGGCGGATCGTCGCCGATGCGTCCGCCGACCAGCAATGAGCCGCTGGGCGTGATGTTGGTGCCCGCCACCGCCGCGGCGACCGTGTCGCGCGCGGCGTGCAGCGCTTCGCCGACCAGTTGCGCGACGCGGAACATCGTCGGCTGCGCGGCCACGGTGCGCGACGGATCGCCCGCGTCTTCGGGCGGCAAACCTTCCTCGAGCATCGACAGCATCGACTGTGTCACCGACAGGCTGCCCGCGCTGGCGCAATAGATTTGCCGCTCCGGCGTTTCGCACAGGACGTGGAGTTTCTTGTACATCGAGATGTTGTCGACCCCCGCATTGGTGCGGGTGTCGGCGATGAGCACGAGGCCGGCATCGACCAATATTCCGACGCAATAGGTCATTGCACGCCCACGCTGACCGCCACGTCGAGTTCCTCGACCCCGCCGCCGATGCGTGTGCCGGCGACCGGGGTGACTTCGGCGAGGTCGACGCCGACCGCGACGCGGACATAGCTTTCGTCGGGGCTCGCGCCCGCGCACGGATCGAAGCCGACCCAGCCGATCGCCCCCAAATGCAGTTCGGCCCAATAATGCGCGCTGCGGCGCCGGGCGCGATCCGGGCCGTGAAGCGAATGGCCCGAGACGAACCGCGCCGGAAAGCCCGCCGCGCGTCCCGCCGCGACCATCAATTGCGCCGCTTCGCGCACCGTCGCATGGCCGCTGGCGAGGATGTCATCGGGCGCAAGAATTTTCTCCGCGCGACCGCCTTCGATGGTGACGGCGTGCGCGACGACGCCGTTGAGGCGGTGGGCGCGTTCGAGCGGGTCCGAGCCGCGCGCCGATCGGGCCAGGGCGATCGTCGCCTCGCCCGCCGATGTGGCCGCCGAGCCGCGGGTGTAAAACACCGGCGGCAGTGGTTCGGGCGCGCCGCGGACGATGCCGGCCATATCCTCGGTCAGCACTTGTCCGCGCACGGTGATCGCCAGCGCCTCGACCGGCCCGTCGACATACAGCATCGTGACGTGATTGCCGTAGCCATCGGTCCCTTCGCGCAGCCGCGCGTCGCAATCGACGTCGATGCGCCAGTCGAGCACGGTTTGCGCCTCGTTATCCAGCGGCGTCATATGCAGCAGCTGGACGACGCGCGCCTGTGGCTCGCTGAATTTGTAACGCGTGTGATGATCGATCGAGAGGCGCATCAGGCGAACCGGAACTGGCGGGAGATGGCGCGGTCGAGCGCGGCGGTCTGTTCGATGCTGTCCTCGAGATATTGGTGCAGCCCCTGACGCACGACGGCATCGATGCCGGTGTCGCCCATGCGGGCGTGGCGCAGGCGCGCCAGCCGGTCCGCTTCGCCCTGAAAACCGGTTTCCTTGCCCAGCGCATTGAGGTGCAGCACCGCCTCCTCCGCGCTGGCGGCGATCGAGCGCGGCATTTCGCGGCGGAGGATCAGGAGTTCGGCGACCGACCACGGTTTCAGGCCTTCGCGGTACAGCCAGCGATAGGCGTTCACCGCGGCCACGGTCTGGAGGATCGTGGTCCATTGGTCGCGATCGACCGTGCCGCCGACGACTTCGCCTTCGGGCAGCAGGATATGGTATTTGACGTCGAGCAGACGCGCGGCATTGTCGGCGCGTTCGATCGAGGCGCCGAGGCGGATGAACCATGACGCCGGGTTGCGCAGCATCCGCCCGATCGCCCCTTCGAAGCCGCGCGTTTCGGTTTGCGCCTGTTCGACCAGGCCGAGCATGGCCTGCGTATCGCCGGGCGAACTGCGCCCGCGGAACAACAACCAGGCGCGGTTGATCGACGACCAGGCTTCACGGCTGAGCGCGGTGCGCACCGCCTTGGCATTGTCGCGCGCATGGTCGAGGCAATAGACCACCGATCCGGGCTGATTGGCGTCGAGCGTCAGGAACCGCCCGACATTGCGCGGGGTCAATTTTTCGCCGGTCGCGGCAAAGGCCTTGTCGACCTCTATCACCGACAGCGCGCTGGCCCAGGCGACTTCGCCCGCGGGGCGCGTCGACAAGGCGTCGAGGCGCACGGTGGCCTCGACCAGGCGCGCGGTAAATTCGGCGCGCTCGATGTAGCGCCCGAGCCAGTAGAGCGAGGCGGCGACGCGGCTAAGCATCGGCGTCCTCCCCCTCGTCCATCAAGACAAAACTGTCCTTCGTCCCGCCGCCCTGGCTCGAATTGACGACCAGCGACCCTTTTTTGAGGGCGACGCGGGTGAGGCCACCGGGGACGATGCAGGTGCGCTTGCTGCCGGTCAGCACGAAGGGCCGGAAATCGACGTGGCGCGGGGCGACGCCGGCTTCGGTGAGGGTCGGGACGGTGGACAGCGCCAGCGTCGGCTGGGCGATGTAGCGGTGCGGCTCGGCGGTCAGCGCGGCGCGGAAATCTTCGATCTCCGCCTTCGACGCGGTGGGACCGACGAGCATGCCGTAACCGCCCGAGCCGTCGACGAGCTTGACCACCACCTGTTCGAGATTGACCAGCACATGGCTGAGCGCGGCGGGTTCGCGGCACCGCCACGTTTCGACATTGGGGAGCAGCGCGTCCTCGCCGGTATAGTAGCGCACGATTTCGGGCATGTAGCTGTAGATCGCCTTGTCGTCGGCGATGCCGGTGCCGGGCGCATTGACGATTGCGACATTGCCCGCGCGATAGGCGGCGATGAGGCCGGGGACGCCGAGCATCGAATCGGGGCGGAACACCAGCGGATCGATATAATCATCGTCCACCCGGCGATATATCACGTCGACGCGCACGCGCCCGGTGATGGTGCGCATCCACACGATATCGTCATCGACTTCGAGATCGACCGCCTGAACCAGTTCGATGCCCAGCGAATCGGCGAGGAAGCTGTGTTCGTAATAAGCCGAGTTGAACCGGCCGGGGGTCAGAATCACCGCCACCGGATCGGCGACCGCATGTTCGGGCGCGACCGAGCGCAGCATTTCGAGCAGCAGATCGCCATAGCTGTCGACCGGGCGGACGCGGTGTTCGCGGAACAGTTCGGGGCACAGCCGGATCATCGCCTCGCGATTTTCGAGCATGTAGCTGACCCCAGACGGGGTCCGCGCATTATCCTCCAGCACCCAGAAATCGTCGGGGCCGGTGCGGACCAGATCAATGCCGCAAATATGCGACCACACGCCGTGCGGCGGGCGGCTGCCGACCACTTCGGGGCGGAATTGCGGGTTGGTCATGATCAGTTCGGCGGGGATGATCCCGTCGGTCAGGATCTTTCGCGCGCCGTAAATATCGTCGAGAAACGCGTTGAGCGCGAACACGCGCTGTTCCAGCCCCTTCGACAATCGCGCCCATTCGCCCGCAGTGAAGACGCGCGGGACGATGTCGAACGGGATGATGCGTTCGGCGGCATCCTCGTCACCATAGACCGCGAAGGTGATGCCGAGCTGGCGGAAGGTGGCTTCGGCCGATGCCTGACGCCGCGCGAGTTCGGCGGGGGGCGTCTTGTCGAGCCATTCGCCCAGCGCGTCGAAACCGGGACGCGGCCGCTTGCCCGCCGATTTTCCCCAGATTTCGTCGAATGCCGCTGCCATTACGGTGCAGAGTGACGGCGCGTGGCCGCCTGCACAAGAGGTTTAGCGCGCCAGAAGTTCCTGCGCCATGATCGCCGCGCCTTCGAGCCCCGCATTGGTGAGTTGCGCGGGGACGATATAATCGTCCGCCAGCGCGCGTTCGCCCGCGCCGAAACCGTTGACCTTGTCCGGAAACGCAGCGCGTACGTCGTCGAGCATGCCGGTGCCGAGCATCACGCCGCCGCCGATGACGAAGCGCCCGGGCGCCCAGCTGAGCGTCAGGCCGAACAGCAATTGGGCGATATAATCGGCGAGCGTGGCGCGCACTTCGGGCGCATCGACCAATTGGCGCGTGCCCAGCCGCGCGCGCGCCGACGGGCCCGATGCCAAGCCTTCGGCGCAATGCGTGTGATAGCGGCAGATGCTGGCGGTGGTGTCGCCGTCCGCGCGCTGAACGAAACTGTGGCCGATCTCCGGAGCGACCGACCCGTGATAGGTCTTGCCGCCGACGTACAGCCCGCCGCCGATGCCCGTGCCGATGGTGACATAGGCGACCGGATCGAACCCCCGCCCCGCGCCGATCCGCGCTTCGGCGAGCGCCGCGCCGCCGACATCGGTGTCGATGGCGATGGGGCAGCCGAATTTTTCGGTCAGCGCCCTGGTCAGGTTGGTGCCGGTCCAGCCCGCCTTGGTCGTCGGCATGATTTCGCCGAAGCGCGGCGATTGCGGATCGACGATGATCGGGCCGAAGGCCGACATGCCGATGGCGGCAAGCGCGCCATGGCTGCCAAGGAATGGCACGAGGTCGGCGACCGCCGCATCGCCGTCGCGCGTGACGAAGCGTTGCTCGGCGAGAATCGCGCCGTCCGCGGTGAACAACCGGGCGAAAATCTTGGTCCCGCCGGTTTCGATCGCCGCGAGAACGGTCATGCGTTCATCAATTCGGGGAAGAATTTTTCATTGGCCGCGCGCAAATCGGCGACGCTTGTGCCGAGCACCGTGTCGCCGGTAGCCGAGCCGAGGAGGACGTGCTTCACGCCCGCTTTGGCCATCGCGCGGACGACGGGGTCGCCGTTCGACGTGGCGATGACGTAGCGCCCCTGATCCTCGCCGAACATCGCGGCGGCGGACTGCGGCACGGCGCGGTCGAGCGTGACGCCGTGCCCGCTGGCCAGCGCCATTTCGGCGAGCGCGATGGCAAGGCCGCCATCGCTGAGGTCGTGGACGGCGGTGACGAGGCCATCCTCGATCAGGCCGCGGACGAAATCGCCATGCTTGCGCTCGTCTGTCAGATCGACCGGCGGCGGCGGGCCGTCTTCGCGACCATGGAGTTCGCGCAGCCACAGCGACTGGCCGAGGTGCGTGGGCAGTTCGCCGACGAGCCACAGGTCATCGCCTTCGTGCATCCCGCCGATGGTCGTGGTGGCGCGCCAATCCTTGAGCAGCCCGACGCCGCCGATCGCGGGCGTCGGGAGGATCGCCGAGCCGCCGCCGGTGGCCTTGCTCTCATTGTACAGCGATACATTGCCGCTCACGATGGGATAATCGAGCGCGCGGCACGCTTCGGCCATGCCTTCGATGCAGCCGACCAACTGGCCCATCGTTTCGGGGTTTTGCGGGTTGGCGAAGTTGAGGCAGTCGGTCGCCGCCAAGGGGGTCGCACCGACCGCACAGAGGTTGCGCCAGGTTTCGGCGATGGCCTGTTTGCCGCCTTCATAGGGGTCGGCAAAGCAATAACGCGGGGTGCAATCGGTGGCGATGGCGAGTGCTTTTTGCGTGCCGTGGATGCGCACGACCGCGGCGTCTCCACCGGGCGGCTGGACGGTGTCGCCGCCGACCTTCTGGTCATATTGTTCCCAGATCCAGCGGCGGCTGGCGAGGTCGGGACAGCCGATCAGTTTTTTCAGATCGGCGCCAATGTCCTCACTGTCAGGCGCATCATTCAGCGGCGTTGGCTTGAGCGTCGGGACGTGCGGGCGATCGTAAAGCGGTGCATCGTCGGCGAGGGGCCCGAGCGGAATGTCACACACCGTCTCGCCATGATGGACCAGCACCATCCGGCCGGTGTCGGTGACTTCGCCGATGACCGCGAAATCGAGTTCCCATTTGCGGAAGATCGCCGCGGCAAAATCCTCACGGCCGGGTTTTAGGACCATGAGCATCCGCTCCTGGCTTTCCGACAGCATCATTTCATACGCCGTCATGCCGGTTTCGCGCTGCGGCACATGGTCCATGTTGAGCAGCAGCCCGACGCCGCCCTTCGATGCCATTTCGACCGACGAACTGGTCAGCCCCGCCGCGCCCATGTCCTGAATCGCGACGATCGCGTCCGACGCCATGAGCTCAAGGCACGCTTCGATCAGCAGCTTTTCGGTGAAGGGGTCGCCGACCTGGACGGTGGGACGCTTGGCATCGGCATCCTCGCCGAAATCGGCCGAGGCCATCGTCGCGCCGTGGATGCCGTCACGCCCGGTTTTGCTGCCGACATAGACGATCGGATTGCCGATGCCCGACGCGGCGGAGAAGAACAGTTTTTTTGTTTCGGCGACGCCCACGGTCATCGCGTTGACGAGGATGTTGCCGTCATAGGCCTTGTGAAAATTGACCTCTCCGCCGACGGTCGGGACGCCGACGCAATTGCCGTAACCGCCGATCCCCGCGACGACCCCGGCGATCAGATGCTTCATGCGCGGATGATCGGGCCGCCCGAAGCGCAAGGCGTTGAGATTGGCGACCGGCCGCGCGCCCATCGTGAACACGTCGCGCAAAATGCCGCCGACGCCCGTCGCCGCGCCCTGATACGGCTCGATGTACGACGGGTGGTTGTGGCTCTCCATCTTGAACACGGCGCACTGGCCGTCCCCGATATCGACCACGCCGGCATTTTCGCCGGGGCCGCAAATGACCTGCGGACCGGTGGTCGGCAGCTTTTTCAGGTGCAGCCGCGACGATTTGTACGAGCAATGCTCCGACCACATCACCGAAAAAATGCCGAGTTCGGTCAGGTTCGGCTCCCGCCCCAGCGCGTTCAGCACGCGGGCATATTCATCTGGGGACAGGCCGTGTTCGGCGACGATCTCTGAGGTGATCTGAGGCATTGGCCGGAGCGCTTAGCGGTGACCGGCGCGCGGGGGAACACCTCACGCGAGTCATCCGTTGTCTCCCGGTATTCCCTCAAGGAGACAGATTATGGCGACCACCACCCGCAAGAGCAGCACCCGCGCCGCTCCGAAACACGCCGCGAACGGCCAGTTTGCCAGCGGCGGCAAGACCAATGCACGCCGCCGCGCACCCGCCAAGAGCCGCGCCAAGTCGCTGATCCCCGACGTCGATTTTTCGACGCGTAACATCGCACTGGGCACCGCGGCCGTCGCCGGCGCCGCAATCGCCGGAGCGTTGTTCGCGGCGTGGCGCAGCAATGCCTTTGCCGACCTGTTCGAGCGCGACCTGATCACCGGCAGCAAGGCGCCGAAGGAAGCGCGCGACGTCATCGACGACGACGACCGCGAACAGTTCGCGCCCGCGACCGTGCCATTGCGTGACAGCAAGTACGATCGCGAACTGGCGGCGAATTAAACGCACTGAAGTGGGCCACTAACGAGACAATTGCACAAATCTGTCGTCACCCCGGACTTGACCCGGGGTCCACGCCTCAACGTTTGGCTGCGCCTAGCGCGGAGAGGTGGATCCCGGCTTTCGCCGGGATGACGGCCGCGGTGGTCGGGTGGCCTAAATCGCGCGCAACGCCTGATTGAAATCGGCGATGAGATCGTCCGCATTCTCGACGCCAACCGAGATGCGGACGAGATTGTCGCCGATTTTCAATGCGTCCTTGCGCTCCTGCGGAACTGACAAGTGCGTCATCCCGGCGGGATGGCTCGCCAATGTTTCGGTGCCGCCGAGGCTGACCGCGAGCTTGGCGATCTTGAGCGCGTCGAGGAAGCGGAAGGACTCGGCCTCGCCGCCCTTCAGATAGAGCGAGAAAGTCGATCCCGCACCGGTGCAGTGGCGGTCGTAAATGTCGCGCTGGCGGCTGCCGGGTTCGAGAAAGCCGAGATAGCCGACCGATTCGACCTTTTCGTGCCCGCGGAAGAATTCACACACCTTCGCCGCGTTTTCGCCCGCGCGGGACATGCGCAGCTCCAGCGTTTCGAGCGAGCGCAGCAACATCCACGCGGTGTTGGGGTCCGTGATCGTGCCGATGGTGTTGCGCATCATGCGGATCGTGTTGATCAGCGTCTTGCCGCCGACCGCGCCGCCCGCGACGAGATCGCTATGCCCGCCGGCATATTTGGTGAGGCTGTAGAGGACGAGGTCCGCGCCCTGCTGTAGCGGTTTCGACCAGAGCGGGCCGAGGAAGGTGTTGTCGATGACGATCGGTGGCTTTTCGTGGGGGAATGCGGCATCACGCGAGCCCTTGACGGCCTCGACATCGACCAGGGCGTTGGTCGGGTTGGCCGGGCTTTCGAGGTAGATCAGCGAGACGCGGCCGAGCTTCCGGGCTTCCTCCACCTTCGCATCGATTTCCTCGCGCGTCGCGCCGGCGGGGAAATCGACCCATTTGACGCCGAAGCGGCCGAGGATGCGACCGATCAGTGTCTCCGTGGCGGCATACAGCGGCGCCGAGTGGACGATGACGTCACCCGGCTGGACCAAGGCCAGCATGACGGTGGCGATGGCGGACATGCCCGAGGAAAACACCAAAGCGTCCTCGGCATCTTCCCACACGCCGAGGCGATCTTCGAGGATTTCCTGATTCGGGCCGTTGAAGCGCGAATAGACCAGACCTTCGGCGCCACCCGGACGCTTGCCGGTGATACCTTCGAAGAAGCGCTTTCCCGCCGCGGCGTTTTCGAAGACGAAGGTCGAGGTCAGGAAGATCGGGGGTTTGAGCGAGCCTTCGCTGAGCGCCGGATCGAAGCCGTGGCCCATCATCAGCGTTTCGGGTTGCAGGCGGCGGTTGTCGATGGCGAGGATATCGGGTTTGGGGCGGCGGCGATGGGGGACGGCGGTGGTTTCGGCTTCGTCGGGCATGGTCAGAGCATCCTGTGCTGTCGCCCGCCGCCGTTACGGCAGGGCGATAATCGAGATTTGCCGCCCATAGCCGGGTTCGCCCGCCAATGTCGCGCGGCGATAGGAGAAATAGCGGTCGGGTTGCGACAGAGTGTCTTGTCCGGCGCGGTGAACCGAGGCGATGCCCGCGGCTTCGAGACGATCGGCGACATAGGCTTCAAGGTCGAAATGGCGGTGGCCCGGGCGGCCCGGCGTGAAGAAGTGTTCGGGGATCGCGCCGCCGCCAAATCCGTCGCTGACTTCATAGCTCGCCTGCGCGATGCAGGGACCGATCGCGGCGTGAATATTGTGACGTCGCGCTCCCAAGGCTTCCATCGCCTCGATCGTCGCATCGGTGACGCCGGCGACGGCGCCTTTCCACCCCGCATGCGCCGAACCGATGACGCCGGCTGCGGCATCCGCGAACAACACCGGCGTGCAATCGGCGGTGAGGATCGACAATGCGAGGCCGGGCGTGGCGGTGACCAAGGCGTCGGCGTTCGGGCGGTCCGCTTCGGCCCAGGGTGACGTCACCGTCACACAATCGCGGCCATGCACCTGATAAACGCCGAGAAGGGTCGAGGCCGGTGCGACGGCCTCGACCGCGCGACGACGATTTTCGGCGATCAGCGCGGGGTCGTCGTTCGAACCGATGCCGCAATTGAGGCTGGCAAGATCGCCGGTCGAGACGCCGCCGGTGCGACCGAGAAAACCGTGCGGCATGGCGAAGTTTGGAGCACGTAGCGATTCAAGCATCGCTTACGCTTAACCGATCATGTCTCCCCTGCGTAGGCAGGGGTCCAGACGATCGCGCGCCGACGAGGCGAAGCTGCCAGAGGAGGGCTTATCTGGACCCCTGCCTGCGCAGGGGCGACATACTGGTTACAGGAATCCCGCCGGTTCGGGCCAGTTGGGTGCGGTCAGCGCGAGCACTTTGAACAGCGTGCCCATAGCGTCCTCGCCCATCAGGCGATGACGCGCCGCCATGACGTCCGGATCGGCCTTGGCCAGCGCGGCGGCGCGGGCGTCGAGCCCCAAACTGCCGAGAAAGTCGCGCTGCGCGACTGGGCCGTGCGCAGCGAGGCCCGAGGCGATGCCCGCCGCGGCGAGGGTCGTGAAATCGACGTGCGCGGACAGGTCGACGCTGCCCGGTGCATCGAACGGGCTGGCATATTGGTGATGGCGCACCGCCTGCAGCGATTCGCCGGGCTGCGGGCCGCCGGTGTAGCCATAATCGACGATCAACAGCGCGCCGCCCTGCGCATGGACGCGTGCGGCGAGTTGTTTCATCACGCCGACGGCAGCGGGGGAGATTTCGAGGATGCTGCCCGGGGGGGCGTCGCGGTGCGCGGACGGGATGACCGCTTCGGGCACCGCCTTGCCGGTGACGGGCAGGAACAGCGTGTCCTGACACGCGATCAGCCGTTCGTGCCAGCCGTCAATGGTGCGGATCAGCTGGCGGATCGGCAACGCGTCGAAGAATTCATTGGCGACCAAGATCAGCGGACGATCGTCGGGCAGCGTCGTGACGTCGTCATGCCATTGCGCGACCGCAACGCGCCGGGCCTGTTCGGCGCGCAGGCTGCGGCTGGTCTCGACGAAATGCACTTCGGGTTGCCAGCCGGTGCTGGCGATCACGCGCAACGCATCGGCGGTAAGCGTGCCGCGCCCGGGGCCGAGTTCGACCCACAGCGCATCGGGATTGCCCGCGCGGAACCGCAAATCCGCAGTCCATGCGCCGACGATTTCACCGAACATCTGGCTGATTTCCGATGCGGTCACGAAATCGCGGCCGAGCGGCACGCCCGAGCCGTAATATTCGGTGTTGGCCGCCGCCATGAATTGCGAAATGGGAATCGGCCCCGCCAACGCGATGGCGCGAGCGAGGCGTTCGGCCAGGTTACTCACGGCGTGCGGTCACGCGACCGGTTCTTGCCCCGCGATACTCTCCACCCGCACGCGACGCGATTTGGCGGTGAGGAAGAGATAGATGCCGACCAGCACCATCGGCAGGCTGAGCGTCTGGCCCATGGTCAGCCCCCAGCTGAGATTTTCGAGGCCGTAATCGGGTTGGCGCAGCTTTTCGAGGCTGAAGCGGAACAGGCCATAAAGGACCAATCCGGTGCCGACGAGCCGCCCCGGCTGGTATCGGGCGTCGGTGCGCCAGAACATCCAGTTGAGGATCAGGAACATCACCACGCCCTCCAGCCCGGCTTCGTACAGCTGGCTGGGATGACGGGGGATATCGCCGGCGAGCGGATCGGGGAAGATCATGCCCCAGGGCAAGGTGGTCGGCCGGCCCCATAATTCGCCGTTCACGAAATTGGCGATGCGCCCGAAAAACAACCCGAACGGCGTGACGCAGGCGACGTAATCGCACACCCGGATCAGCGACAGGCTGTGTTTGCGGCAGAATAGCAGGAGCGCGATGATGACCCCCGCAAAGCCGCCGTGGAGCGACATGCCGCCCTCCCACAGTTTGAACAGCTCGATCGGGTGGAGGATCATCGACGGCTTGTAGAACAGCACATAGCCGATCCGCCCGCCAAGGATGATGCCGAGCGTGACGTAAAACACCAGATCGTCGGCATGCCGTCGCGCCATCGGCGCACCCGGCTGGGCCAGCAATTTGGTAAGATACCACCAGCCGAGGACGATCCCCGAAATATAGGCAATCGAATACCAGCGGAACTGGAAGAAACCGAGGTCGAGCGCGACCGGATTGAGGCCCAAATCGACCCAGCGGATCGCATCGGTAGCGAGGTTCAGAAACAAGGCTTTCCCCTTGGCGTTTCGCGCTTCATACAGAGGGGATTGGCGAAAGACCAAGTGTAGAGAGCGAGAGCGGATGCCTTCAGACCTGGACCTGCGCGTAAAGCAGGCGATCGACGATTTGACCGGACCCGGCGGGCCATTGCCGCTGGGCGACTATACCCTGCCGTCGGGCATCACGGTGCCGATGATCGCCGCCGCGCCCGCCACCCTGGTCGATTATTTCGGGCATTTTTGCACCCAGCATGCCGACACCTGTTTCCTGGTCGATGGCGACGACCGCCTGACCTTCGCCCAGACCTATGCCGCCGCGCGCAAGGTCGCGAGCAGCCTGATCGCCGATCACGGCCTGCAAACGGGCGACCGCGTCGGCATCGCGATGAAGAACGCCCCCGCCTGGGTCGTGTTGTACATGGGCACGCTGATGGCGGGGGGCATCGCCGTGCTGCTCAACGGCTGGTGGCAGGGCAATGAACTGGCCGACGGCATTTCCGATGTCGAATGCCGCCTGGTGTTCGTCGATCCGCCGCGTGCCGCGCGGCTGGCGCAGCATGGCCGCCCGACGGCCGCGAAGATGATCACCGTCGATCTGGCGCGACCGATCGACGAAGCACTGGCCGCCGTGATGCGCGCCGAGGAAGTGCCGCTGCCCGCACTGACCGGGGACGACCTCGCGACGATCCTGTTCACCAGCGGATCGACAGGCCAGTCCAAGGGTGCCTATTCGACGCACCGTTCGGTGATCCAGGGGGTGTTCAACTATATCGCCATGGCGCTGATGCTGCTGCGGCTCGGCACCGAGGACGGCACGATCAAGGCCAATCCGCCGCCGCATGCGATGCTGCTGACGGTGCCGCTGTTCCATGTGACCGGCGAAATTCCGATGCTGCTGGTCAGCTTCGCGATCGGGCGCAAATTGGTGTTCATGCCCAAATGGGATGCGCTGACCGCGATGGAGCTGATCCAGCGCGAACAGGTCACCAATTTCACCGGCGTGCCGTTGATGAGCTGGGAAATCCTCAACCATCCCGACCGGGCGAATTACGACCTGTCGTCAGTACAGGGTTTTGCCGCCGGCGGCGCGCCCAGGCCGCCCGAACACGTCAAGCGCATCGCCGATGAAATGCCCGGCGGGCCGTCACTGGGCTATGGCCTGACCGAAACCAATGCGGTCGGCGCGGGAAATTTTTCGACCAACTATCTGGCGAAACCCAATTCGACGGGCTTTGCCTCGCGGCCCTTGGTCGATCTCGCGATCATCGATGATGCCGGCAATCATCTGGCACAGGGCGAGCGGGGCGAGGTGTGCATCCGCTCGGTCGCCAATTTCTCCGGTTATTGGCACCGCGAACAGGCGACCAAGGATGCGATGACCGCCGACGGCTATTTCCGCACCGGCGACATCGGCTATCTCGATCCGGACAATTATCTGTTCATCGTCGATCGCAAGAAGGACATCATCATCCGCGGCGGCGAGAATATCAGCTGCCAGGAAGTCGAGGCGGCGATTTACGAGCATCCGTCGGTCGGCGAAGCGTGCGTGTTCGGGCTGCCCGACGAACGGTTGGGCGAAGTGCCCGGCGCGGTGGTCCATCCGCTCGACGGTGAGTCTTTGAACGAGGATGTGTTGTGCCGCTGGCTCGAGGACCACCTGGCCAAGTTCAAGGTTCCGCAACGCATCTGGATTTCCGCCGATCCGCTGCCCAAATTGGGAACCGAAAAGATCGACAAGGTCGGTCTGCGCGCAGCGTATCGCGAGGTTTTTGCCAGCGAACGGGCGGCGGCTTGATTAGACGCCACTCCCTTTAGGGAGGGGCAGACGCCGAAGGCGTCGGGGTGGGCCGAGGAGAGGCATGAGATCACTCCCGTTGCCCACACTTCCCACCCTGGCTGCTTCGCAGCCTGTCCCTCCCGCAAGCGGGAGTGACGTCAAGTCAGCGCTGGATCCGGATCGTCCCGGCAAAGGCGGCGACCTTGGCATCGTCCTGATGCACGATCCCGCGCAGGAACAGCAAACGCCCGGTTTCGCGGAGCAGCTCGACTTCGGCATCGAGCGGGCGATCGAGTTGCCCGGCACCGATGAACTGCGTCGACAAATCGAGCGTCAGCGCCGGACCACGACCCAGCACGCCGAACACGCGTGCGGCGGCGAATAGCGAAACGTCGATAAAGCCGAGCGTGATCGCGCCGTGGACGATGTCCGCGAGGTTCGAGTGCTTGCGCTCGGGGAACATGCGGACGCGGGCGAGATCACCGTCCTGTCGCACCAGCATCTTGCCGAGCAGCGCGTTGAACCGCGTCTCGTCGCGCAGCGCCCAGGTCGACCATCCGGGGTGATCGGGATCGGGCTCGTATCGGAAGTGCGGGTCGGATTCCGACATTCAAAGTCCTTCGAGACGCGTCTTCGACAAGCTCAGCCGCTCCTCAGGACAAACGGCTATTACTAAACCGTTCGTGCTGAGGAGGGATTGAGCGCAGGCGAAGCCAAAGTCGAACGCCCGTCTCGAAGCATCATACCGCCCGTTCGACCGCCAGCTTCTTGATCTCGGCGATCGCCTTCGCGGGATTCAACCCCTTCGGACACACGTTCGCGCAATTCATGATCGTGTGACAGCGATAGAGGCGGAACGGGTCTTCGAGTTCGTCGAGCCGTTCGCCGGCATATTCGTCACGGCTGTCGTTCAGCCAGCGATAGGCTTGCAACAGGATCGCCGGGCCGAGGAAGCGGTCCGAATTCCACCAGTAGCTGGGGCAGGCGGTCGAGCAGCACGCGCACAGGATGCATTCGTACAGCCCGTCGAGCTTGCCGCGATCATCGGGCGATTGCAGGCGTTCCTTGCCCGACGGTGCGGGGGTCTTGGTCTTCAGCCACGGTTCGATCGAGGCATATTGCGCATAGAAATGGGTGAAATCGGGGACCAGGTCCTTGATCACGTCCATGTGCGGCAGCGGGGTGATCTTGACCTCGCCCTTCACGTCCTCGATCGCCTTGGTGCAGGCGAGCGTATTGGTGCCGTCGATGTTCATCGAGCACGATCCGCAAATCCCTTCGCGGCAGGAACGGCGGAAGGTCAGCGACGAATCCTGCTCGCCCTTGATCTTGATCAGCGCGTCGAGAACCATCGGTCCGCAGGTATCGAGATCGACTTCATAGGTATCGTAGCGGGGATTCTCGCCAGAATCGGGATCGTAGCGATAGATTTTGAACGGCTTGGCGTTCTTCGTGCCCTCGGGCGCGGCAAATTTGCGGGGCTTACCCTTATTGGGGTTGCTACCCTTGGGCAGGAGGAACTCAGCCATCTTGATTCCCTGTTGGGTCGATCGCGGCGGCGATCTCTGCCTCCGGCTGTAGGACGCGGGCGCGCCGGTTGCCAAGGCTTAACAGCATCGCGAGCACCACGAAGCTGCCGATCCCGGTCACCGCGCCGTACCAGCCGGCGCCCGACAGGCCGTCGGTGGACAGCAACCAGACGAGCAAGGGCAGCGTGAACAGGTTGATGCCGATGTTGACGAGGATCGACGCGGTGGTGCGGCCCATCGCCAGCAACAGCGACGACAACGGCACCGCCGCGAGCATCCCCGCGCGACCGATCATCAGCAGGATGAACACGAACGCGCCGCTGCCGAACGCCTTGCCGCCCATAATTTCGAGGATCTGGCGCGAGAAAAAGGCGAGCAGGAGGACCAGCGGCACCGCCACCGCAAGCGTCGTGAAACTCGTCTTCCAGCTGAGCGAGCGCGCGCGCGCGAGTTCCCCCGCGGCAAGCAGTTTGGCGATGACCGGGTAACTCGCCTGCGCCAGCTGCACCGCGGGCTGTTGCAGAATCACTGCGGCGCGCACCGCCAGCGAATAGATGCCCGTCGCGGCGGGACCGAGGATCGCGCCGACGATCAGCGGCACCGCCTTGGGGGCGATGTCACGCAGCGTCAGGTCGGCATTGGCGGTGGCGAGAAAGCGCACCAAGCCTGGATTTTCCCCGCGCGCACTGGCCGGGCCGAGCAACGGCTCGCCGCCGCGCATCTCGCGAAACACCGGCCAGGCGAGCCACCACATGAACGCGCCTTCGCTGATCGCGCTGACCAGCCAGGCATAGAGGAAACCCTCGATCCCGCCGCCGCCGAACCACACGATCAGCACCGCCACGAGACGCACCGAGGGCGACAGGGCCGGGTGCAGCGCCAGCCGGTCGAACCGCCCGGCAAGCTGGAGAATACCCACCGGGGTCGTCAGCATGTTGGCAAAGATCGCCAGCGCGTAAATCCGCGTCAGCCAGACCAGATTGTCGGGGATGCCGAGGCGCGGCGCGGCGAATCCGGCGAAACCCGCGGCGAACAGAATCGCGGTGAGGCCACATCCCAGTTCGACGAGGGTGGTAAATCGCGCCAGCCGCACGAGGCGCGAGCGGTCGCCGGCCTCCAGCGCCTGCGCGCCGTAACGCACGATGCCATGCCATCCCGAAAAGGCGATGATGCCGCCGACCGTGACGGTCCAGCCATGCACCAGCACCAACACGCCGAATCCCGACGGTCCGAGCGCCCGGGTGACGATGAGGATATACACCAGCGAAACGATCGCCGCGACGGTCTTGCCGCCGAGCAGCAGCGACAGATTGTTGAAAATGCCCCGGCCCGAAACATGACCCGCGCTGCTCATAACGCCCCGACATAATCGGCGATGGCGCGCGCGCCGCGGACGGAGGCGGGTTCGGCCGTCATGTCGACGGTGTAGGCGAACAGGCGCTGTTGCGTCGCGCGATAGTCGGCGGCGACCGCCTGCCAGCGGTCGAGCAGGGGTTCGAGATCGCGGACGTGATCGATCACCGGGCCGTTATGCCAGAATTGGTAATCGGGATGATCGCGCCATGCGACGTCGTGGCTTTTGAGGAAGATCGTCGCACGGGGGCGGGCGAGAAATTCATACACCTGGCTCGACACGTCGCCGAGATAGACGTCCGCCGCGCGGGTGTAGGTCATGTCGATCGATTTTTGAGACCCGAGATCGATCAGGATGTTGGGCAGGCTCTCGAGCCGCTCCGGCACGTCCCAGCGCCGGTTGAGCGTCTTGAACTCCAGGCTGAAATGCCAGCGCTTCCGCCCGTACATGACGTGCGGCGCGAAGATCAGGTTGAAGTCCGGACGCCGCGCGAACAGATCGAGGACGTCCTCACCCTGCGC
Organism: Sphingomonas antarctica; assembly: GCF_965137005.1. NCBI lineage: Bacteria > Pseudomonadati > Pseudomonadota > Alphaproteobacteria > Sphingomonadales > Sphingomonadaceae > Sphingomonas > Sphingomonas antarctica. Next base: position 133,906 of record NZ_CBCRXM010000002.1, on the reverse strand, counting down.
ATAGACCGAGGACAGATGCGGGTCGAAATGCGGGTTGTAGAGGATGACGGGGTTGTCGTTGGCGAACAATTTGGGCCGCGCATCGAGATCGACACCGTCGAATTTGGAATAGCCGGTGATGCGCCAATTATCGGGGCGGATGATCCCGAATTCGAGCCCGACATCGACGAGCTTTTGTCCCGACACCAGATGCAGGTCGAAGTCGCGCAGTGCGGGGTGGTGCGCCACGTTGCGGTCACCCGAGCCGTGCGGGACGTAGATCATTTGCGGCGAACGCGCGCCGAGCTGGTGCTTGATGCGAAGACAGGTGCGCTCGCTGGAGACGATGGCGTCATAGCGCGCGAACAGGTCCATATTGGCGCGCAAGGTCATCAGGCGGCTGAACGGAAACAGCCGGTCGAGCAGTGGCGCGAACCGCGCCGCAACCGGGTGCATCTCGATGTGCTGCCATTGGATGCGCGCTTCTGATGGCCCGCTCAGCCGCCGCGCGACGGCCTCCGCCGCCGGACGTGCGACCAGCGCGGTGACTTCGACTCCCGGGTCACTGGCGAGCGCGCTCATCGTCCCCGCGAGATGCGCCACCTGATGCGGCGCATCGTGGTTATAGAGGAAGGCGACGCGTTTCACGGGCGGGCGGCCAGGATGGCTTCGGCTAGGACCAGATCGGCGGGCTTGTCGACGTCGATGCATGCTTCGGGCTGGGGCAGGCGGACCGCGCGGAGGGTAGCACCGTAACGCCGCCCCAGCCGTGCCAGCGCGCCGTCGATGGTGAGGATTCTCGTCGCGACGCCGATGAGGAGCAACGGACCGAACGCGCCGATCAACGCGCGGCCGCGCTTGCGCTGTTGCTCGACCGCCGCCCAGCGCTCGATCAGCGGGAGTGCGGCGCGGCTGCCGATCCAGAACAGGTTCGCGCCCGAATAGGCGCCGCCGCGAAATTTCAGCCAAGTGCGGCGGTTGTCGGGAAATGCGGGGGCGAAGATGCGTCGTTCGACCAGTCCCACCGCGAGATCGCTGCCGCGCGCGCCGGCAATGAAGCTGTCGAGCATGTCCGGCGTGAGCAGGGCGTGGTCTGCGGTCGTCACGAGCAGCGGCCCGTCCAGTGCGGCGACCAACGGACGCAGCGTCGCCGCAATGCTCGCGCCGCTCGGCTCGACTGCGATGCCGCCGAGTTCTGTTAGCACCGGGACGCCGAACACGCGCACCCGTGCCACCGCTGGATACGCCGCCAGCAAGCGGGCGACCCGCTCGCCCATCGCCACCCCGCCGACCTGGATCAGCGCCTTGGCGGCGACACCCATGGCCGCGGCAAAGGGATCGCCCCCCGGCCGTTCTCCGGCCAGGAGGATCGCCGTGACGCCCGACACATTTTTCGCTTGAGAGGGGCTTGAAGCCGCCAAAACGCTTCCCAATTTCGCTATCGGCCGGATGCCGAATGCGGGTCCGCGCCACCGTTAGTTGCTTTTGAAAGGACTAGGCAATGCGAGACCGTATCGACTTTACCCCCTATCGCCGTTCCGCCATCGGCTTCGACCGTCTGTTCGACGTGCTCGAAGGTGCCGCGCGTGCCAACGGCACTGTGACCGACAATTATCCGCCCTTCGACATCGAGCGGCAGGGCGAGGATGCCTATCGCATCACGCTCGCCGTCGCCGGCTTCAAGCAGGACGAGATCGAGCTGACCGCCCAGCAGAATCTGCTGGTCGTCACCGCCAAGAAGGCGGATGCCGAGGAAGGCCGCAACTTCGTCCATCGCGGCATCGCGCTGCGCGCGTTCGAGCGGCGTTTCGAACTCGCCGACTATGTCCAGGTGCGCGGCGCGTCGCTCGCCGACGGGCTGCTGACCATCGACCTGGTCCGCGAAATCCCCGAAGCGATGAAGCCGCGCAAGGTCGCCATCGGCGGCACGCAGCCTGCGTTGGAGATCGTCGCCGAGGAGAAGGCGGCGGCTTAACTGTTGCTGCCATGATTGAACGATGCGGGCGGGGGGAAACTCCCGCCCGTTTTGTGTCAGCCCAACGCCGCCAATTTCTCTTCCGCCAGCCTATCCATCTCCGCCCGCGTCTTCCTTTCCGCCGCGGTCTTCAGCTGGCCGCACGCGGCGTCGATGTCGCGCCCGCGCGGGGTGCGTACGGGCGCGGAAATGCCGGCGTCGAAGATGATGCCGCTGAACGACTTGATGCGTTCCGGGGTCGAGCATTCGTAAGCTGCGCCGGGCCAAGGGTTGAACGGGATCAGATTGACCTTGGCGGGAAGGTTATACTGGCGAATCAGTCGGACGAGTTCGCGCGCGTCGTCGTCGCTGTCGTTCTTGTCCTTCAGCATCACATATTCGAAAGTGATGCGCCGCGCATTGTTGGTGCCGGGATAGTCGGCACAGGCCTGAAGCAGTTCATCGATCCCGTATTTGCGGTTGATCGGGACGATCTCGTCGCGCACCTCCTTGGTCACCGCGTGGAGCGAGACCGCGAGGTTGACGCCGATTTCTTCCCCCGCGCGCGCCATCATCGGCACGACACCCGACGTGCTGAGGGTGATGCGGCGCTTGCCGAGCGCGAGGCCGTCGCCGTCCATCACCACTTTCAGCGCGTCACGGACGTTCTCGAAATTATACAGCGGCTCGCCCATGCCCATCATGACGATGTTGGTGAGCATCCGGCCCTCCGCCGCGCTGGGCCATTCGCCGAGCGAATCGCGCGCGAGCATGACCTGGCCGACGATCTCCCCTGCGGTCAGGTTGCGCACGAGGCGCATCGTGCCGGTGTGGCAGAAGCGGCAGTTGAGCGTACAGCCGACCTGGCTCGACACGCACAACGTTCCCCGATCGGCGTCGGGGATGAACACCATCTCGTAATCCTGCGTGCCGTCTTCGCCGCCCGCGCCGCGCAGCAGCCATTTGCGCGTGCCGTCGGTCGATACCTGCGCCTCGATCACTTCGGGGCGGCTGATGACGAAGCGTTCGGCGAGCCACGGCTGCTGCGCCTTGGCGATGTCGGTCATCACCATGAAATCGGTGACGCCGCGATTGTAGATCCAGTGGAAGATCTGTTTGGCGCGCAATTTCGCCGCCTTGACGTCAAGCCCGGCGGTTTCCAACGCGGCGCGCAATGCGGGCTTCGACAGGCCGACGAGATCGACACGCCCGTCGCTACGCGGCGTTTGCACGCGCGGCGTCACTAAGGGATCGATATGGCCGGGAATCTGCATGGATCGCCACATAGGGCCTTGGACGCGAAACCGAAAGGCGCGCACGGCGTTGGCGCTTTTCGAAGGAGACCATGCATGGCTGCGCTCAACAGTTTTACGATCACCAAGTCGCCGGACGACGTCTACACGCTGCACATCGAGGACGATGACGGCCAGACGCTCGAATTCGAAGCGACCTATGAGCAGCTCGATCTGATCCAGGAGGCGCTCGAGGAGCATCTCGAGGAAGAGGGCGAGGATCACGACCTGGTCGACGACGATGACGACGTCGACGAGGTGGACGAGCTTTAGGCCCTTCGAGACGCGCCTTCGTCTTCGCTCAGTCGCTCCTCAGGGCAAACGGCAGTGCACAATATCCGTTCATGCTGAGGAGGGGCTGAGCTTGTCGAAGACCCGTCTCGAAGCATTTAGGCGCGCTTGCCCGTGTTGACGCCCATCGACTGAAGATATTTCTTCACGTTGCGCGCGGCCTGGCGGATGCGTTGTTCGTTTTCGACCATTGCGATGCGGACGAAGCCTTCGCCGTCCTCGCCATAGCCGACGCCCGGGGCGACCGCGACACCGGCATGGGTCAGCAATTGCTTGGAGAATTCGAGGCTGCCGAGGTGCGCCACTGCCGGCGGTAGCGGCGCCCAGGCGAACATCGAGGCAGGCGGAGCGGGAATGTCCCAGCCCGCGCGACCGAAACTTTCGACCAGCACATCGCGGCGGTGGTGGTATAGCTGGCGGTTCTTTTCGACGATGTCCTGTGGCCCGTTGAGCGCGGCGCAGGCGGCCGCCTGGATCGGCGTGAACGCACCGTAATCGAGATAGGATTTGACCCGCGTCATCGCAGCGATAAGCTGTTTATTGCCCACCGCGAAACCGATCCGCCAGCCCGCCATCGAGTAGGTCTTGCTCAGCGAAGTGAACTCGATCGCGACATCCTTGGCGCCCTTGACCTGCAGGATCGAGACCGTCGGTTTGCCGTCATAATAGAGCTCTGAATAGGCCAGGTCTGAGATGACCCAGACCTTGTTCTCGCGCGCCCAGGCGACGAGGCGCTCGTAAAAGGCGATATCCACCGTTTCCGAGGTCGGGTTCGACGGATAATTCACCACCAGCACCGAGGGGCGCGGCACGGTGAACTTCATCGCGCGGTCGAGCGATTCGAAATAGCGTTCGTCGGGCGTGGTCGGGACGCTGCGGATCGTCGCCCCCGCAATGATGAAGCCGAACGTGTGGATCGGGTAGCTCGGGTTGGGCGCGAGTACGACGTCGCCCGGCGCGGTGATCGCCGTGGCGAGGCTCGCCAGCCCCTCCTTCGACCCCATGGTGACGACGACTTCGCTGTCGGCGTCGACCTCGACGCCGAAGCGGCGCGCGTAATAATTCGCTTGCGCCTTGCGCAGGCCGGGGATGCCCTTCGACGCCGAGTAACCGTGCGCGTCGGGTTTCGACGCGACCTCGCACAATTTGTCGATGACATGCTGCGGCGGCGGCAGATCGGGATTGCCCATGCCGAGGTCGATGATGTCCTCGCCGCGCGCGCGTGCCTCTGCCCGCATCGCGTTGACTTCGGCGATGACGTAGGGCGGCAGGCGCTTCATGCGGTAAAATTCGTCGGACATGGCGTCAGCTTAGGCGAAGTGCGCGCCTGACGATAGCATTGCTGGCGTGGGCGCGCCGCCTCGGTTACGCCACTCTGGCGTCATGCATATCTACCTTCCGATCGCGGACCTGTCGGTCAATGCGCTGGTCATCGTGCTGTTGGGCGCGGGTGTCGGGCTGTTGTCGGGAATGTTCGGCGTCGGCGGGGGATTCCTGACCACGCCGTTGCTGATCTTTTACGGCATTCCGCCGACGGTCGCCGCCGCCTCGGCGGCGAGCCAGGTGACGGGTGCCAGCGTGTCCGGCGCGATCGCGCATTACAAGCGCGGCGGCGTCGATCTGCATATGGGCGGGATGCTCGTCGCGGGCGGTATCCTCGGCGCGCTGGCCGGATCGGTGCTGTTCGCTGCGCTGCAGGCGAGCGGGCAGGGCGATGTCGCCATCGCGCTGATCTATGTCCTGCTGCTCGGCACCATCGGCGGGTTGATGGCGCGCGAGGCGATCATGTCGATCATGGCACAGCGGCGCGGCGAGGCCTTGCCCGCCGCCAAGCGTCGCCATCACCCGTTGGTCGCGGCCTTGCCGTGGCGGTGGCGGTTCTACGCCTCTGGCCTGTATATTTCACCGCTCGCACCGTTGCTGCTCGGGTTCGCGACGGGTGTGCTGACGGTGTTGCTGGGCATTGGCGGCGGGTTCATCCTCGTTCCCGCCATGGTCTACCTCCTCGGCATGGCGGTGCGTGTCGTCGTCGGCACATCGCTGTTTCAGATCACGTTTGTCACCGCCGCGACGACGTTGGTCCATGCGCTGACGACGCATGCGGTCGATATCGTCCTTGCCGCCTTGCTGCTGATCGGCAGCGTCGTGGGGGCGCAATTCGGCGCACGCTTCGCCAACAAGTTTCGGCCCGACTATCTTCGCTTGCTCCTGGCCGCGATCGTGTTGCTGGTGGCCGCGTGGCTGGCGATCGGCCTCGGCTTTCGCCCCGCCGAAATCTATTCGGTCAGCGCGGGATGAGGCGGCTTCTGCCCGCCGCCGCGTTGCTTCTGATCGGCGCGCGCGAGCCCGTCCTGGTGCCCGACGTGTCGCAGCGCACGATCGACATCGTCACCAGCTTTTCCGGCGCGGACCTGCTGCTGTTCGGTGCGATCCTTTATCCGCAAGGGCGCGTGCCCGACGAACGGATCGACGTGGCGGTGGTCGTCAAGGGACCGAGCCAGTCGATCCTCGTGCGCGAAAAGCAGAAACTTGCCGGGCTGATCTGGGCCAATGCGGGCAGCGCGCGGTTCCGTTCCGCGCCGAGCTTCTATGCGGTCGCCTCGTCGCGCCCGCTGAAACAGATCGTCGATGCCAAGACCGCGGCGATTTACGAGCTCGGTCTGGGCAACCTCCAGCTGTCGCCCGCCACCGCCGCGTTGCCCGAGGAACGGCTGCGTTTCGAAAGTGGCTTCGTCGATCTGCGCCGGCGCGGCGAATATTACACTGCCCGGCCCGGATCGGTGGAGATCAGCCAGGACGTGCTGTATCGCGCCCGCGTCACCATTCCGCCGCGCGTGCCGACCGGGCGCTACACCGCCGAGACGTTCCTGATCCGCGATGGCAAGGTCGTTGCCGCCGCCGAACGCGTGATCGAGGTTCGCAAATCGGGATTCGAACGCTTCGTCACCGTCGCGGCCGCCCGACAGCCGCTGCTTTACGGCCTCGCCGCGGTGATCCTGTCGATCGGTCTGGGCTGGGCGGCGGGGGCCGTTTTCTCCCGCCGCGCATAACCGCTTCCTTAACCGCCCGACGCTAGACACGGCGGCGAGTGCGGAGACGATGATGGATTATATTGGCGGCCCAACATCGGCGAGCCCTGCCGAATCGGTGCGCGACGGCGGCGGCGATGCAGCGCTGTCACGCCGCGCGATCGGCCAGATTACCGAGATTTCGGGCTCGTCCTCGCAGTGCCGGCTCGACACGGCCTTCGTCGCGCAGCTGGAACACGCACTCGATCCCTGTCTGGCGATGTGCGGGCAGGTCGGCAGCCAGGTCAAGGTCAAGGTCGGCGGAATCTGGCTGATGGCCAATCTGCGGACGCTGCGCTTCGATCCCGATACGCCCGGCTACACCTATGGCGATATCGACTTTCTGGGCGAAGGCGATGAAGAACGGCTGACCGGACGCGTCTATAATTTTCGCCGTGGCGTGACGCGCTATCCGTCGCCGGGCTCCGAAATCTTCCCGGTGTCCAGCGACGATATGAAGCAGATGTACGCGGCCGACGACCGGCCGCATATCGAGGTCGGCAATGTCTATCCGACCCGCGACATCCGCGGCGCGTTGTTCGTCGATGCGATGCTCGGCAAGCATTTCGCGCTGCTCGGCTCAACCGGCACCGGCAAATCCACCGCCGCCGCGTTGATCCTGCACCGTATCTGCGAGCTGGCGCCGCAGGGTCACATCGTCATGATCGATCCGCACGGTGAATATTCGGCGGCGTTCAGGACCAACGGCGCGCTGTTCGACGTGTCGAACCTCGCCATGCCGTATTGGTTGATGAATTTCGAGGAACATTGCGAAGTGTTCCTGACCACCCAGGGTGCGGAGCGGCAGTGCGATGCCGACATCCTCGCCAAATGCCTGCTCGTCGCCAAGGCCAAGAGCCGCGTGGCGGAAGGGATTTCCAAACTTACCGTCGATTCGCCGATCCCCTATCTGCTGAGCGATCTGACGCAGAACATCGTCGCCGAAATGGGCAAGCTCGACAAAGCGGGCGGCGACAACGCGCCCTATATCCGGCTCAAATCCAAGATCGACGAGATCAAGTCTGACCCGCGGTACAGCTTCATGTTTTCCGGGATGCTGGTCGCCGACACCATGGCGTCGTTCCTCGGGCGCATCTTCCGTCTGCCGGGCGACGGCAAGCCGATCTCGATCGTCGACGTGTCGGGCGTGCCGTCGGACATCACGTCAGTAGTGGTTGCGGTGCTCAGCCGACTGGTGTTCGATTACGCCATCTGGTCACGCAACGAACCGCAGCGCCCCGTATTGCTGGTGTGCGAAGAAGCGCACCGTTACGTCCCCAGCGAACGTACGGCACACGTGTCGGCGGTCGGCAAGATTTTGGGCCGTATCGCCAAGGAAGGCCGCAAATACGGCGTATCCCTCGGGCTGATCACGCAACGCCCATCTGACCTCGCCGAAGGTGTGCTGTCGCAATGCGGCACAATCATCGCAATGCGCCTCAACAACGAGCGCGACCAGGCGTTCGTGAAGGCGGCGATGCCCGAAGGTGCGCGCGCGTTTCTCGACACCATCCCGGCACTCCGCAACCGCGAGGCGATCATGTGCGGAGAAGGCGTCGCGGTGCCGGTGCGGGTGGCGTTCGACAATCTCGACGAACACAAACGCCCGGCGTCGAACGACCCGCTATTCTCCGAATTGTGGACCCAGGCGGGTGGCGAGGAAGACATCCTCGCGCGGGTAATCAAGCGGTGGCGGTCGCAGGGGCGTTAAAAGCTCATCGCGCCGTAAATCTTCGACAGGTCGCCGTGCCATTCCTTCGCATAGCGATCGAGCAGCATGTCGGCGGGGGTTTTTCCGGTCGAGACGATTTCGCGCAGCGGCTGCAGAAACCCCTGTTCGGTTTCACCGATCGCATTGGTCCGCGCGCGCGACTTCAATCCTGCATCGGCGATGTCGAGCACTTCGCGCGCCAGGTCGCGGAGCGAGCCGTAACCGGGAACCGCTGCTTTCAACCCCTGTGCGGGGACGGCGTCGCGCAACGCCTGATGTTCGTCGATGGTCCAGTTCTTGACCAGATCCCAAGCTGCATCGAGCGCGTGGCTGTCGTAAAGCAGCCCGACCCACAACGCCGGTAGTGCGCAAATTTTGCTCCACGGCCCGCCATCCGCACCGCGCATTTCGAGGAAGGATTTGAGCCGCACCTCGGGGAAGGCGGTCGACATATGGTCTTCCCAATCGGCCTTGGTCGGCTTTTCGCCGGGCAGGACACTGAGCTTGCCATCGAGGAAATCGCGAAAGCTGAGTCCTGCGGCGTCGATATATTTGCCGTCGCGGAAGACGAAATACATCGGCACGTCGAGCATGTAATCGGCGTAGCGTTCGTACCCGAAGCCATCCTCAAATACGAACGGCAACATGCCTGTGCGATGCGGATCGGTGTCGGTCCAGATGTGCGACCGATAGCTGAGAAAGCCGTTCGGCTTGCCCTCGAGGAACGGCGAATTGGCGAACAATGCGGTCGCCAAGGGTTGCAGCGCGAGGCTGGTGCGGAATTTCTGCACCATATCCGCTTCGGTCGCATAATCGAGGTTGGTCTGGATGGTGCAGGTGCGCAGCATCATGTCGAGGCCCATCGACCCGACGCGCGGCATATGCCGCAGCATGATCGCATAGCGCCCCTTGGGCATGATCGGCAGTTCGGCGCGCGTCTTGTCGGGCCACAATCCGAGCCCCAGAAACCCGATGCCGAGTTCGTCGCCGACTTCCTGTACCTGCGCCAGATGGCGTCCGGCCTCCGCGCAAGTTTCATGCAGATTGTCGACCGGCGCGCCCGACAGTTCGAACTGCCCGGCGGGCTCCAGGCTGATGCTGCCGTCCGCGCCGGTCATCGCGATGACGTTTCCGCCTTCGAACACCGGGGTCCAGCCAAACCGCTCGAGACCTTTGAGCAGATCGCGGATACCGCCGGGTTCGTCGTACGACGGCGCGCGGTGATCGGCCTTGCGATAGACGAATTTCTCATGCTCGGTGCCGATGCGCCAGCGATCCTTGGGCTTTTCGCCCTTGGCAAAAGCAGCGATCAAATCGTCGCGCGATTCGATCATCGGCGAGGGACTGGTGTCGGTCCGCGTGGTCATGTGGCGCGACTAGCGTTGCCGATTGCAACTCGCCAGCGGATTTACTGCGTGAGGGCGAGCCACGCCGCGACGGCCGCCACCGCCGCGGTATCCGCGCGAAGGATACGCGGGCCCAGGCTGATCCGCACAGTCGAGGGGTGGGCGAGGATCAGGTCGCGCTCGCCGTCGTCGAAACCGCCTTCGGGACCGATCAGGATTGCCGCACTGCCCGGCGTCATGGCGTCACGCATCGGCGCGCCGCCCGCTTCGTCGGCGAAATAGAGGGGACGGTTGCCGATCGCCGTCAGCCATTCTTTCAGCGACATCTCGCTATCAAGGATCGGCAGCGCGGTGCGGCCGCACTGCTCCGCCGCCTCGATCATGTGTGCGCGTAATTTGTCGTGCTTGACCCGGTCGACCACGGCACGGCGCATCATCACCGGCGTGAAGCGCGCGACGCCAAGCTCGCACGCTTTTTCGACGACCCAGTCGTACCGCGCCCGGCGGATCGGGGCGGCACCGAGCCACAGATCGGGCACGCTCTCCCGCTCGCGGATGCGCTCGAGCAGGGCGACGTCAAGATCGCGTTTTCCGGCGCGGACGATCTCGCCAAGCCATTCGCCGCTGACGTCATCGAATAATTTCAGCCGCGCGCCCGCCTTCAACCGCATGACTCCGAGCAGGTAATGCGCCTGTGCTCCGTCGATCCATACGGCGTCGCCCTCGGCGAGCTGCCGATCGACGAACAGCCGAACGCCACTGTCTTGGGGCCAGGCGGGAACTGCGGGCATACCGCCGCCTAGCGCAGCCGTGCGGCCGCGCCTATGCCTGCGCGCATCCTGTGGAGAGGACCCAAACATGCGTTCGCTGATCCTGCCGATTTTGCTCATCGCCGCCACGCCCGCTGTTGCCGCGCCGGTTCCCACCGTCATTGCCCAGGCCGTCGCCGATCCGGCTCGCCCCGCCGCCCAGCGCGAAACCGATGCGGTCCGTATGCCGGCCGAGACGCTGGCCTTTTCTGGCGTGAAGCCAGGCATGGCCGTCGGCGAATTCTACCCCGGCAGCGGCTATTACACGCACATGCTGTCAAGGATTGTGGGGCCGAAGGGCCATGTCGACGCGATCGAAAATGCCCGCTGGTCCGACGCCAAGCAGGTCGCGGCGCTGTCGGCGATTCCGAACACCAGCTTTGCCGCCTTGCCGTTCGGCACGGTCAAATTTTCGCGCCCGCTCGATCTCGCCTGGATCACGCAGAATTATCACGATCTGAAAATCGCTAAATATGGCGTGGTCGACACCGCCGCGTTCGATCGCGAGGTGTTTGCCGCGCTCAAGCCCGGCGGCGCGTTCATGATCATCGACCATGAAGCGCCCAAGGGCACCGACGTCGCGGGCATCGAAAAATTGCACCGTATTGAGCGCGCGCAAGTGATCCGCGAAGTGACGGCCGCAGGGTTCAAGCTGGCCGCAGAGGGAAATTTCCTGCGCAATCCCGCCGACGATCACAGCCTGTCGATCTTCGACAAGGCGATCCAGGGCCAGACCGACCAATATGCGCTGAAGTTCGTGAAGCCGGCGCGCTGAGGACCAAGTATGTCAGGACGCCGCAACCTCAAAACCTCGTTCGTTGGAACGCGCCCCGCGATCAGCCGTTGGGCGGGCTGAACAAAAGGGATTGAGAGCATGGCCAACCTCCTCGGCGCATTGATCGGCGCTGCCATCGACCGCGAAGATGGCGACAGCGGCATCAAGGGCGCAATTATCGGCACGGTCGCCGAAAGTGCGATCCGCCTCGCCGCTCCGATGATTGCGACCTATGCCTTGGGCTGGCTGGTACAATATGGCGTCCGCAAAGGCTGGCAGGCGGCAACTGGCGACGATCCGGTGGACACGCGCGCCCGCGCCGTTCGCAGCGCCTGAAGCCAACTGGCGCGACGCCCGCCATTCGTGGCAGTGGCAGGTCCGTGACGCAGACGGACCTGCCCGATACGCAACATTCCTGGCTGCTGACCGCACTGCCGGCCGCGGCTCGACCGTTTGCGCTGCTCGCGCGGCTCGACCGGCCGATCGGGTGGTGGCTGCTCTACTGGCCATGCGCCTGGGGGCTGCTGCTGGCAGGTGGATTGCACGACCATTGGCCTTTGTTGCTGTGGTTCCTGCTCGGCGCGATTGCGATGCGCGGAGCGGGGTGCGTGTATAACGACATCGTCGATCGCGATCTCGACGCGCAGGTCGCGCGGACGCGCAGCCGCCCCTTGGCGAGCGGCGCAGTGTCGCTGCGCGCGGCATGGGTCTGGCTGGTGAGCTTGTGCCTGATCGGGCTGGTCGTGCTGTTGCAGCTGACGCCATTTGCCGCCGGCGTGGCGGTAGCGAGCCTCGTCTTCGTCGCCGCTTACCCGTTCATGAAGCGGATTACGTGGTGGCCGCAGGCGTGGCTGGGCATCGTGTTCAGCTGCGGACTGCCGGTTGCCTGGGCGGCGGCCGCGGGAACGATCACAAGCTCGACCTTGCTGCTATACGCAGCGAGCATCGCATGGGTGATCGGCTACGACACGATCTACGCGCTGCAGGACGTCGAGGACGACGCGTTGATCGGAGTGCGGTCTTCGGCGCGGGCGTTGGGCAAAAATGTGCGCGGCGGCGTGGCGTCATTTTATGCCCTGACTATCGTGCTCGCTGCCGTGGCGTTCTGGCGCGTGCGGCCCGATCCGGTCGCGCTGGCCGCCCTGCTGCCCTTTGCCGCGCATCTCGGCTGGCAGGTCGCGCGACTGCGCGGCGATGACGGCACGACGTCACTTGCGCTGTTCCGTTCGAACCGGACTGCGGGATTGCTGATGGCGCTGGCCTGTCTGGTGGTCGGTCAGGCTTGAGCGTCTTGGCCTAGACCTCGGCGCTACGCATCCCTAGCTGGCTGTCATGCTGACCGTTGATGACGCGCGTGACCGCGCTGCCGATCTTGTCGCCCGCGCACGTGCTGCCGGGGCCGACGCCGCCGATGTCGTCTATGCCGCGAGCGGATCGACCGCGGTGCAAGTACGGCTCGGGGCGCTGGAAGATGTCGAACGGTCGGAGGGTCAGGAAATCGGGCTGCGCGCGTTCGTCGGCCAACGGTCAGCGAGCGTTTCGGGATCGGACATGTCGCCTGCGGCGCTCGCGACGCTGGCCGATCGCTGTGTCGCCATGGCCAGGCTCGCACCCGAAGACCCCTATGCCGGGTTCGCGCCCGACGACATGCTGGCGAAGGCAGCGGTGCCCAATCTCGACATCGATGACGGCGGCGAAGTGTCCCCCGAGGAACTTCGCGAAGCCGCGTTGATTGCGGAGGAAGCCGGACGTGCCATCGGCGGGGTGACCAACAGCCAGGGGGCGAGCGGCAGCGGCGGTCGTTCGGTTACCGCACTCGCCACCTCGCACGGCTTTGCCGCCGCCTATTCGGGATCGAGCCACGGGGTTTCGGCACAGATGCTCGCTGGCGACGGCGCTTCGATGCAGCGCGATTATCATTACAGCTCCACACGCTATCGCGCCGATCTCGACGATCCGGCGACGATCGGCGCGGAGGCCGGACGGCGCGCCGTCGCGCGCTTGAATCCCGAACGGCTCAAAAGCGGGCCGATGACGGTGATTTTCGATCCGCGGGTGAGCGCGTCGCTGATCGGTCACCTCGCCAGCGCGATCAACGGCGCGAGCGTGGCGCGCGGTACCACGTTCCTGAAAGACGCGCTTGGTACGCGGGTGTTTTCGAAGGGGATCACGATCGTCGACGATCCGCTGCGCCGTCGCGGTTTGCGCAGCCGGCCCTATGACGCCGAAGGGCTGCCGACGCGTGTGACCAAGCTGATCGAGGACGGCATGCTGACCGGCTGGATCGCCGATTCGGCGGCGGCGCGGCAATTGGGGATTGCGCCCACGGGCCACGCCACGCGCGGCGTCTCCGGACCGCCGGGAGCCGGACTGTCCAACGTCCATCTCGAGCCCGGCGACGTCACGCCCGAAGCGCTGATGGCCGACATTGCCGACGGTTTTTACGTCACCGAGCTGATCGGCCAAGGGATTAACGGCCTGACGGGGGATTACAGCCGTGGCGCGTCGGGATTCGCGATTCGGGGCGGGCAAATCTGCGGACCGGTCGCCGAAGTCACGATCGCGGGCACGTTGCAGGCGATGTTTGCCGCATTGATCCCGGCCAACGATCTGGTGTTCGACCATGCGGTCAACGCCCCGACGGTGCGCATCGACGGGATGACGCTCGCCGGTGCGTGAACTTGTCGACGCCGTCGCCGCCGCCACGCGCGAGGCCGGCGCGTTGGCGCTGTCCCGCTGGCGCGGCGAGTTCAAAAGCTGGGATAAATTGCCGGGCGACATCGTGTCGGAGGTCGATCTGGCGGTAAACGATCTGCTCCGCGAGAGGCTGACCGCGCTCGATCCGCACGCGGGCTGGTTGTCGGAGGAAACGGCAGATTCGCCCGAGCGATTGAGCAAGCGTCGCGCGTGGATCGTCGATCCGATCGACGGCACCCGCGATTTCGTGCGCGGGCGGCCGGGCTGGTGCGTGTCGGTGGCGCTGGTCGAAGACGGGCTGTCGCGCATCGGCGTGCTCGATGCCCCGGCGCGTGACGAGCATTGGCTGGCGGTGCGCGGGGCTGGGGCAACGCTCAATGGCGAGACCTTGTACGCCAGCAGTCGCACTGACCTGCACGGTGCGCGCGTGCCTGCGGACGCATTGTCCAAAGCCGATCAGAAGATATTCGAGATCGTCGCCAAACCCAATTCCATCGCGCTACGTATGGCCTTGGTCGCCGCCGATCGCGCCGACCTGCTCGCCAGCCAGCGCTGGGGCAGCGAATGGGATATCGCCGCGGCGGCGCTGATCGTAGAGGAAGCGGGTGCGCGCGTGACCGATGCCCATGGCGTGCCACTCCGCTTCAATCAGCCGCGCGCCCAGCAATATGGCGTCCTCGCCAGCGCCCCCGCGATCCATGCGGCGGCGGTGGCGCGGTTGTTAAAAGCCTAGAGCTTCTCGGTCAGCTCGGGCACGATCTTGAACAGGTCGCCGACCAGGCCGATGTCCGCGACCTGGAAGATCGGAGCGTCCTCGTCCTTGTTGATGGCGATGATCGTCTTGGAATCCTTCATGCCCGCAAGGTGTTGGATCGCGCCGGAGATACCGACCGCGATATAGACTTCGGGGGCGACGATCTTGCCGGTCTGACCGACCTGATAGTCGTTGGGAACATAGCCTGCATCGACCGCGGCGCGGCTGGCGCCGACGCCCGCGCCGAGTTTGTCGGCGAGTGGTTCTATCAGGCTGTGGAAGTTTTCGCTGTTCTGCAACGCGCGGCCACCCGACACGATGATCTTGGCGCTGGTCAGTTCAGGGCGTTCGGACTTGGCGATTTCGGCACCGACGAAGCTCGACAGGCCTTGGTCGCCCTTGGCGCTGACTGCTTCGATGGTGGCGCTGCCCCCGGTCTTCTCGGCCTTGGCGAAAGCGGTGCCACGAACCGTCAGCACCTTCTTGGCATCCGATGACGTCACGGTCGCCAGCGCGTTGCCAGCATAGGTCGGGCGCAGGAACTGGTCGCCGTCGATGCCCATGACTTCGCTGAGTTGCATGACGTCGAGCAACGCGGCGACACGCGGGGCGATGTTCTTGCCGTTGGCGGTGGCGGGGGCGACGAGCGCGTCATAGTTCGCCATGAGTTCGACGATCAACGGCGCGACGTTTTCGGCCAGTTGATGACCATAGGCCGCATCGTCGGCGAGCAGCACTTTGGTGACGCCGGCGATCTTGGCGGCTTCGTCAGCCACGCCCTGCGCGCCTTGCCCGGCCACCAGCGCATGGACTTCGCCCAGCTTGGCGGCGGCGGTGACGGTCGCCAGCGTCGCGTCCTTGAGGGTGGCGTTGTCGTGCTCGACCAGAACCAGAACGCTCATTCGACCACTCCCAAAACCTTAAGTTTGCCGATCAATTCGTCGACATCGGCGACCTTCACGCCAGCCGACCGCTTGGCCGGCTCTTCGACCTTGACCACCGTCAGGCGCGGGGTGACGTCGACGCCGTAATCGGCGGCGGTCTTCTGCGCCATCGGTTTGGACTTAGCCTTCATGATGTTGGGCAGCGAGGCGTAACGCGGCTCGTTGAGGCGGAGGTCGGTCGTGACGATCGCCGGCGATTTGAGGCTGACGGTCTCGAGCCCGCCATCGACTTCGCGCGTCACCTTCACGCTGTCGCCGTCGATCTCGATCTTCGACGCGAAAGTGCCCTGCGGGCGCTCGGTCAGCGCGGCGAGCATCTGGCCGACCTGGTTCGAATCGTCGTCGATCGCCTGCTTGCCGAGAATCACCAACCCGGGCTGTTCCTCATCGACGATGGCCTTGAGGATCTTCGCCACCGCCAGCGGTTCGGGCATTTCGTCGGTCACAACCAGGATCGCGCGGTCGGCACCCATGGCCAGCGCGGTGCGCAGCGTTTCCTGCGCCTTCTGCTCGCCGATCGACACCGCGATCACCTCGGTCGCTGCACCCTTTTCGCGCAGGCGAATGGCTTCCTCGACCGCAATCTCGTCGAACGGGTTCATGCTCATCTTGACGTTGGCGAGGTCGACCCCCGTGCCGTCCGCCTTCACGCGCGGTTTGACGTTGTAATCGATGACCCGCTTGACGGGGACGAGCACTTTCATGCGTTACGATCCTTGCTTTACGTTAACGTCAACTAACCGTTGGCGTTGGATTTCTCAAGCGACCTTCTTGACCTCGGCGACAATCTTCCTTGCCGCGTCACCCAGATCGTTTGCCGCCACGATGGCGAGGCCCGAGCTGGCGAGGATCGCCTTGCCCTGTTCGACATTGGTGCCCTCTAGACGGACAACGAGAGGCACCGAAAGGTTCACCTCTTTCGCCGCCGCGACGATGCCGTCGGCGATGATGTCGCACTTCATGATGCCGCCGAAGATGTTGACGAGGATGCCCTTCACGTTCGGATCGGCGAGGATGATCTTGAACGCCGCCGTGACCTTTTCCTTCGAAGCGCCGCCGCCGACGTCGAGGAAGTTCGCGGGGAACATGCCGTTCAGCTTGATGATGTCCATCGTCGCCATGGCGAGGCCCGCGCCATTGACCATGCAGCCGATATCACCGTCGAGCTTGATATAGGCGAGGTCGTATTTCGATGCTTCGACTTCCGCCGCATCCTCCTCGGTGAGGTCGCGCAGCTCGGCCAGATCCTTGTGACGGAACATCGCATTGCCGTCGAACGCGACCTTGGCGTCGAGGACCATCAGCTTGCCGTCTTCAGTGACCGCCAGCGGGTTGATTTCGATCTGTTCCGCGTCGGTGCCGATAAACGCATCGTACAGCTTCGCCGCGACATTCGCCGCCTGCTTGGCGAGATCGCCGGTGAGGCCAAGCGCCGCCGCGACGGCGCGTCCGTGATGCGGCATGATCCCGGTTGCAGCGTCGATGTCGATACTGTGGATTTTCTCCGGCGTGTCGTGCGCCACCGATTCGATGTCCATACCGCCCTCGGTCGAGACGACCATCGACACGCGGCCGGTGGCGCGGTTGACCAGCAGCGCGAGGTAGAATTCCTTGGCGATATCGACGCCGTCGGTGACGTAGAGGCGGTTGACCTGCTTGCCATGCTCGCCGGTCTGGATCGTCACCAGCGTGTTGCCGAGCATGTCGGTCGCCGCCGCACGGACATCGTCGAGCGTCTTGGCGAGACGGACGCCGCCCTTGGCGTCGGGCCCCAACTCCTTGAACTTGCCCTTGCCGCGGCCGCCGGCGTGGATCTGCGCCTTCACGACGTAGAGCGGCCCGGGGAGCTTGCCCGCCGCCGCGACCGCTTCTTCGACCGACATCGCGGCAAAGCCAGTCGGCACCGGCACGCCGAATTTCGCGAGCAGTTCCTTGGCCTGATATTCGTGAATGTTCATCGCGCGCTGTCCCGTATGAAGGCTTGCCTGCGCCTAAAGCATGGCCGCACGCGTCAACGCAAGGCGCAGACCGCCGCCGACGACGTAACCACGGCCAGCGCCTCGGGGTCGTTCACGCTCCTGACCTTGGCGGCGAAGGCCATCGGCGTGCGCGTCTGGCCGAGCCCCTGCAGCCGCTCCAGCTTGCGCAATTGCCCGATCGACAGGCGGTCGACCATGCGTCCGGCCATGCAGTCGGCATATTTCGGCGCGAGGCCGTTGGCGATCAGTGCGGCGCGGACCCGCGACTCGGCGATACGCGAGACGCAGCCGGTCAACAGCAGGGCCAGGATGATCACGCGCCACATGGAGGGTGACCTAATGCCCCGGCATCCCTATTTGAACCCCATGCAGTTGCTTTCCGGCCTTGCCCTGTTCGTCGCCACCGTCGCGGTGATGGAGGGGGTTGCCTATGTCGCGCACCGCTGGATCATGCATGGGCCGGGGTGGTTCCTCCACGCCAGTCACCATGCACCGCGCGCGGGCAATTGGGAGTTGAACGACCTTTATGCGGTGATCTTTGCCGTGCCGTCGATCGTGTTGTTGCTTGGTGGCGTTCAGCTCGGCTGGTGGCCGGGCTTGACGTGGATCGGCGCGGGTATCGCGGCGTATGGCGCGATCTATTTCGGGTTTCACGACGTCATCGTACATCGCCGCATCACCCACCGATATGTGCCGCGATCAAGCTATATGAAGCGCATCGTCCAGGCGCACCGACTCCACCATGCCGTGACCAGCAAGCATGGCACGGTCAGCTTCGGTTTCCTGTGGGCGCCCGATCCCCGTCGTCTGAAGGCCGACTTGCAATCGAGCACACTGCCTAAAACTTAGGCAGTAAATATGCCGCACTGCACAAGGCGCGGGCTGAATCGGCACGCATTGTTTTAATTTCAGCCGTCCGCTTGCGCGCAGCCACTCTGATTTGCTGCACTGCACCCGAAATAAAAAAGGGGGCAGCGTTGAAACTGGTCGTTGCAATCATAAAACCGTTCAAGCTCGACGAGGTCCGCGAGGCCGTGTCGATCCTGGGCGTCACCGGCATGACGGTGACCGAGGTCAAGGGCTTTGGCCGCCAAAAGGGCCAGACCGAAATCTATCGCGGGGCCGAATACACCACCAACATGGTGCCCAAGCTCAAGGTCGAAGTGGCCTGCGCCGCCGATCTGTCCGCGCGCGTCGTGGAGGCGATCCAGGCGGCCGCGCACACCGGATCGATCGGCGACGGCAAGATCTTCGTTCTCGAACTCGGCCAGGCCGTGCGTATCCGCACCGGCGAAATCGACGGCCAGGCACTGTGAACAACCACAGCTCGACAGGGGGTATGATGAAACAACTCGCAAAATTGTCGGCGGTGGCAGGTTCGCTGCTGATCGCCGCGCCCGCGTTTGCCCAGGTGGCGGCGGGACCGATCAAGGCACCGACCACCGAACAAATGGCCACGATGGTCAACAAGGGCGACACGACGTGGATGCTCGTGTCGTCGGTACTGGTGCTGATGATGAGCATCCCCGGCCTGGCGCTATTCTATGGCGGTCTGGTGCGTACGAAGAACATGCTCAGCGTGCTGATGCAGGTCTTCATGATCGTCTCGGTGACCGGCCTGTTGTGGGCGACCGTGGGCTATTCGATCGCCTTCACCGGCGGATCGCAGTTCATCGGCGGGTTCGGCAAGGCGCTGATGGCAGGGGTGACGAGCGGCACCTATGCGGCAACGTTCTCGAACAACGTCTACATCCCTGAACTCAGCTATTTCGTGTTCCAGATGACCTTCGCCATGATCACCCCGGCGTTGTTCATCGGTTCGTTCGCCGAACGGATCAAATTCACGCCGCTGATGATCTTCACGGTATTGTGGTCGCTGCTGGCTTATTACCCCATCGCGCACATGGTTTGGTACTGGGCAGGCCCGGACTTCCTGCCCGACGCGACGACCGATGGCGGTTTTCTGTTCAACAAGGGCGCTCTCGACTTCGCCGGCGGCACCGTGGTCCATATCAACGCCGGGATTGCCGGCCTGGTCGGCTGCCTCGTGGTCGGCAAGCGCCTCGGCTTCGGCAAGGAAGCCACGCCGCCGCACAGCCTGACCATGACGATGATCGGTGCCAGCCTGTTGTGGGTCGGCTGGTTCGGCTTCAACGCCGGCTCGAACCTCGAATCGAACGGAGTGGCTGCGGTCGCCTTCGTCAACACGATGCTGGCCACCTGCGCCGCGGCGGTCAGCTGGGCGATCGTGGAGCAGATCGTTCACGGCAAGCCGTCCATGCTCGGTGCCGCGTCGGGTGCTGTCGCCGGTCTGGTCGCGATCACGCCCGCATCGGGATTTGGCGCGCCGATGACGTCCATCGTCTTGGGGCTGGCGGTGTCACCGATCTGCTACCTCTTCGTGTCCACGGTGAAGAACAAGTTCAAATATGACGACACGCTCGACGTGTTCGGCGTCCACTGCATCGGGGGGATCACCGGCGCGTTGGCCACGGCCATCGTCGCCGATCCCAAACTGGGCGGCCAGGGCATATTCGACTTCACCAAATTTCCCGCCGTCGCGGGTGCACCGGCTGACTATTCGATCGTCCACCAGCTGTGGATCCAGCTGCAGGCGATCGGCATCACGCTGGTCTGGTCGGGCGCCGTCACGGCGGTCCTGCTTCTCGCATTGAAGTACACGATCGGCCTGCGTCCCAGCGAAGAGGCCGAGCGCGAAGGGCTCGATCTCACCGAACATGGCGAGCGCGCCTATAATTATTGACGAGCTTGGGGCGGCGGGGTCCTCTCCCCCTGTCGCCCCATCCGATGTTCCTCCTGCGAACATCACTGGGGTCGGGACGAAAGTCCCGGCCCTTTTTTTGCGCCGTGGGAAAAGAAAAAGGGCGGCGACCTCATGGTCACCGCCCTGAATGTGCTTCAACTGGCCGTCGATCTTAAAACTTCACGCCAATCGTACCGAACACTTGGCGTGGGTTGCCGTAATAAGCCGTTAGCACGCCGGTATTCCCCAGTGTCGAGCTGAAGCCCGGCTGACCGTTGGCGAGGATGAACGCGCCCGTGTCGGGGTTCTGGCGCAGGAAGTTGTAGCCGGACACGATGTAGCGCTTGTTGGCCAGGTTGCGGCCATGAACGCCGATCGAATAGCGGCCGTTCTTGCCGAATTCATAGACCAGATTGGCATCGAAAAGCGTGAAGCCGGCCTGATCGAGGAACGGCGTGCGGATTTCGAACTGCTGCGAGAACGACCGGTACGACGCCGTCCCCGACGCGGTCAGATTGCCGTCGCCGACCGGCAGCGAATAAGCGAGCGTTTCGCTGACCGTCCATTTCGGCGTGTTCTGGATGTGGCGGCTGCCCGACACATCGATGCCGCGCGCGTCGATATAGCGTTTGAACTTCGCATCGAGGTAACCGACCGCGACGTTGAGGCTGAGGTCGCCACCGCTGACGAACGCATCGCGCGCGCGCAGCGTCGATTCCCATTCGACGCCCTGGATGCGCGCTTTCGCCGCGTTGGTGGTGATGCCGATAAAGGTCGGGATGCCGCCGACGACCGCACCCACCGAACCGGGGATCTGGATGTCGGTATAGTCCGCGCGGAACGCCGCGACCGCCAGGGTCAACGCCCGGTCGAACATCTGACCCTTATAGCCCAGCTCGTAACTGTTCACGCTTTCGGGTTGGAACGCGAGGAAGTTGTAAATCTCGTTTGGATCGCGAACGCCGTTGCCGTTCGTGTCGGGCGCCGCCGTGCCGACCCCGCGCGGATCGAACCCGCCGCCCTTGAAGCCCTTCGAATAGGATGCGTAAATGTTGTGATCGGGCGTCGGCTTGAAGCTGATCGAGGCGCGCGGCGTGAACTTCTTGAAGGTCGCCTTGCCACGGAAATTGGTCTGTTGGACCAGCGGCGCGGTTGTCCCGCCGAACAAGGGCGACGATCCGAGGTAGACATTGCGGACGATGTTCGAGTCGCGATTGTCCCACGTATAGCGCGCGCCGCCCGAAATGCTCAGCTGATCGGTGATGTCGAACGTGCCGTCGGCAAAGATCGCCGTGGTGTTGGTCAGCACGTTGCCGAACGTCAGCGCGGTCACCGTCCCGGGCAAGCGCACATCGAAGGCGGTGCGCGACTTGGCGTCGAGATAATAGGCGCCGAGCAACAGGTTGAGCGGACCCTTGTCGACCAGGAACTGGACTTCCTGGCTGGTCTGGCGGTTGTTGTAGAACGCCGGCACGTCGACATCGACGGCGGGGAGCGCGTCGAAGTCGATCGGCGTCGAGCTGTCGTCCTTGCGGTACGCGGTGATGCTCCGCACGGTCAGCCAATCGCTCGGCTTGGCCTCGAGGTACAGCGACGCACCCTTGGACTTCACGTCCTGCGCCGGGGCCACGAGCGCGCCCTGGCTATCGAAGATGTTGCCCAGCGGCTGGATCGCCGGTGCGTTGAGCGTGCCGATCAAACGGTGGCCGCCGCGCGTGTTCGACTTGTCGTGCGTGTAATCGGCGGACAGGCGCGCGAAGATGTCGCTGCCGTGGACTTCGACGGTGCCGCGCCCGGCCCACACGTCCTTGTTATAATTTTCCTGGCCGGTGGTCAGGTTGTCGCCGAACCCGCCGCGCGACAGGCGTGCCAGCGCGCCGCCGAAACGCAATGTGCCGTCACCGACGGGCACGCTGGCCGAGATGACGCCATCGGCCTGATTATAGCTGCCATAAGTGGCTTTCGCCGACAGCGTGGGGGAATCGGAAATGCGCTTGGTGACGTATTTGATCGCCCCGCCAATGGTGTTGCGACCGTAGAGCGTGCCTTGCGGCCCGCGCAGCACTTCGATCCGCTCGACATCGTAAATGTCGAGTACCGCAGCCTGCGGACGGTTGAGATAAACGTCGTCGAGATAGAGGCCGACGCCGGCTTCGAAGCCCGCGACCGGATCCTGCTGGCCGACGCCGCGGATAAATGCGCTGAGTGTCGAATTGGTGCCGCGCGACACTTCGAGTGTTACGTTCGGGGTCGAATTGGCGATGTCGGTAATGTCGATCGCGCCGCCCTGTTCCAGCTGCGCGCCGGAAAACGCGCTGATCGCGATCGGCACGTTGAGCAGCGATTCCTCGCGGCGGCGCGCGGTGACGATGATCTCGCCGTCATTGGCGGCAACGCCCGCGCTGTCCTGCGCGAAAGCCGGTGCCGCCATGAGCGGCAGGATTGAGACGCAGGCACAAAGTGCGACGCGAGTCGTGATGCGGATGGCCATCGGAATTTCCTCCCCTTAACGCTGCGCCGGACTGTTCCTTGCGCTGGCTTGATCGGCGCGATACTGAAAACTGAACCGGGATTCAACTCCTGCCCGGTCGAGGGGAATTCGGATGGCGGGATTACGTGGCCCAAAAGCCACAGACACACCCACGGTCGAGCGTTCGCCGCGCACCGAGCGCGGCCGCAAGACGCGCCGCACGTTGCTCGATGCGGCGGCGGTCGAGTTCGGCGAGCGCGGCTTTCACGATTCGTCGATCGTCGGCATCACCCAGCGCGCCGGTGTCGCGCTGGGCAGTTTTTACACCTATTTCGAAAGCAAGGAGGCGCTGTTTCGCGCGCTCGTCGCCGACATGTCGGCACGGGTGGGCGACGTCGGCGCGGCGGCGGCCGGAGGCATCGACGACGTCCTGGAGCGCGAGCAGGCGGTGACCAGCGCGTTCATCGCCTTTGCCACCGAACATAAGGAATTATACCGCATCATCGACGAAGCCGAATTCGTCGATCCGGCGACGTGGCGCGCGCATTACGAAAATGCCGCCGGGCGAATCGCGGCGCGGTTGCGTACCGGGGCGGGCAACAACCAGGTGCGGAGCGATGTCGGCGAGGTCGAAGCCTGGGCACTGATGGGCATGAACGTGTTCCTGGGCCTGCGCTTCGGCGTCTGGGGCGGTGATGTCGGTCCCGAAGAAATCGGGCGGCGGGTGGCAGCGCTACTGCGTGAGGGACTGGCGCGTTAAGGCACCGTCAGCCGGTCGATCAGCATGACCAGCGGCGCGTGATGATGGCCGTCGAACGCACCGAATGCTACACCCGATACCGTGACGCGCTTGCCGATCGCGGCGTGCAGGGCCGGAAACATCGTGAGTATTGCCGAGCTGATATGCACACGGTCAAACCGGCTGTCGGGGCCGATGAAATCTCCATCGTCGGCGCAAATCCGCTTGGGCAGGCGCAGGATATAGGTCGGCTCGGCCGCGTCACCGTGCCTGACACTTTCGTAATTTGGCGGGCCGGGGAACACATGTCTCGAGAGGGTGCCGGACAATGTAATCGCCGAATGCCCGCTTTTGATATTCAAGCACATTCCGCCCAACGACGCGCCGCCGGTCAAGATCAGCGACGCCATCAGCATGGCACAACGCGCAAAGCTCATCATCGACTTAGGCCCTCAGCAGAAACACCGCATGTTCGGCACGGAAATTCGCCGCCGCCGCCGACGTCAGTCTGTCGCCGCGAAGGAACCAGCTGGCCTCGATCGTCCACCCACGCTCCGCCGCCAGCGCGCGAAAATCGTCAACCGTGACATGGTGGATGTTGGGCGTTTCGTACCACGCGAGCGGCAGCAGCCGCGTGACCGGCATCCGGCCGCCCCACAACAGGCTGGCACGCACCCGCCAGTGCGCGAAATTGGGAAACGATACGAACGCGCGCGGGGCAACGCGGAGGAGCTGTTCGACCACGCGATCGGGGCGGCGCGTGGTCTGCAGCGTCTGGCTGAGGATCGCGACATCGAAGCTGGCGTCGGGATAGAAGCCAAGGTCCGTATCGGCATCGCCCTGGACCACCGACAATCCCTTGGCCACGCAATCGGCGACGTTTGCACCGTCGAGTTCGAGTCCGCGCGCGTCGCAATCCTTCGCGGCCAGTTCGGCCATCAGCGCGCCATCGCCGCAGCCGGTATCGAGCACGCGGCTGCCCGGCGGAACATGCGCGGCGATCAGGGCAAGATCTGGGCGCAGGGTCATGGGATCGCCCTCAACCGCGCCGCCGCCACCGGATCGAGCCGTTCCATGAACCGGTCGGGCCGGATTGCCGCGTGAAAGCCGAGCGGCGCATAAACGCCGTGCGCATCTCCGGTCATCAGTGCGAAGCGGCGAATGCCGACGAGTTCGGGATGATCGAGGAACCAGCTGACCAACCGCCGCCCCAGCCCTTGTCCCCGACCGTGCGCATCGACCCACACGTCCGCAATCCACGCAAAAGTCGCGTAATCGGTAATCGCGCGGGCATAGCCGACCTGCGTCCCGTCAGCCGCATACGCACCCAGCGTATGCGAATGTGCAATGGCACGCTCGACCCGGGGACGCTCGATCCCCGGCGACCAATAGCTCGACGCCAGCCAGCCGTGAATTCGCGCCACGTCGAGCCGGTCCTTGGCGTCATCGAGTTCGATCATCCCAAGAACCCCGCCACAACGCGGTCGAGCGCCGGAACGTCAAGCAGGAAGGAGTCGTGGCCGTGCGGCGCGGACAGTTCGACGAAGCTGACCGGTGCGCCCGCGGCGTTGAGCGCGTGGACCACCGACCGGCTTTCGGGCGTCGGGTACAACCAGTCTGTGTCGAAGCTGACGAGACAGAAGCGCGCCGGATTGCCGCGAAATGCCTCCGCCAGCGAACCCCCATGCGCTTCGGCCAAGTCAAAATAATCCATTGCGCGGGTGATGTAGAGATAGGCGTTGGCATCGAATCGGTCGGTGAAGGCCAGTCCCTGATGCCGCAAATAGCTTTCGACCTGAAAGTCGGCGTCGAAGCCGAATGTCTTGACGTCACGCGCCTGCAGCCGCCGCCCGAATTTTTCGGTTAGCCCGGCTTCGGACAAATAGGTGATGTGCGCCGCCATGCGGGCGACGGCGAGGCCTGCGGCGGGAGGCTCGCCGCCATAATAATCGCCACCACGCCAGTTCGGATCGGCCATGATCGCCTGGCGTCCGACTTCGTGGAACGCGATATTCTGTGCGGAATGCCGGGCCGAAGTGGCGATGGCGAGCACAGCACCGGCACGACCGGGGTACTGCGCCGCGAACGCCAGCGCCTGCATCCCGCCCATCGATCCACCGACCACCGCGTGCAGCCGGGCGATGCCAAGGTGATCGAGCAGCATCGCATGCGCGCGGACCATGTCGGCAATGGTGATGACCGGGAAACGCATCGCTTGCGGCTGGCCATCCGCCGCCGCGCTGCCGGGGCCCGAACTGCCCATGCAGCTCCCGATGACATTGGCGCAGATGACGAGGGACCGGTCGGTGTCGATCGGCTTGCCCGGTCCGACCATGCGTTGCCACCAACCGGGTTTCTTGGTCCGCGGATGGGGTGACGCCAGATGCTGATCGCCGGTCAGCGCATGGCATACAAGGATCGCGTTCGAGGCGTCCGCGGTCAGCGTACCATAGGTCTCATACCCGATCTCCACCGGCGAGAGCGTGCCGCCGCCATCGAGCGTCAGCGGCCCGGCGAGTGCGACTTTGCGATCAAGGCCGAAGCGGTCGTCCATCTGCCGCGCCTTGGCATGACAGCGCACGAGCGGCTAGGGGCTGCCGGCATGCCCACAGCCCCCCAGCCAAAACCATGGATCATGGATATCGCGCCCTATGTCCCGGGGCGCGCGACGACCGATGACGGGCGCAAGGTCGCCAAACTGTCCTCCAACGAAAATCCGTTGGGAACCAGCGAAGCGGCGCGCGCGGCGTATCAGGCGCATAGTGGCGATCTAGACCGTTATCCCGATGCCGGCGCGGGCGCGCTGCGCGACGCGATCGGCGGGCATTACGGCATTGAGCCGGAACGCATCATCCACGGCACCGGATCGGACGAGATCCTCCACCTCGCTGCCGGCGCGTTTGCCGGGCATGGCGACGAGGTCATCCACGTGAAATACGGCTTTTCGGTCTATGACATCGCGACGCGGCGGGTGGGGGCGACGACGATCATCGCGCCCGACGACGATTACGGCACCAATGTCGACACCGTCCTGTCGCTGGTGACGCCGCGCACGACGATGGTGTTCATCGCCAATCCCAACAATCCGACGGGCACGTTCGTCCCCCGCGCGGAGATTGCGCGGCTCCATGCGGCATTGCCCAAGCATGTGCTGCTGGTGGTCGATCAGGCTTATACCGAATATCTCGATGCGGCGGATGATGACGGCGCGCTCGAGCTGGCGCGGACCCAAGCCAACGTCCTGGTCACACGCACGTTTTCGAAGATTTTCGGGCTGGCGGCGGAACGCATCGGCTGGGGCTATGGCTCGGCTGACGTCATTGACGCCATGCACCGCATCCGTGCGCCGTTCGGCGTGACCAGCGGCGGACAAGCGGCAGCGATCGCGGCGCTGAAGGACACCGGCTTCGTGGCGCGCAGCAAGGCGCATAACGACGAATGGCGCGCATGGTTTGCGGGCGAGATCGGCAAATTGGGCAATGCGGGCTTACGCGCGGTGCCGAGCAAGGCCAATTTCATCCTCGTCACGTTTGGCGGCGCCGTCAGTGCGGGCGAAGCTTACAAGGCACTGATGGACAAGGGCTATATCGTCCGCTGGCTGCCCGGACAGGGATTGGGCCAGGGATTGCGCATCACCATCGGCACCGAAGCCGAAATCCGCGGCGTGGCGCAGGCGCTGCGCGAAATCGTCGGCGGCTAATCGTTCAGGGCGTTGATCGCGGCGTGAACGCGCGCTTCGATCTCGTCGCGCGGCAGACCCGGCGGGATCGGTTCGCCGAACCTGAACGTCACGGTGCCTGACCGTTTCACGAACCCGCCGCGCGGCCACACCCGCCCGCTGTCCATGGCGATCGGGATCACCGGCAGGCCCAGTGCCTTGTACAGGCCCGCAAACCCGGCCTTGAGCGGCGGGGACTCGCCATGCGGGACTCGCGTGCCTTCGGGGAAGATCACGACATTGCGCCCCTCCGCGCGCACTTTCTTCGCGGCGGTCAGCAAGGCCCGCACAGCGCCTGCGCCGGCTTCGCGGTCGATCGGGATGACGCCATGTTTCTTGGCAACCCAGCCCCAGCCGGGGATGGTCAGCAGCTCGCGTTTGAACACCACCACGGGATCGATGAACAGCCGCAGGACCTCCGCGGTTTCGTACATGCTTTCGTGCTTGCACGCATAAAGCGTCGGCACCGTCGCCAGATTGCCCTCGATCCGCGTGCGGATCCCGAGGAACATGCGCGCGCACCAATAGTGAAAGCGGGCCCAAACCAGCCCTGACCGGATTGCGGTCTTCTCCCCGAACGGCAGGAGCAGGACCGCGACGATCACGATGATCGCGCTTCCGAGGTAGAAGATCGACGTGAAGATCAGCGTGCGGAGCAGGCTCAAGTCACTTGTCTCACAGGCCGACCAATGCCGCCGCGCGTCGCAACAGATATTTGTCGTATTCGCGCAGCAACGTGGCGAAGCCCGGGTTGCTGCGCACTGCGTCGGTGACAATTTCGACATTGCCGCCGGTGGCTTGGTCGAGCTCGAATTTGGCGCGGCGCATGTGCCAGTCGGTCGTCACGAGGCGCACCGATTTATATTTGCGCCTGGCGATCCAGCGCGCAGTCTCCTCCCCGTTCGAGCGCGTATCGACCGCCTCGCGCCCCAGATCGACGCAACACGCAACCAACGCGGGCGGGGCGCCCTGGATGTTGGCGAGTTCGGTCGGGCGCACGCGGCGATCGACGCCGGTGACCAGCATCCGCTGCGCCTGCCCCGCCTGAAGCAATGCCAGCCCGCGTCCGATCCGTCCCGCGCCGCCGGTCGGCACGACAATGGCATCGGTCTTTTGCGGACCGGCGGGACGCGGCAACGTCCCGGCAAAGATGACGAAGCCGAGCGCCCAGAGGATGAGGACCAGGCCGCAAAGGCGCGCGATCACGGCCGCGCCTCCAGTGCCTGGGCCACCGTGCGCCGTGCCGCGACGACGGCACAAGCCGCGCCGAGCAGGGGCGCGAGCACCACGATCAGCCAGTCAAGGCCGTGCAGCCCGCCACCCGCGAGTCCCGCACCGAGCGCACTGAGCCGCGAAGCGATCAGCGCGGCGACGGCCAGACCCCCGAGCGCTCCGATGGCGCCGCCGCTCAGCGCATCGAGCGCGACACGGCGCTGGAACGCGCCCTTCACCTGACTGTCGGTCGCGCCGATCAGATGCAGCACTTCGACGGTGTCGCACTGCGCCTCGAACGCCGCGCGTGCGGCCAGCACCGTGGCGGCGACCGCTACCAATGCCATCATGATGACGATCGCCAGCGCCAGCCAGCCGAGCGTGCGCAGAAACTCGCCCAACGGTCCTAGCAACGCCGATTGCCGCTCGACCCGCGCCGATGGTCCCAGACGTGGCAGCGACGCGCCGGGCTTAATCACGACATCGATCAAGGCGGGTAGCGGCAACCCGGCGGCATCCCCGAGCCATGGCTTCAACTCGCTGGCCAACTGCGCATCGGCCACCGGTGTCGCGCGCTCGACCGCGGGCGATGCACGCAATGTTGTCAGCGCCTGCGCGGCGGCGACATCGCGACGACCCGGATCGGCATCGACGATTTGCACGATCGCGCGCTGTTCGACCCCGAGGCTCGCGCCTTGCGCCGCGCGGCTCAGGCCCAGCGCCGCGGCTCCCGCCAGCGCCATCAGAAACGCCATGATCCCGATGATCCACGGCACCGGCCCGCCGATGCGGCGCGGCGCCAGCAGGCCCTGCGGCATGGCCACAGTCAGATAGCCCGGACGTATCATGCGCTCGCCCGGATCGGCGGAAAGCGCAGCGCGCCGGTCGGATCGCTCAGCCGCCCACGCTCCAGCCGCATCATCCGCGCATCGGGCACACGACCGAGCAGATGCAGATCGTGCGTCGCGATCAGCACGGTGGTGCCGAGGCGGTTGAGGCTTTCGAACAAATGCAGCAGGCGGTGCGCCATTTCGGGATCGACATTGCCGGTCGGTTCGTCGGCGACCAGCAGATCGGGCCGGGCGATCACGGCGCGGGCGATGGCCACGCGCTGTTGCTCCCCGCCCGACAGCGTCGCCGGGCGCGCCGCGGCGCGATCGGCGAGGCCGACCCAGGCGAGCATTTCTTCCACCGGACCGGCGAGTTCATCCTCGGGCACGCCTGCGATCCGCAGCGGCAAGGCAACATTGTCCCGCGCCGACAGCTGCGGGATCAGGCGGAAATCCTGGAACACCACACCGATGCGACGACGCAGCGCGGGCAATGCCGAGCGCGGCGCGTTGACGACATCATGCCCGAACAGCTTCAGGCTGCCCCGCGTGGGACGTTGTGCGAGATAGAGCAAACGCAATAACGACGTCTTGCCCGCACCCGACGGGCCGGTGAGGAAATAGAAGCCACCAGGCGACAATGCGAAACCGACATCGGACAGCGTTTCGGTCTGCGTGCCATAGCGCAGGCCGACGCGGTCGAATTGGACGATCGGTTCCATAAGTTCGTGCATCTTGCATGAGGCGCGGCGCTTGCCAATCGGCACTGTGCGGGATTAGGCTGCAACCACTATAACTGGCGTCCGGGAGGGTTCGCGGCCACATGATCTTGTCCTGCCCCGCATGCCACACGTGCTATCGCCTGCCCGAAGGGTCGGTGCCGCCTGAGGGGCGCCAGGTCCGTTGCGCCAAATGCGGCAACAGCTGGCACGAACCCGGTGAGCCGCCGATGGTGGAGACGGTGGCGGAGGCCGCGCCGGAAAGCCCGCCCGAGACCGGGGTCGACGAAGCGACGAGTTACGAGCCCGCGGCGCCCGCGTTCGAGCCCGAAATCCCGTTCGTTCAGCCCCCGGTCGAAGTGCCCGAGCCGGCTTACGAACCCGAGGACGACAGCCCGGACGTGTTCGCGCACGAACCGCCGTTCCGCCCGCGTCCTCGCCGGGGGCGGTGGGTGGTCGTCGCGATCCTGATCCTCGCGGCGTTGATCGGTGCGGTGGCGGTGCTGCGGCTGTACGGTCCGGCGGATATCAAGGCCAAGCTGGGGATGACCGCGAGCGCGGGCCCGTTGCGCCTCGAACTGCCGCGCGAGCCGGAACGGCGTACGCTGTCGAGCGGCAACGAACTGTTCGCGCTGTCGGGCAAGGTGGTCAACCCGAGCGACGACAGCCAGCGCGTCCCCGACATCATCGCCGAGCTGCGCGATCATCAGAACAAGGCGGTCTATCGCTGGACGATCACCCCGCCCAAGCGGACCATCGGCCCCAAACAGAGCATGGATTTCGACGCGGCGGAGATCGACGTCCCGCCCGGCGCGCACAAATTGGCGCTGAGCTTTTCGGACCGCGGCATCGGCTGAGCGAAGCGGCGCACGCTTACCGTCACTCCGGACTTGATGCGGGGGCCCATTATTCATCTGCCCAGATGGAGTGCGAATGGACCCTGACTTTCGTCAGGGTGACGAGCGTTGCGGGTTTGGCGAGTGATGCTTGCCGAGTGCCCAAGCCGCTGCTAGTGGCGCGCGCCTACCCGCCGCCGGTCTCCGGCGGATGCTTGACTGTGCGGTCGTGGCGGAACTGGTAGACGCGCAACGTTGAGGTCGTTGTGGCCGAAAGGCCGTGGAAGTTCGAGTCTTCTCGACCGCACCAAGCCCCGGCTGCCGTTCGGCAGCCCTCCCGACTGGCTCAAAAGTTGAAGACAACTTTGCGGACGCGAAGGCGGCGCGTTCGCGCGTCCGTCGCGCGTGGTCGCTGGCGCGACTTTCGAGCCAACTTTCGACCTGCATGGGTTTCACTCGATCGCGGGGGTCGACGATGACGGCGATGAGCCGGCCATTCCTCGGCCCCGGTTTTACAGATCGCGCGCCGCGAGTTCGCCCACGCGGCTGGACTCGCTAGCCCGCCGGGGTTGCGCACCTGCGTCCGAAGGCCTGCGCGCCCAAAACTTTTCACCCTTACTCGCATCGCGGTCGCAGAGCCGTGCGACGCGCGCCTTTTTTCAGAATGACGCGCCGAATTCGGTGCGCGCGTCGCTGTGCGATACGAAATTTTTCACCGCGCAGGACGGATCGCGCGGGCAGCTTGCCGCAACGGGTCTGAAACATTTTGTGGCGAAGTTTGCTTCGGCGTGTTTTTGCGCGCCTGGCCGGTCGAAAGCGCCTCACCAAGCTGATCCGCATTCAGTCGTTCGGCACCGCGTCGTCATCGATGTTGCGCTGCGCGACTTCGTGTCGAGCCGAAGTTGCGGGACGACTTTGCGAGATGTGCGGCAGAAGTTGCGGCGCGACTTTTTGTCGGCACCGATTTCGTCACACCGCGCAGACAGGGTCAGAGCCGATCCATTGACCGGCGCGTTAAGCAGGCACATCGCTTGTCCCGAAAGGTCGCCCCGCTGCCCCGCATCACGTCCATCGCGCATGCCGTTCCGTCGCATGACATCCACGCAGCATTCGTCGGTTGGGCCGAGCGGCAATTGCCCGACCGCGAACGCGCGGTGTTCGACCGGATGGCGGCGCGCGCGGGGATCGCGCAGCGATGGTCGGTGCTGCCGGTGGTCGCGGGCGGATCGCCGATCACGCCGGGCGGTTTTTATGCCGAAGGATTCATGCCGCCGACGTCCGCGCGGATGGCGTTGTACGCGCAGGCCGCGCCCGAACTGGCTTTGGCCGCGATTCATAAATTGGGCGCGCTGGGCGATATCAGCCATGTCGTCGTCGCCAGCTGCACCGGTTTCACCGCGCCGGGGATCGACCAGATATTGTGCGAGCGACTGGGTCTGCCCGGCACGACCGAGCGGCTGTTGATCGGGTTCATGGGCTGTTACGCCGGGATCACGGCGTTGAAGGCGGCGCGGACGATCGTGCGGTCCGAACCCGGCGCACGCGTGTTGGTGGTGGCGGTCGAATTGTCGACGTTACACCTTCAGGCGGCGAGCGCATTGGAGCCGTTGCTGGCGATGCTGCAATTTGCCGACGGGGCGGCGGCGGCGATCGTCGAAGCGAGTGGCGCGGGGTTGGCGCTCCACCGGCCGTTCGCGGCGACGCTCCCCGACTCGAACGAACTGATCCGTTGGAATATCGGCGACACCGGCTTTGCAATGCATTTGTCGGGCGAAGTGCCGCGGCGGATCGGCGAGGCGCTGGCCGATACCGATACGGCGGCGCGGCTGACCGGCGGGATCGACGTGCAGCACATCGATGGTTGGGCGGTGCATGCCGGCGGGCGGTCGATCCTGGATGCGGTCGAGCATGGCTTGCGGTTGCCGCCCGATGCACTCGCGGCATCGCGGTCGGTGCTGCACGATTTCGGCAATATGAGTTCGGCGACGCTGTTGTTCGCTCTGGCGAAACTATGGGACGCGCGGCCAAGGCGCGGCGTGGCGCTGGCGTTCGGGCCGGGGCTGGCGGCGGAAGGGCTGACGTTCGGGTGGGCGTCGTGACAAATCTTAGCCGTCAACTCCCGCTTGCGGGAGGGACAGCTTCGCGTAGCGACGCAGGGTGGGGCATGGTCATGGGCGAGTGCTCACTCTTGTTTGCGCGTCGGCCCACCCCGGCGCCTACGGCACCTGTCCCTCCCACAAGTGGGAGTGACGTCATATGCTGACTGAGCGCGCCATCGCCGAGGAGCGGATGGATGCCGAAGATCTCGACGAGGCGACGTATAAGGCGGTGGTCCACGACCTCGCCAAGGTCAACACGCTGACGATGGCGCGGCGGCCGACACTGGATTTTCTGGAGCGGGCGGTCGGCGATGCTGCAGAATTTTCAGTGCTCGATGTCGGTTATGGCGATGGCGATATGTTGCGCAGCATTTCGCGTTGGGCGGCCAGGCGCGGCAAGCGCGCGCGGCTGGTCGGGGTCGATCTGAACCCGCGCAGCCGCGCCGCCGCGATCGAGGCGACGCCGCCCGCCATGGCAATCGATTGGCGGGTTGGCGACTATGCGGATTTTGCCGGTCAAGGCTGGGACGTGATCGTGTCCAGCCTTGTCGCGCATCACATGACGCACGCGCAGTTGGTGGCGTTCGTGCGATTCATGGAGGCCGAGGCGACGCGCGGTTGGTTCGTCAACGACCTGCACCGGCACGGCTTTGCGCATCTCGGTTTTCCGTTGCTCGCGACGATTATGCGCTGGCACCCGATCGTGAAGCATGACGGCACGCTGTCGATCGCGCGGAGTTACCGGCCCGGCGAGTGGCCGGCGATTTTGGCCGAAGCGGACGTGCGTAACGCCGTGGTTCGCCGCATCTTTCCGTTCCGGTTGTGCGTCGAACACCGCCGCTGATCGCCGGTGGCGGGCCGGCGGGGAGCGCGGTGGCGATCGCGCTGGCGATGGCGGGCGAGCGGCCGGTGATCCATGAGCGCCAGCGCGAAACCGGCGATGCGATCTGCGGCGGGTTTTTGAGCTGGCGGACACTCGCGTCGCTCGAGCGGCTGGGTGTCGCGGTGCCGGGCCATGCGGTCGATCATGTCCGCGTGTTTGCGGGTGAGATGACGGCATCGGCGCCTCTGCCCGGCGGCGCGATCGGCGTGTCGCGGCGGGTGCTCGACAGGTTGATGCTGCTGCGCGCCGAGGCGGCGGGCGCGGGCGTCGAGCGCGGGGTCACGGTCAAGGCGTGGGACGGCGCGCCGATGTTCCTCGCCACGGGCAAGCATGAGTTGCGCGGGTTGATGCGGCCCAAGGCGGCGGGCGATCCGACCTTGGGGCTGCGGTTGCGGCTGCCGCCGCATCCGTCGCTGGCCCGCTTGATCGGCGGGGCGATCGAACTGCATCTGTTCGACCGCGGCTATGTCGGGCTGGTCGCACAGGAGGATGGCAGCGCGAATTTGTGCCTGGCGGTGCGCAAGTCGCGGCTGGCAGAAGCGGACGGCAATCCCGCGACGTTGCTGCGGCAGATCGGCAACGGGCCGCTGGGCGAGCGGCTGGCGCAGGCCGACTGGTCGCAGCCGATCGATGCGATTGCCAGTGTGCCTTATGGCTGGCGCGCGACGACCACCCAAGCGGGCGTGTGGCGGCTGGGCGATCAGGCGGCGTGCATCCCGAGCCTGGCCGGAGAGGGCATGGGCATCGCGGTCGCCAGCGGCATCGCCGCGGCGGATTTCTGGACCCGCGGGATGGATGCCGAACCCTTTCAACGCGCTTTCGCGCGGCGCACTTCGCGGCCGGTCGGGATTGCGAAACTCTTGTGGCAAGCCGCTGAAAACCCGCGCTTTGCTGCGCTGGGAGTGCGCAGCATTGGCGTCATGCCGTCGCTGGCCGCGCTGGCTGCGAAGGTGACGCGGATCGGGGATTGAACCTGTGCCGCCAAGCCCCACATTCGTGCCATGACCGACATGCCCCAAACCGATGCCGAGTGGCGCGAAAAGCTGACCCCCGAACAATTCGCCGTGCTGCGCCAGGGCGGCACCGAGCGCGCGTTCGCGGGTATCCTCAACGACAATCATGAACCCGGCACCTATCGCTGCGCCGGGTGCGGCAACGAACTGTTCAAATCGGACGCCAAGTTCGATTCGGGGAGCGGCTGGCCGAACTTCGTCGAACCATCGTCGAGCGATGCGGTGGTCGAACATAGCGACGTCAGCCACGGCATGGTCCGCACCGAAGTGCGCTGTGCCAAATGCGACGGGCATCTGGGGCATGTGTTTCCCGATGGGCCGCGCGACAGTACGGGACTGCGCTATTGCATGAACTCGGTCGCGCTGGGTTTTGAGGGGAAGTAGCCCTTCCCACCCGTTCACGCCTCGTCTAACCCCCCGTCCCCAATGGCGCGCGCGATGACATGGGGTTGCCACAGATGATTGCGCGGGTGTTCCGTTGGAGCCTGGTCGTGTTCGGCGCGGCGTTGATCGCGGTGATCGTCGCGGTGGCCGTTGCCTATTCGTCTTTGCCCAGCATGGCCGAGCTCAAATCGAGTCCCAATGGTCAGATGATCCGCGTGCATGCCGCGGACGGCACGGTGATCGTCTCGCTGGGGCCGAGTTACGGGCAATGGCTGCCTTATTCGCGCATTCCCGACGCGATGAAGAACACGATGGTGTCGGTCGAGGACAAGCGGTTTCGCTATCACCCCGGCATCGATCCGATCGGCATTGCGCGCAGTTTCTACGTCCGCGCGACCAGCGGCCATTTCAAGCAGGGCGGCTCGACGATCACCCAGCAGCTGGCGCGCAACGTGTTCCTGACCAACAACCGCAGCTGGACGCGCAAGATCAAGGAACAGATTCTGGCGCTGGCGATCGAACGCAAGTTCACCAAGGATGCGATCCTCGAGCTGTACCTCAACAAGGTCTATTTCGGCGGCGGCGCTTACGGCATCGACGCCGCGAGCCGCAAATTCTTCGGACACAGCGCAACGACGCTGAGCCAGGGCGAATCCGCGGTCATCGCCGGACTGGTCAAGGCACCGTCGAATTACAGCCCCTCCGCCGACCGCGATGCCGCCGTCGCGCGGGCGAAAGTCGTGCTGGGCGTGATGCGCGAACAGGGCAAATTGTCCTCCGCCGAGCTGGAAGCGGCGAACCCCGACAACATCGTCTTCGCGCCCGAAGCCAAGCAGAACAGCGTACGGTATTTCACCGACTGGGCGTTGCCGCAGCTCGATACGTTGATCGACGAAACGACGCAGCCGATCGATGTGTGGACCACGCTCGACATCGGCATGCAGGGCGCGGCAACGGCGTCGATCCAGGCCAACAGCCCGGCCGGGGCGCAAGGCGCTTTAGTCAGCCTCGACCGTGACGGCGCGGTGCGGGCGATGGTCGGCGGGCGCGATTATGTCGCGTCGATCTACAACCGCGCTACGCAGGCGGTGCGGCAACCGGGATCGGCGTTCAAGCTATTCGTCTACCTCTCCGCGCTGGAGGCGGGCAGCACACCGGAGAGCCAGGTCGTCGATGAACCCGTGACCATCGACGGCTGGAGCCCGCGCAATTCGTCGCGGCACAATTCGGGGCCGATCACGCTGCGCACAGCCTTTGCCTATTCGATCAACACCATCGCGGCCAAAATAGGCCAGCAGGTCGGCACCACGACGATCGCCGACATGGCGCGGCGGTTCGGCATCACCACGCCGATCAACACGCACCCGTCGATGGTGCTGGGTACATCCGATGTCCGCCTGATCGACATGACGCGGGCGTTTGCCAGCGTCGGATCCAACGGCATCGCCATCGCGCCTTATGGCATCACCAAGGTGACGTCGGCGGACGGCGAAGTGCTGTATCGCCACGAACTCGATGCCAGCCACGTCCTCGTCGCGCCGCAGGTCGCCGCGCAGATGATCGACCTGCTCCAGACCGCGGTCGCCACCGGCACCGCGCGCGCCGCGCAGATCGGCCGCCCGGTGGCGGGCAAGACCGGCACGACGTCGTCGAACAAGGACGGCTGGTTCCTCGGTTTCTCCAGCGGGATCACCACCGGAGTGTGGATGGGCCGCGACGATTCGCGCCCGATCCCGGGCTTGATGGGCGGCACCGCGCCCGCGCGGGCCTTTGCGCAATATATGAAGATCGCCGTGGCCAAGCGCCCGGTCGAGCAATTCCAGACCGCCGTGACGCTCCCTGAAACGCAGCTGGAACCCGATAACGAAGCCTATTTCGGCAATGACAGCGAAGGCCAGTTCGTCGACGAGAACGGCATGCCCGCCGACCCGCCGGGGACGACGACCGAAACGACAACATCGGCGATCCCCAATCCCTATGACGATCCCGCCGCCGCGCCGCCGCCGCCGCAGGACCGGCGTGACGATCGACGCGAAGACCGGCGCGACCGCATCGGCGATCTGGTCGAATCGATCACCGGCAAGCGTCCCGCAACCGAACCGCCGCGCGACCAGCGCCGCGACCGATCAAATCAGGATTCGCGCCCAAACCAGTGAAGCGCGGTGCCGTGGCTTTTGAGCCAGCGGCGTTCGGCAGTGGGCGCGCGTCCGAACAGCCGGGCAACCTCGGCATGGAAGGCCGGCGAGTGGTCGAGATGGACGAGGTGCGCGACTTCGTGCGCGACCGTCGCGCTGAGCACGTCCGACGGCGCGAGGATCAGCCGCCACGAATAACGGATCGCCCCCGACGACGAACAGCTGCCCCAGCGCCCACGCGGATCACCGACATGGACGGTGGTGATGGCGAGATTGCGCGCCGCGCAGAGTTCCCGCGTTTCGGTTTCGAGCGTGCGCAGCGCTTCGGCCTTGAGCCAGCGCGTCAGGCGGGCGGCGAGCGATTCGAGGGGGCCGCCGACGCATAGCATTTCGCCGACGCGTTTGGGGCCGCGCGGATGATCGGGAGACCAGTCCAGCCGCACGTGCTGCCCGCGCACGGTAAATTCCATGCCCGGCAGCACCGGGAGCGGCGCGGGCAGTTTCTCCATCTGCGCCTCGACCCAGGCGCGCTTGGTCGCCGCCCAAGCCAGAGCGGGACGCAGCGCCGCACGTGGGGGAACACTCAGGCGCACGCTGGCATCGCGCGGATCGACCGACAGGCGCATCGCACGCGTGCCGGGACGGCGGACGATTTCGAGTTCGCGGCGCCGCCCGCCGCCCGAAAACACCAGCTCAGACATCGCGATCCGTGACCATGTGATCCTCGAGATCGCCGGCATCGACTTCGGAAATCGTCCAGCCGCGCGTCGAGGCACCGGCTTCATGGACGCTTTCGCGGCTGCCGGTGTTGAGGTGGTGCCATTCGGGTAGCGGTTTCCCTTCGGCGCGCAGGCGATAGCCGCAGGTGCGCGGCAGCCAGTCGAATTCCTCGAGATTGTCGAGCCTCAGCTGGATGCAATCGGGCACCAGCATCTTGCGATTGGCATAATCGCGGCATTGCGCGGTGCGGCGGTCGAGCTGGCGGCAGGCGACGTTGGTCGGGTAATAATCGCCGGTATCTTCATCCTCGAGCTTGTGCAGGCAGCATTTGCCGCACCCGTCGCACAGCAATTCCCATTGCGCCGCGTCGAGTTGTTTCAGCGGGAGCGTCTCCCACCAGGGGGTTAATTCACCCATCGATCCAGATCCGTCGCGACCGCTTCGGCGCTTTGTTCCGACGGCAGGATCGCCATCGGTTTGCCGTCACGATCCATCAGGTAGGAGGTGCGGGTGTGATCGACGAGGTAGCTGCCCGGCGTCGCGCCCGGCTCGGCCTTGGCATAGACCGCGAATGCCGTCTTGACGCCGGCCACCGCCGCATCGCTGCCCGACAGGCCGACCGCGTCCGGTAGGAAGGCGTGGGCGAATTTCGACGCTATGTCGGGGGTGTCGCGTCTGGGATCGACGGTGATGAAGATCAGCGCGATCGGCGGCGCGCCGGCATGGCTTTTGCGGAATTGCGCGACGCCGCGGCCGAGATTGGCCATGTCGGTCGGGCAGACGTCGGGACAATTTGTGTAGCCGAAATAGACGATGCGATACTTGCTCGCGAAATCCTTGTCGGTGACGGTGCGCCCGCTGGTCGTCTGTAGCGCGAACGGGCCACCGATGCGCGCGCCGTCGAGCGGCGGTTTGGCCGCAGGCTGGCAAGCGGCGAGCGCGAGAACGGGAAAAAGCATAAATCTGTTCAGCATCGCCTCAGCCTTGCGGTGCGAGGCGTCGGCGCGCAAGTGGGTGCGACAGCGAGGGAATTCGGGCGTGCGACTAAGGACGATCATCACCGGTGCGGCATTGGCGCTGGCGGTTCCCGCCGCCGCGCAGATAGGCTTTTCGCAAAGCTATACGTTCCTGAAGGCGATCAAGGATTCCGACGGGACCAAGATCACCGAGATCCTGTCCAAGGCGGGGTCGGCGCAGGTCATCATCAATACCCAGGATCAGGCGACCGGCGACACCGCGCTGCACATCGTCACGCGGCGGCGCGACATGACGTATCTCAATTTCCTGCTGTCGCGCGGTGCCGACGCCAACCTCCGCAACAAACAGGGGCAGGCGCCTTTGCTGATCGCGACGCAGCTGCGGTGGAGCGAGGGCGTATCGTTGTTGCTCGAACGGGGTGCGCTGCCCGATCTGACGTCGAGCTTGGGCGAAACCGCGCTGACCCGCGCGGTGCAGAACAACGATACGACGATCGTCGCCTTGTTGCTGCGATCCGGCGCCAATCCGTTGAAAGCCGAATCCGGATCGGGGCTCAGCGCGCGCGATTATGCCGCGCGCGATCCCCGGGCAGCGGTGATCCTGCGCCAGATCGACGAGGCCAAGCCCAAGCCCAAGTCCAAATACGGGCCCAACTGAGCCTAGATAAGCGCGACGATCCCATCGTCGATTTCGACCAGCAGACGCCGTGCCGCGCGCCGCGCGAACCTGAGCGTTTCGGCCCGCCGCCGCGACGGCGCGAGCGGATGGTGCGCCGGTTCCCGGACGATCGCCGCATCATAACGATCCGCGACGATCAGCCCCGCGCGTTCGGGCATCAATTCGGGCCGGTCGAGCAAGGCGCGGTCGAGATGTTCGGGAATCGCCCAGAAGAACCGGTCGCAATAATCGAGATATTCGGGCCATTTGGCGTCCCCGAGCAGATCGGCACGGCTGACCTTGATCTCGACGATGGTCACATTGCCCTTGGGGCACAGGCCCATCAAATCGGCACGGCGGCCATTGCCCAGCGATACTTCGGCGATGGCCAGGCAATCGTGACGCATCAGCAACCGCGCCGCGCCGCGCGCGACATCACGCGCGATCAAGGGAGCGGACGCATCGAGCATCCACTCCCTTTAGAACGTCTATAGAACGCTGAAAAGCGTTCTAGCGATAGAAGATGTGGTTGCCGATCGCACCCAGGCTGGTGCGGTTCCAGCCGGGCGAGACGCGCTTGGCATGGAAATACAGCGCGGTCGCGGCGGGGCCGGCATAGACGTCACCCATCGCCATGCGGGCGATCAGCTTGGCCTGGCGCCACGCGGCGTTTTCCGGGGGCGTCGGCAGATTGCCGCCATGGACGAACGAAAACTGGCTGCGCTGCGTCACGACGCCGCAGGGCGTCTTGGCGAAGCGGCCCGATTTGGCGCGGTTCATGATGACGCGCGCCACGGCCAACTGGCCGGCGACGGGTTCACCCTTGGACTCGTAATAGACCGCAGTGGCGACGCAATTATGCTGGGTCGCATCGACCGGCGCTTCGACGAGCGCCTGAACCACCGGCTTGGACACTGGCGCGTCCTGCGCTTCGGGCGTGGGGATCGAAATGCCATCGTCCGACGCGCGCGCCACATCCGGCGAAGCCGGGAGCGCAGTGGTGGCGATGGAGGCCGGATCGACAAACTGGGCGCGAAGCGTGGCGCCGCCTGTCAGGCCGCCGGCAGCGGCAAAAGCGAAGAAAGCAGAGGCCGCGACACTTGCGGCACGAAACAAAATCGACATTCAAACATTATCATAGTGCGTCCGAACGCAACGAAGCATCGTCGGTAGTCGTATTGGTGATGCCCCACCCGTCCGGTCGTCTGCGTCCGTGCCACCCCGGTGAATTCAGGGGCAAGCGCGGCTACGCGTTGGTCCGAAGCCTGCATGTCCGGTCACCGGTTAATGAAGTCAATCGAACGCAAAGTTATCCGCGACGAACCGTTGCGCATCCGCGACGTCCAGTTCGATAACCCACAAATCCGGGTCGGACTTTTTCCGCAGCGCAACATAGTCTGCCCATTTTTCGGGTGAGTCGGGACCGGTCGGGCGCCATTCATAACGAAAGCCGGAAGCCATCTGACGCTCCATCAGCGCGGTCGTCAGCCCGCGTTCGGCGCATTGCACGAGGATGCCGCCGCCCTCTGCCCCGCCTTTCGACAGCACCGTGGCAAACCCGCCCGCGTCTTGTGTGCGCCGCAGCATGAGCGAAACCGCCACGCCGGTGGCGAGGGTCATGGCCGCGCGTAGCCGGGCAGCGACGAGAGCGGGATTTGCGAGCGCATGAAGGTGCCGGTGCCGCGCGCGGCTTCCTCCCCTTCGCTGTCGATCAGCCGCGCGTCGGCGACGTACACGCGGCGTTTACCGCTGATCCAGCGCCCTTCGGCGATCAATTCACCGGCCTTGAGCGGTTTCGTAAACAGCAGGTTGAACGCGGTGGTCAGCAAGAACCGGTCGCTGACCAAACTGTTGACGGCATAGAAAGCCGCGTCATCGAGCATCTTGAAATAGGCGGTACCGTGCAGCGCGCCCGCGGCGTGATAATGTTCGCTGCCGACGGTGAAGCGAATGCGCGCAAACCCGTCTTCGACAATCTCCAGCTTCGACGGGAACAGCGAATTGATCGGCGCCGCGCGATACAGCGATTCGAGCGCGCGGTGATGCGCTGCCCCGGGAGATGCGTCAGGCGGCGTCACGCCAATCCTCGGGGTCGAGCAAGGCGACGATCGCATCCGACGACCCGGCATCGCGCAACTTGGCGACGCACGATTTGTCGCGCAGCAGCCGGCTGACATGCGCCAGCGCCTTCAAATGCGCCGCACCGGCATCGACGGGCGACAGCAACAAATAGACCAGATCGACCGGCACGCCGTCGACCGCGGCATAATCGACCGGATGCGTCAGCCGCGCGAAGCTGCCGACGACATGATCGAGTCCGGGAATGCGCGCGTGCGGAATCGCCGTGCCGCCGCCGAACCCGGTCGGGCCCAGCCGCTCACGCTCGGTCAGCAATTCGAGAATCTCGCCCGCGTCGAGGGCGTGCGCCTTCGCCGCCATCGCCGCGAGTTCGTGGAACAGCGGTTTTTTCCCCGCGACATGCATCGCGGGGGCCACCGCGCCGGGGCGCGTGATATCGAACATGAGTTTCTCTTATATCCTTTAGGCGCGCGCGGGTTCGACCCAACCGATCGTACCGTCGCCACGGCGATAGACCATGTTGTAATAACCCGTTCCGCTGTTTTTGAACAGCATGGCGTTGGTGTGGCGCAAATCGAGCATCATAACCGCGTCGCCAACCGTGGCTTCGGGGACATCGACACGCGTTTCGGCGATGATCGGCATGTTGTCGGCGACTTCGTCTTCGTCGTCCTGCGCCTGGAATACGGTGTAGCCCGCTTCGATCGCCTCGATTTCGTCGGACCCGTTGCCGGTC
This sequence comes from Sphingomonas antarctica, assembly GCF_965137005.1. Taxonomy (NCBI): domain Bacteria; kingdom Pseudomonadati; phylum Pseudomonadota; class Alphaproteobacteria; order Sphingomonadales; family Sphingomonadaceae; genus Sphingomonas; species Sphingomonas antarctica. The sequence goes on along the minus strand of NZ_CBCRXM010000002.1, from coordinate 91,335 downwards.
TTGTCCTTCAATCGGCGCATATAACGGCGCAGCTGCTTTTCGATCTTGTCCGCCGCGCCGTTGAAGGCGAGCTTGGCGTCCTGGGCATCGTGATGCGCTTTCAGCACGGTGCCCTTCATCACATTGGCCATGATATCGCAGGTGAAGCCATTGTCGTGCGGACCCTTGCCGAACGTCACATTGGCGCTGATCGTGCGCGAGAAATATTTGTCGGCGATCGCATTCAGCCGGTCTTCGACATGGCCCTGAAGCGCGGTCCCCGTGTCGGTCTGGTGACCCGATACGCGAATGTCCATTTGTGCGCCTCCTTTGGCAGTTTCAAATTTATCTCCCGGCCCTTTTACGCAGCCCGGTTACTCTGGCCAACGCCCGACTCGCCCGCTTGGCCCCACGCCCAGATCGGGTCGTCGAGCTTCGCGACGAACGCCGCGTGGCGTTCCAGTTCGGCATTGGTGACGGTGGCGTAGCGCGGCGTGCGCTGCAGCGGTGTGACCATCACGTGCGCCACGGTTTCCACCGCCACCGGCGACGCCATGTCGAGCCCGATCTGCCGCCCGCCGGTCAGCTCGATATAGACCTGGGTCAGCAATTGCGCGTCGAGCAACGCGCCGTGCAGCGTGCGGTGGCTGCGGTCGATGCCATAGCGCGAGCACAGAGCGTCGAGCGAATGTTTCGCGCCGGGATGGCGGCTGCGCGACATCGCCGCGGTGCAGATCATCCGGCTCATCGGCAAATGCAGGCGGCCGCACAGCCCCAGCTCGTTATTGACGAAGCCGAAATCGAAATTGGCATTGTGCGCAATCAGCGGCGCGTCACCGAGGAAGTCGAGCAGGTCTTCGACCTGATCCTCGAACCACGGCTTGTCGGCAAGGAACGCGTCGCTCAGCCCGTGCACCTGTTCGGCGATCGACGGCATCGGCATGCCGGGGTTGAAATAGGCGTGATAAACATTGCCCGTCTCGCACCGGTTGATCAGTTCGACACAGCCGATTTCGACCACCCGGTCGCCCTGTTGCGGGTCGAGGCCGGTGGTTTCGGTATCGAAGACGATTTCGCGCATGAAGCGTTTAACGTAGGCGCTTTCGGGTCAACCCTCAACCGCCGCCAAGTTGTGCGCTAAGCCCTTCAATCAGCGCGCTTACCTGTGCCCGGGTTTCGTCCAGCGACGCGGCGGTGTCGACGACATGATCGGCGCGCGCGCGTTTTTCCGCATCGGGCATTTGCCGCCCGAGGATCGCGTCGAACTTGGCTGGCGTCATGCCGTCACGCGCCAGGACGCGCTGACGCTGGACCGCTGCGGGCGCGGACACGACGACGGTGACATCGACCCGATCGTTGCCGCCGGTTTCGAACAGCAGCGGCACGTCGAACACGACGATCGGCGCCGTGGCATGGTCGTGGAGGAATTGCGCGCGCTCTTCGCCCACCGCAGGATGAACGATTGCTTCGAGCCGTTTGAGCGCGGCGGGGTCGTGCAGGACTTGCGACAATGCGGCGCGGTCGACGCCTTGCGGGCCAGTGGTACCGGGAAACGCCGCCTCGATAGGGGCGAGCAAAACGCCGTCCGCCCCCTGCAAGCGGCGGACGGCGGCATCGGCATCGAACACCGGCACGCCCAGATCGGCGAACATCGCCGCGACGGTCGATTTGCCCATGCCGATCGAACCGGTCAGGCCAATGGTGATCATGATTCGAGCAACGCGCGAAGCTCGGCATCATGCTCGCGCGGCGCATCTGCTCCGAAGAACAGGCGAAACGCCGCAGCGGCCTGACCGATCAGCATCGCCAGGCCGTCGATCGTACGGAATCCACGCGTCTCGGCCTCGATCAACAGCGGTGTGCGCACCGGCGACGTCACGATGTCATAAACGATGCTGCCCGGCGGGACGTGACTGAAGTCGAATCGCAGCGGTTCGCGCCCGGCCATCCCCAACGGCGTGGTATTCACGACGAGATCGAACAGCCCGTCGCGATCATCGAACGCAAAATCGGTCGGATCGGCAAAATGATCGAGCGTCGTCGCGTGATGCTCGCCAGGCAATTGTGCCAGAATCGTCTCGCACTTGGCGGCATCCCGCCCCGCCACGACCAGCGTAAACCCATGATCGACCAAAGCCGCCGTGATCGCCCGCGCCGCCCCGCCCGCACCCAGCACCCGCGCCATGCGAAACAGATGCGTCTGTCCCAGCCACTGCGTCAGCGGCTCCAAAAACCCCTCGCCATCGGTATTGTCGCCGATCAGCCGGTCCTGCTGGACATAAACCGTGTTAATCGCGCCGATCCGGCTGGCGGTGCGCGATACGGTGTCGAGAAACGGTTGCACCGCCTGTTTGTGCGGCATGGTGACGTTGCACCCGCGCCAGTCCGGATCGGTGCGGCGATCGGCCAGATAAGCGCCAACGCCGTCCGGCGCCACCAGATGCGCGCGATACGCCGCATCGATCCCGAGCTTTTCGAGCCAGAACCCGTGAATCCTCGGCGATTTGGACTGCGCGATCGGATCGCCGATGACCTCGGCAAATGGCGTCACGACAGCACAACTCCCCGCGCGCGCAACCATGCCAGCAGCGGGATCAGCGGCAGGCCCATGATCGCGAACCAGCTGCCGTCGACGCGGCTGAACAGCTGCGCGCCGGGCCCTTCGATGCGATAACCGCCCGCGCACCATTGGGCTTCGGGATCGCGCGCGACGTAATCGGCGATGAAGGCGTCGCTGAGCTGGCGGACGTGCATCGTCGCAACTTCGATCGCGCGCCACACCGGCTGGCCGTTTTCGCACACCACCGCCGCCGAATGGAGCCGGTGCGTCCGCCCCGACATCAGCCGCAATTGCGCCGCCAGATTCGCGCCCGGCTTGTCGATCCGCGTGCCGTCATCGAGCGCGACCACCGAATCGCAACCGAGCACCAGATCGCCCGGCCGCGACGCCGACACCTTGCGCGCCTTCAGTTCGGCGAGCGCATCGGCGAGATCGCGCGGCGGCAGATCGCCGAGTGACGCCTTGGCGGCATCCTCGTCGACCAGGGGTTTGACGACCTCGAACGGCACGCCGGCATTTTCGAGCATCAGCCGGCGCGACGGCGATGTGGAGGCGAGCACGAGCGTCACGCCGCCGCCTCGCGCTCGCTCAGCAAGCCGATAATCGCCGCGGCACCCTCCTCGATCGATCGCCGCGTCATGTCGATCATGGGCCAGCCATTGTCGGCGAACATCCGCCGCGCATGCGCGATCTCATTGGCCACCCGCTCGGCATCGACATAATCGGTATCGGCGGTTTGTCCCATCGACAGCAGCCGGTTGCGGCGGACCGCCACCAGCCGCTCCGCGCTCGTCACCAATCCGACTACCAGCGGGTGTTTCAGCGTGAACAGATTGTCGGGCGGGGCAACGCCCGGCACCAACGGGATGTTCGCGGTCTTGTACCCGCGATTGGCGAGGTAGATCGATGTCGGGGTCTTGGACGTGCGGCTGACCCCCGCGAGGACGATATCCGCCTCTTCCCAATTGTCCGCGCCGACGCCGTCGTCATGCGCGATGGTGTATTGGATCGCATCGACCCGCGCGAAATAGGCTTCGTCGAGGACATGCTGCCGCCCCGGTCTGCCTTCCGCGCGCTGGCCGAGCATGTCCTGGAGCGCGGCGGTGACGCTGTCGAGCGCGCCCACCGCAGGCAACCCCAGCGAATGGCACGCCGCCTCCAGCTTCCCGCGCAATTCCTGATTGACCAAAGTGAACAGCACCAGCCCCGGGTTCTGCTGGATCTCGGTCAGGACGCGGGCCAGATGGCGTTCGGAGCGGACCATCGGCCAGAAATGTTTGAGCGTTTCGACATCGTCGAATTGCGCCAGGGCGGCGGCGGCGAGATGCTCGAGCGTTTCGCCCGTCGAGTCCGACAGCATGTGCAGATGGAGGCGCGCCACCCGTCACCTGTGCATAACTTTGGGGGGAAAGGCGAGGGCAGCAATGGGGATGACCGTCCCGCCAAATTTCCGCGGACTCCGCCGATGATTCGCACCCGCGCTTGTCCACAGGCCGGCGATTCCGCCCACAGCTGTGGATAGCGGGAGTTGCGCCGCGCGACTCGGCGGATTTGCGGGCCCGCGGATCACGCAAGCTGTTGGCAGATTCGCCCGACCCGCATAAACCCCGCTCGACGTCCGCCAACAACACTCATCAACCTAGATTCTAAAAGACTCTATTTTGTAAGGGATGACTGCGCTGCCCGACCTATCGACCAAACCCCTGCTCGGCGTGCTGCGCGGTGAAATTCCCAAAGTGCCGCCGATGTGGCTGATGCGTCAGGCGGGGCGTTACCTGCCCGAATATCGCGCATTGCGGGCCGAAAAGGGCGGGTTCCTCGACCTGGTCTACGATCCCGATGCCGCCGCCGAAGTGACCATTCAGCCGCTCCGCCGGTTCGGTTTCGATGGCGCGATCCTGTTTTCGGACATCCTCGTCGTCCCGCATATCATGGGCCAGAAATTATGGTTCGAGGAAGGCGAAGGCCCGCGCCTCGCCCCGCCATTGCTCGATGGCGACATGACCGCGTTGCGGGAGCCGCTGGGCAGCGGTGAGAGCGTGTTTCAGACGGTGCGGCAGGTGAAGGCCGCGCTGGCCCCCGAAACGACCATGCTGGGCTTTGCCGGCAGTCCGTGGACCGTCGCCACCTACATGGTCGCGGGGCAAGGGTCGAAGGACCAGTCCGCCGCGCGTCGCCTGGCCTATCGCGACCCGGTCAAATTCGGCGCGCTGATCGACGCGATCGTCGCCGCGACGGTCGAGTATCTCTCGGGCCAGATTCTGGCGGGGGCCGACGCGATCCAGTTGTTCGACAGTTGGGCGGGGAGTCTGTCGCCACAACAATTCGCCGATTGGGTCATCGCGCCCAACGCGGCGATCGTTCGCGCGGTGAAGGCGCGGCATCCCGACACCCCGATCATTGGCTTTCCCAAGGGCGCGGGTGCGAAGCTGGTCGATTATGCCCGCGGTACCGGCGTCGATGCGCTGGGGCTGGACGAGACGATCGATCCCGAATGGGCCGCGCGCGAATTCCCCAGGGATCTGCCGCTGCAGGGCAATCTCGATCCGCTCGCGCTGATCACCGGCGGCGACACCTTGGCGCGCGCTACCGACCGCATTCTTGCAGCCTTTGCCGGTCGTCCCCACATCTTCAATCTGGGCCACGGCATCCTGCAGGACACCCCGATCGCGCATGTCGACCAATTGCTGGAGCGGGTGCGCGGCTGATGCCCGACATGATCGGTTGGCTTGGCAGCTGGTATCCCTGGGTCAAGGCGGCGCATGTCGTCTTCGTCATCTTCTGGATGGCCGGGTTGTTCATGCTGCCGCGCTTCTATGCCTATCATCAGGAAGCACGCAGCGGCACCAGCGAATGGAAAGTCTGGGAAGAGCGTGAAGCGCGGCTGATCCGCCTGATCCTCAACCCGTCGCTGGTCATCACCTGGGTGCTCGGCCTGTCGCTGGTGCTCAACACCGGTGTCGGTGGCGAGGGCTGGTTTCACGTCAAATTCGCCGCGGTCGGGTTGCTGGTGCTCTACCATCTGTGGATGGTCGCTTATGCCAAGCGCCTGGCCGAGGGCGGCACGCTGCTGTCGAACCGCACGATGCGGTTGTTGAACGAAGTCCCCGGGCTGATGGCGGCGATCGCCGTTGTGATGGTCATCGTTCGCCCCTTCTAAATACCGCGCATAACCAATTCATGTCGCCCCTGCGCAGGCAGGGGTCCAAATGAACTCGTAAATAGCGGCTGCACCTCATGTTGAGAGTTCATCTAGGCCCCTGCCTGCGCAGGGGCGACATATCTCGAAACGCACCAACGCTAAACGATTGACGCCCCCACGCGTCATGACTAACTCTCCAACTGTCCGCTCTCAGAGCGGCCCAGCCGGCGCCCGGTCCTCGGGTCACGCCGTTCGGTCAGACCGAAACTCTCACGGAAATACAAAGACATGCATCTTAAAGAACTGAAACAAAAACCCCCCGCCGAACTGGTCGCCATGGCCGAAGAGCTGGGCGTGGAGAGCGCATCGACGCTCCGCAAAAACGACATCATGTTCGCCATCCTCAAGGCCGAAGCCGAAAATGGCGAGCAGATCATGGGCGAAGGCACGCTCGAAGTGCTCCAGGACGGCTTCGGCTTCCTGCGCAGCCCCGAGGCGAACTACCTCGCCGGCCCCGACGACATTTACGTCTCGCCCAATCTCGTCCGCCGCCACGGTCTGCGCACCGGCGACACGGTCGAGTGCGAGGTCAAGGCGCCCAAGGACGGCGAACGCTATTTCGCGCTCACCCGCGCCGTTAAAGTCAATTTCGACGATCCCGACGCCGTCCGTCACCGCGTCAATTTCGACAATCTGACGCCGCTTTACCCCGAGGAAAAGCTGTCGCTCGACACGCTCGACCCGACGGTCAAGGACAAGTCGGCGCGGGTAATCGACATCATCTCGCCGCAGGGCAAGGGCCAGCGCACGCTGATCGTCGCCCCGCCGCGCGTCGGCAAGACGGTGATGTTGCAGAATATCGCCAAGGCGATTACCGACAACCATCCCGAAGTCTTTTTGATCGTCCTGCTGGTCGATGAACGCCCCGAGGAAGTCACCGACATGCAGCGCTCGGTGCGCGGCGAAGTCATCTCCTCGACCTTCGACGAACCCGCGACGCGTCACGTCCAGGTCGCCGAAATGGTCATCGAAAAGGCCAAGCGCTTGGTCGAGCACAAAAAGGATGTCGTCATCCTGCTCGATTCGATCACCCGTCTCGGTCGCGCCTACAACACCGTCGTGCCCAGCTCGGGCAAAGTGCTGACCGGTGGTGTCGACGCCAACGCGCTGCAGCGCCCGAAGCGCTTCTTCGGCGCCGCGCGTAACATCGAGGAGGGCGGCTCGCTCTCGATCATCGCCACCGCGCTGATCGATACCGGCAGCCGCATGGACGAAGTCATCTTCGAAGAGTTCAAGGGCACCGGCAACTCGGAAATCGTGCTCGACCGCAAGGTTGCCGACAAGCGCGTCTTCCCGGCACTGGACGTCGGCAAGTCGGGGACCCGCAAGGAAGAACTGCTTGTCGAAAAGGGCAAGCTCGCCAAAATGTGGGTGCTGCGCCGCATCCTCATGCAGATGGGCACGATCGACGCGATGGAATTCCTGCTCGACAAGATGAAGGATTCCAAGACCAACGAGGACTTCTTCTCGAGCATGAACAGCTGAGTCCGGCCTGCCGTAGCGTAGCAGCGGCAGGACTCGGGCCAGCTCGGCCGACGCGGCGTTTGCCGCGTTCGACGTCATGGGCTTTGCCCATGACGCGCTGGTTGCGTAGGGCATTGCCATGATCCCCGCCCTCGATTTCGCCGACGCCTTCTCCGCCGCGGGTCTCGCCACGCTGCTGCAGGTCATTTTCATCGACCTGACCATGGCCGGCGACAATGTCGTGATCATGGGCACGCTCGCCGGCGGATTGCCCGAACGCGAGCGCAAGAAGGTGATCATGCTCGGCGTCGCGATGGCGCTGGTGTTCCTGATCGGCTTCGCGTTCCTCGCCACGGCGCTCCTCAAGGTGACCGGCCTCCTCCTCGCCGGCGGTCTGCTCCTCCTGTGGGTCGCATGGAAAATGTACCGCGAGCTGCATCCGCCGGTACAGAAAGGCGTGGCCGACGACGAGCGCACGACCGCAGTAGAAGGCCCGCCGCGCGGCAAAACCTTCCTTCAGGCGGCGATCCAGATCACCATCGCCGATCTGTCGATGAGCCTCGACAACGTCCTCGCGGTCGCCGCCGCCGCGCGCGAGCATCCGACGGTGTTGCTGTTCGGGCTGTTATTCTCGGTGACGATCATGGGTCTCGCCGCCAACATCGTTGCGCGACTGGTCCAGCGGTATCATTGGATCGCCTATATCGGTCTGGCGATGATCCTGTATGTTGCCACCAAGATGATCTGGGAAGGCTGGCACGATGTCGCGCCGCACGCCGCCCGGCTGATGGGGGCGTAGCGTATGAAATTCACCGTCGACGTCGATTGTACGCCGCAAGAGGCGCGTGCGTTTCTCGGACTGCCCGACATGGAATCGGTCCACGAAGCCTATCTCGGCCGCATCAAGGAAGCGATGCGCGACGGCGTCACCCCCGCGATGGTGCAGGACATGTTCAAGAGCTGGTCGCCGATGGGCGATGGCGCGATGAAGCTGTGGCAGGGGCTGTTCGACATGACCCGCACGCCTGGCGGCAAGTCGGACGGCTAGAGTCATGCAAAAGACGTCCACCCCGCACGCGGGGGGGACAGGTCCGCAGGACCAGGGTGGGCAGAGTCCTGCTCTCCCCACCCCGCTCGCTGCGCGAGCTGCCCCTCCCGCAAGCGGGAGGGGCGTCTGGTTCACGCAATGACCGACACGATCTTCGCCCTTTCCAGCGGCGCGCCACCCGCCGCAATTGCCGTCGTGCGGATCAGCGGACCAGATGCACTAAACGCTGTTAAGTCACTGACGAGCAAAGACTTTACCGCGCGCAAAGCAACCCTATCAACCTTACACTATAACGGGCAAACGCTCGACACCGCGCTCGTCCTGACCTTCCCCGGCCCGGCCAGCGCGACGGGCGAGGATGTTGCCGAACTCCACCTTCACGGCGGGCGCGCCACCGTCGCCGCGGTCCTCGAAGCGCTCGCCGGCATCCCAAATCTCCGTCCGGCCGAACCCGGCGAATTCACCCGCCGCGCCTTCGCCAACGGTTGTCTGGATCTGAACCAAGCTGAAGGTCTCGCCGATCTCCTCGCCGCCGAAACCGAGGCGCAACGACGTGCGGCGATGGCGATGACCGGCGGCACGCTGACGCGCATGATCGCGGGCTGGCGACAGCATGTCCTCGACGCCGCGGCGCGGATCGAAGCCGCGATCGATTATGATGGCGAGGACGACGTGGTGCCATGGCCCGAACGCGAAGACGATCTGACCGCGCTGGCGGGCCAAATCGAGCACGCGCTGTCCGCCCCGCCCGCCGAACGTCTGAGCGACGGTTTGCGCGTCGTCATCGCCGGGCCGCCCAATGCAGGCAAATCGACATTGCTCAATGCACTCGCCGGGCGCGAGGCAGCGATCGTCACCCCGCAAGCCGGGACGACGCGCGACATTATCGAGGCGCCCGTGCGTCTTGGGGATGTGGCGTTGCTTCTCACTGATACCGCCGGACTCCACGCGGCCAGCGACGACGCGATCGAGATCGAAGGCATGCGCCGCGCCGAAGCGGCCATCGCCGCCGCCGACATCGTTTTGTGGCTTGGTGAGGGTGGCGGGCCGGCAGGTGCCACGCGGATCGCCGCCAAATCGGACTTGGGCATCCAGCAGACGGGGCTGCGACTCTCGGCCAAGACCGGCGAAGGTTTGACCGAGCTGCGTGACTTGCTGATCGCGAAAGCCCGTGAGGGCCAGCGCGAGGATGGCCTGACCCTCAATCGGCGTCAGCGCAGCGCGCTCGGCGAGATCGCCTCGCACCTCCATGCTGCCGCAGCGACGGAACCGCTTTTCGCGGCTGAGGAGCTGCGACTGGCGCGTATGGCGCTTGATCGGTTACAGGGACGCAGCGGTGTCGAGGATATGCTCGACGCACTCTTCGGGCGCTTCTGCCTCGGCAAGTGAGTTGTTTCACGTGAAACATTTCGACGTCATCGTGATCGGCGGCGGCCATGCGGGCGTAGAGGCGGCGTGCGCGGCGGCGCGACGCGGTGCGTCGGTGGCACTCATCACCTTCGATGCGAGCAAAATCGGCGCGATGTCGTGCAACCCGGCGATCGGTGGCGTTGGCAAGGGGCATATGGTCCGCGAAGTCGATGCGCTCGACGGCATTCTCGGTCGCGCGAGCGATGCAGCGGCGATCCATTATCGCATGCTCAACCGCTCCAAAGGCCGCGCCGTTTGGGGGCCGCGCGTCCAGGCCGACCGCAAGCGATTCGGCGCGTTCGTCCGCAGCGCAGTGGCAGGCCAACTCCCCTCCCACCGGGAGGGGCGACCCGGCCCCAGCCGAGCGGGGGCGGGCATAACTGTCATCGAGGCAGAGGCAACGAGCCTCCTTGTCACTAACGCCCGCATCACCGGTGCCACCGTCAACGACCAAACCCTATCCGCCGCAACCGTAATCCTCGCCACCGGCACATTCCTCGGCGGCCGCCTGTTTCGCGGCGAGGACCGTTTCGCCGGTGGTCGTATCGAAGAACGCGCCGCGACTGCTCTCGCCGACTCCCTCCGCCGTCTCGCGCTGCCACTCGCCCGCCTCAAGACCGGCACCCCGCCGCGCCTCGACGGCCGCACCATCGACTGGAGCCGCCTGCCGCGACAAGATTCGGACCCCGATCCATGGACGATGTCGCCGCTCGGCCGCCGCATTCTGCCACAAGTTCATTGCGCGATCACCCGCACCAATGCGGCGACCCATGATGTCATCCGTGCCAATGCCGACCGCTCGCCGCTTTATTCGGGCGATATCGAAGGCGTCGGCCCACGCTATTGCCCGTCTATCGAGGACAAGGTCCGGCGCTTTGGCGATCGTGACGGCCATCAGATCTTTCTCGAACCCGAGGGTCTCGACACACCCCTGATTTACCCCAACGGCATTTCGACCTCACTGCCGGTCGACGCCCAGCAGGATTTTCTCCGCACCATTGATGGCCTCGCAGCGGTGGAGATTGTCGAGCCCGGCTACGCCGTCGAATATGATCACATCGATCCGCGCGTTCTTGGCCATGATCTCGCCGTGCGCAACATCGTTGGGCTGTATTGCGCGGGCCAGATCAACGGCACGACGGGCTATGAGGAAGCCGCCGCGCAGGGCTTGGTGGCCGGTGCCAACGCCGCGGCACATGCGCTTGGCCTCGCCCCGCTCATTCTCGGGCGCGACACCAGCTATATCGGCGTCATGATCGACGATCTGGTCCTTGGCGGTGTCAGCGAACCCTATCGCATGATGACCGCGCGCGCCGAGCACCGCCTCGCCCTGCGCGCCGACAATGCGACGACCCGGCTTCACGCGATCGGCAAGTCGGCGGGCTTGCTGGGCGTAGAGCGCGCATCATGGGGCGATCATAGACTCGCCTCATTGGCCGCGGGTGGAACCGACGATGACACCAAGGCAGAGCTGGCCGAGGATGCGCTCTACGCACCCTATATTGCGCGTATGCATGCGGAGCTCGAGAAGCGCGCTATGTCGGATTGCGCCTTGGACAATGTCCAATTCGCCGCAGTCCCCGGCCTGTCGACCGAGATGATCGAGCGCCTCGAACGCGTTCGTCCTACCACCTTGCGGCATGCAGAGCGCATTCCCGGCATCACGCCAGCAGCGCTGACCGCCGTCATGGTCCATGCCAAACGCGCCGCATGACTGTTTCACGTGAAACATTGTCCGAGCTGTCCGGCGTGGATGTTTCACGTGAAACATTCGCGCAGCTGCAAATCTTCGTCGATTTGCTCATCGCCGAAAGCGAACGACAAAACCTCATCGCCAAGACGTCTATCCCCGACATCTGGACGCGACACATTGCCGATTCGCTGCAATTGGTCACGCACGCGCCACAGGCGCGGTCATGGCTCGACATCGGCAGCGGGGCCGGACTGCCAGGGATCCCGATCGCGATCCTCACGAACGTATTTGTACTTCTCGTTGATACCCGCCGACTCCGCACGACCTTTCTCGAGGCAGTCGCTAAAAAGCTGGTGCTCGACCAAGTCAGCGTTGCAACCGCCAGCATCGCCAACGTCGCCGCTCGCCCCTTCGATGCTATCACCGCGCGCGCCGTCGCGTCGCTCGACCGGCTGCTCGATATGACACAGCCCTTTTCCCATCCTGGCACTATTCTCGTTTTTCCCAAGGGCAAATCGGCGGCGGAAGAGGTGGCAACCGCGCAGCGGACGTGGCAGGGTCGTTTCGACATCGTCCCCAGCCGTACCGATGCCAGTGCCGGCATCGTCGTTGCGCGGGACGTGCGGCGGAGGGGCAAGTGATTCGCATCGCGATCGCCAATCAAAAGGGCGGGGTCGGCAAGACGACCACCGCCATCAACCTCGCCACCGCGCTCGCCGCGACGGGAAAGCGGGTTCTGCTCGTCGACCTCGACCCGCAAGGGAATGCGTCGACCGGCCTCGGCATTTACGCCCCGGACCGATTGCGTTCGTCATACGAAGTGCTGGTCGGCGATTGCACGTTGGCCGATGCCGTGATGCCCAGCCGCGTGCCCCGCCTCGATGTCGTTCCGGCAACCGTCGATCTGTCGGGGGCCGAAGTCGAATTGTCGCATGCCGAGCGCCGTACGCACCGCCTGGCCGATGCTCTGGCCACCGCGCCGCCGCGCTGGGATATCATGCTGGTCGATTGCCCGCCGTCGCTGGGACTGCTGACCATCAACGCTTTGGTGGCAGCGCAAAGCCTGATTGTCCCGATGCAGTGCGAATTCTTCGCGCTCGAAGGCTTGTCGCAACTGCTCTCAACCGTCGAGCGGGTGCGGGGCGGGTTGAATCGCGACCTGCACATTCTCGGCGTCGCGCTGACGATGTACGATCGCCGTAACAAGCTCACCGAACAGGTCGCCGACGATGTCCGCGCCTGCCTTGGCGACACGGTGTTCAAGACCGTCATCCCGCGCAACGTCCGTCTGTCCGAGGCGCCGAGCCACGGGTTGCCCGCCCTGATTTACGACCTGCGCTGTAGCGGTTCCGAAGCCTATCTTGCGTTGGCGCGCGAAGTCATCGGTCGCCTGCCGCGCCTGAAGGAAGCTGCCTGATGCCGGATGAGAAGCGCCGCCCGATGGGCCTTGGCCGTGGCTTGTCAGCATTACTCGGCGAGGCGCAACCCGCTGGCGGCACCCCCGAGGGACAGTTGCGCGAAATCCCCGTGGCGTGGATCCATCGCAACCCCGATCAGCCGCGCCGCCATTTCGACGATGCCGCGTTGGAAGAGCTCGCCGAATCGATCCGGCGCCACGGATTGCTCCAGCCGATCACCGTCTCGCCGATGGGTGGTGACGCCTATGCCATCGTCGCGGGTGAACGGCGTTGGCGCGCGGCCCAGCGTGCGCGGCTCGACACCATTCCCGTCATGGTCCGCGACGTCGAGCGCGCGGAGGGGATGGAGCTCGCGCTGATCGAGAACATCCAGCGCGAACAGCTCAATGCCTTCGAAGAGGGCGATGCGTATAATTATCTGATGAGCCAGCACGGCCTGACGCAGGAGCAGGTTGCCGAAGCGGTCAAGAAATCGCGCAGCCATGTCGCCAATCTTGGCCGCGTCGCCGATCAGACCGAGGGGCCGGTGCGCGAGTTGGTCATTGCTGGCAAATTGTCGATGGGGCACGCGCGTGCCTTGCTCGGCCGGCCCGACGCGGCCGATCTGGCGAATGAAGCGATCGCCAAGGGCTGGAGCGTTCGCCAGATCGAGAAAATCGTCAAGGATGGGCGCAACGGCGGCAAGCCGACGTCGAGAACGGCTCCGGTCGATGCCGATGTCGCGCAACTCGAGCGGCAGTTGAGCGATGTTCTCGGCCTGAACGTGTCGATCGACAGCGGAGCCGATGGCGGGGCGGTGACGGTGCGTTATGCGACGCTGGATCAGCTCGACATGATCTGCCAGCGCCTGTCGGGCGAGCGTATCTAGTTGATTTAACGGCCCTTCGCGGCGACGCGGGCGATCTGAACCAATTCTTCGGTGGCGAGTACGCCGCCTGCGGTGCGCCCGTCCTTGAGCCGCTCCTCGACCGAAAACAGCCGGGCGCTGACGCGCGCCAGTCTCTCGGGCCGCCACAATTTCAATTGCCGCTGGATCGCCAGGGCTTCCGGCCCATTCAACCACTTTGGCGGGTTGGCTAGGAGCAATGCCCGCCGCGCGGCCGCCCGCAGCACTGTGACCGCGCCCGAACCCAGATCGCCGAGCAGCGCCAGCTCGCGCGCCACCCCCGCCGCATCGCCATCGAACGCGGCTTCGACTAAAGACGCGTGGTCGCCCTCCTGCGCATCCGCCGACACCGCGTCGATCGTCGTCATGTCGAGTTCGCGCGGGCGGTCCGGTGCGGCGTCGAGATAGAGCGCAAATTTCTCCGCCTCGCGCTGAATCAGCGCGCGGTCGCCATTGCACATCGCCGCCAGGCGTTCGGCAATGCGCGCTTCGACCTTGAGCCCCAGCGGCCGCATGATCGCCGCGGCGAGCTCGCCGGCATCGCGCCCCTCGGGGACGAAGCTGCGAAACGTCAGCGTTGCCGGGTGATTGTCGGCTAATGGCAAGAGCTTGGAATCTTTGCGAAATGTGCCCGCAATTAATGCGACGGGATCGGTTTGCGCCGTGGTGTTGAGTAACTCCTCGACCGCCAGAAAACACTCTTCGCCGCCGATCACGCGAATCCAGCGTTTCGTCCCGAACAACGATAATGCGCTGGCTTCGCCCGCCAATGTGCCTGGCTCGTCTTTAAGCGTGCTGCCGTCGATATCGATGCGTTCGGCATCTGCGCCCAAGGCCGTGCCCAACCGCGCCGCCAGCGCGCGCGAACCCGCGTCGTCGGTGCCGTGCAGGACATAGGCCCGGATGGTGGCATCGGCGCGGTCGAGCGCGGCTTCAATCTGTTTGGCGCTGCCCGCTTTCACTTCGCGGAACGGGTGACGTACAGCCCGATGCGCGCGACCATCTGGTCGGCGATTGTTTCCGCCAGCCGCTCGACCGCGGTGTCTTCCGCCGCGACGGTGGCGTATTCCGAGCTGACGATGTCGATCCCGGCGTCGGAGCCGGCGGTGGCGTCGAGCACGGTCTCTCCGGTGCCGGCATCGACCAATTGATAGCGGCTGCGCAGCGTGCGGCGTTCGCGCGTGACCGCCTGGTCGCGGCGCACGCCAAAGCCCTGGATCGAATCGTCGAGCGTGACGACCAGACGGTATTTGGCCGCGCCGCCGGGCGCACCGCCCAGCCGGTCGATCAATGCGCTGCGGACCAGATAACCGGACTTGCCCGCGATGGGCGCGACCTCGACCTGGCGCAGCGCGTTGGCGACCGCGCCGCTCTCCCCGTCGCTGTACAAAGGCCGCAAGCCGCAGCCGGCGAGTGCGATCGGGAGAATGAGCAGCGCGAAACGAGTCATGCGACGATGTTGACCAAGCGGCCGGGGACGACAATCACTTTCTTTGGTGCTGCCCCTGCGAGGGTCGCGACGATCCTGGGCGAGGCCATTGCCAGCGCCTCCAGATCATCGCGCGACGAATCCTTCGCGACAGTCAACGTGTCGCGCAGCTTGCCGTTGACCTGCACCGCGATGGTCACGCTGTCGTCGACCAGCAACGCCGGATCGGCATCGGGCCAGGCGGCGTCGGCGACCAGGCCGTCATGCCTGCGCGCCGCCCACGCCTCCTCGGCCAGATGCGGCAGCATCGGCGCGACGAGGTGCACCAGAGTGTCGATCGCGGTATCGCGCGAAGCGGACGGGGCGGCCTTTTCGATAGTGTTGGCGAGGCTGTGAACCTTGGCCACCGCCTTGTTGAACTGCAGCGCCTCGATGTCCGCGGCGATACCCGCAACGGCGCGCGCGGTGGCGCGGTCGATCTCGATATCGGCCCCAGCACCGCTCTGCTCCGCTTCAAACAGCCGCCAAAGCCGATTGACGAACTTCCAGCAGGCTTCGATCCCCGCCTCGGTCCACGGCAGATCGCGCTCGGGCGGTGAATCGCCGAGCATGAACCACCGTACCGCATCCGCGCCATACGTGTCGAACATCGGCTCGGGATCGATGACGTTCTTTTTGGACTTCGACATCTTTTCGACGCGACCGACTTTCACCTCATAAGCCGCTAACGCCGCTACATTGGCAATGAGCCGTCCGTCTTTTTGAATGAGCTCGGCGGGCGAGAGCCAAAACTTAGTTGGCACAGCATTGTCGAAAATGCCCTGCTCTAGGTCATCGCCGTCATGCCTAATGCCTTCGACGTAGTAAGTCTCGTGCGTTACCATGCCCTGCGTAAACAGGCCGGCAAACGGCTCGGCAATGTCGAGCTTGCCGAGATGCTTCAGCGCGCGCGTCCAGAACCGCGCATACAACAAATGCAAAATCGCATGCTCGACGCCGCCGATATACTGGCCGACGGGCAGCCAGCTTTCGGCTTCGGTGCGGTCGAACGGCTGGTCGTCGGGCTGGCTGGCGAAGCGGATGAAATACCACGACGAATCGGCGAAGGTGTCGAGCGTATCGGTTTCGCGCACCGCCGCCGTCCCGCATTGCGGGCAATCGACATGCTTCCAGGTCGGGTGGCGGTCGAGCGGATTACCGGGTGTCTTGAAATCGACATTCTCGGGCAACAGCACCGGCAATTGGTCGCGCGGCACGGGGACCACGCCACACGCGCCGCAATGGATCACCGGGATCGGCGTGCCCCAATAACGCTGGCGGCTGACGCCCCAATCGCGCAGCCGCCACACGGTCGTGCCCGCGCCCCAGCCTTCGCTTTCGGCGCGGGCGATGACCTCGGACTTGGCGGCATCGACGGTCATCCCGTCGAGGAACCCTGAATTCACCAGCGCGCCGGGGCCGGTATAGGCCTCGTCACCCACGAACACGGCGTCGGTCAGGTCATTATCGGCAACGACGCGGCGCACTTCGAGCCCGTATTTACGCGCGAAATCCAGATCTCGCTGATCATGCGCAGGCACGCCCATCACCGCGCCGGTGCCATATTCCATCAGCACGAAATTGGCGATGTAGACGGGCAACCGGATCGCGGCGTCGAGCGGATGGATGACTTCGAATCCGGTATCGAAGCCCAGCTTTTCCTGCGTTTCGAGTTCGGCGGCGGTGGTGCCACCCGCCTTGCACAATTCGATGAACGCGGCAGCGTCGGCCGAAGTGACGGCGGCGGCTTGTGCCACCGGATGGTCGGCCGCGACCGCAACGAAACTCGCCCCGAAAATCGTGTCGGGACGCGTCGAAAACACGGCGATCGGCTGATCGAACGGCGCGACCGGCGCAAAGCTGAATTGTAGTCCTTGCGACTTGCCGATCCAGTTGGCCTGCATCAGCTTGACCTTGTCGGGCCAATGCTCAAGCTCGCCCAGCCCGTCGAGCAACTCCTCGGCAAAGTCGGTGATCTTCAAGAACCACTGCGACAGCTGCTTCTTTTCGACCAGCGCGCCCGACCGCCAGCCGCGCCCGTCGATGACCTGCTCGTTGGCCAGCACGGTCATGTCGACCGGGTCCCAATTGACCGCCGACAGCTTGCGATAGACGAGCCCGCTGGCGAGAAAATCGAGGAACAGCGCCTGTTCGTGGCCGTAATAGTCCGGCTCGCACGTCGCCAGCTCGCGGCTCCAATCGATCGCGAGACCGAGCCGCTTCAACTGCGCGCGCATCGCTGCGATGTTGGCGCGGGTCCAGTCGCCCGGATGCACGCCCTTTTCCATCGCCGCATTTTCGGCGGGCATGCCGAACGCGTCCCACCCCATCGGGTGGAGCACGTCATGGCCGGTCATCCGCTTATAGCGCGCCAGCACGTCGCCCATCGTGTAATTGCGGACATGGCCGATATGGATGCGCCCCGACGGATAGGGAAACATCTCCAGCACATAGGCCTTGGGCGCACCGGGCCGGGTGCCCGCGCGAAAGCTCTCACGCTCCGCCCACACCGATTGCCAGCGCGCGTCCGCGTCGAGCGCGTTGAAGCGTGTGGTGTTGGACCCCGTCACTACTCGTCCCGTATGTTGTTCGCTTTGCCCTAACCCACCATGTCACCCCTGCGAAGATGAATCGGGCCGCTATGATCTCCCAGAACATAGCTGCGGACGTCCGGGGGACGTCCGCACCCGATTCATGGGTCCAAATGATCTCGCCAAGCGCGGCTCAGCTTCTGCTGGAGAACTTATCTGGGCCCCTGCCTGCGCAGGGGCGACATGCATCTTGGGAGTTTATCCCGCCACCGCGCCACGCCGCAGGTCGCGCGCCTTGGTCAGGATGATGTCTTCCAGCTTTTGCACCGTCGCGGCCTGAACCGGTGCATCGATCCACTGATTGCCCTGCAGCACCTGGCGGCTGGCGGCGACGCGCAGCGCATCGGCGCGCAGATCCTTGTCGAGGATCGTGACGGTCAGCTTCATCCGCTCCGACGGCAGCTTGGGGTTCACATACCAGTCGGTGACAATGACGCCGCCGTTCGAATCGGTCTGCAGCAACGGCGCGAACGATACGGTTTCGAGCGAGGCACGCCACAAATAGGCGTTGATGCCGATCGTGGTGACGTTCGACGCGGCCAGATCGGCGCGCGGCAGGTCGCGATTCTTCGCGCAACCGGCGGCAAGGGCGGTGACGGCAAGGGCGGCAAACAGAGCTGGGCGAAGTGTCATTCAACTGTCCTTAAGGCTGGATAGGGCTGTTACAGCGGGTTAGCCGTCGCGCCAAGCGGCGGGATCGGGCGAGATTTCTGTGGGGTTGGGGCAACACTTGTCTAAAAACGACTATCTTTCGGTAGGCACAGGGTGGTTGATGGAACCGACTCCCCTATGTTCTGCTTTGACCTGAACAGGGGATTGCGAGTCGTGCGTGTGCAGCGATCAGTGATGGCGATGACGGCCGCGGGCTTCGGCCTGCTGGCGCTCGCGCTGTCGCCGGCGATCGCCCAGCCGATCGAACGTCTCGTCGCCAAGCCCCGCGTATCGCTGTCGGCGCGTGGCGGGCTCGGCTCGTTCACGCCGGCCGACGCGGATCCGCGACTCGTTGCTGCCCTCGCGCGCAACAGCCTGACCGCCAACGGCATGCGGTTCACGCCGGTGGGTGCCAGCCTTCGCCTCAATCGCTCCGTCACTGTCGCGGTCCGCGCGCGGGCCAATGGCACCGCGCTGGGCGGCGACTCGACCACGCTGGGCGTGACTTCGCCGGCGGTCGGCATTGCGCCGGTGGCGTATAATCTGGGTGCGGCAATCGGCTGGAAGCGTTTTGCGCTGTCGGGTGACGTCGCCAAGGTCGATGGCGTGATGGGTGGCCGTGAAGCGGTCGATCTGGGCGTCAGCTACAACACCAAGAAATGGAGCGCGCGTGTCGGCGTCGCCGCCGATCAGCCGACCGCTCTCACGCCGCGGCCCCTCGCCGATGCGCGCGGTGTCTCGGCCGATCTCGGCGGCAGCTATCGCCTCACGCGCAACCTCGATGTGACCGCGGGCGTGCGTTACCGCGCGACGGATCGTGATCGCTTGAATATCCGTAACGATGCCGTCCGCGACAGCCAAGCGGTTTACGTGGGCACCGCGTTCAAGTTTTAAACGCGTCGATCGCGGCCCAGCCGTGAAGCTTGAGACCGTTTAACTTCCGGAACTTCGCCGCGTTCATTCCGCCCAGTGCGATTGCGGGAATGCGATTGCCCGCCAGCATAAGGCCCAGCCCGACGACGCCGAGCGACCGCGCGCCGGGGTGCGAGCGCGTGGCGAAGACCGGCGCCACGAACACCAGATCGGCCCCCAACCGCTGTGCCGCAACCAGTTCGCGCCGGTTGTGCACCGTGATCGCGCGCGGTTCATCGTTGAAGCCGACCGCCTGCCATGCGCCACCATGCGGCGGCTCGGCGAGCAGCATGATCCCGCCCCGCCGCCGCACTTCCGCGCCGAGGCGTTCGAACAATGCCGCCCGCTTGCGTGGCTTCAATTCGAAATGCCGAAACACCACGCCGCTACCCCGCGGCATGCGCTTATACGCCTCGACCGGATTGCCGCCGCGCGGGTCGGTGATCAGCCACAGATGCGGCAGGGTCTGGCGGCGGCGCATCGCACGGCTATAGCGCCGCGATGAGCGAAGCCGAACAGCGACTGGCCGAAGTGCGCGATGCCGTTACGCGCGCGGCGGTGACGGCAGGGCGTCAGCCCGCAGCCGTGAACCTGATCGCGGTGTCGAAAATGCATCCTGCCGAGGCGATCCGCCTGCTGCTCACGGCTGGCCAGCGCGACTTCGGCGAAAACCGCGTACAGGAGGCGTCCGCCAAATGGCCGGAACTGCGCGCCGACTATCCCGACATACGCCTGCACCTGATCGGGCAGTTACAATCAAACAAGGCGGCGGAGGCGGTCGCCCTGTTCGACGCAATTCATTCGGTCGACCGGCCCTCGCTGATCGCCGCGCTGGCCAAGGCGATGAACGAGACCGGCAAGCGACCCGACTGCTTCGTCCAGGCCAATTTGGAGGGCGCAGAGGGCAAAGGCGGCTGCGCACCCGAAGATCTGGCCGCGACGCTCGCCGCCGCGCGCGATGCCGGTGTGCCCGTCATCGGCCTGATGTGCGTGCCGCCCGAGGGGCTCGAACCCGCTCCGTGGTTCGCCTTGCTTGCCAAACTCGCCGACGATCACGGCCTGGCACATCTGAGCATGGGCATGTCGGGCGATTACGAGAGCGCGGTGCGTATCGGCGCGACCCACGTCCGTGTCGGCACCGCGTTGTTCGGCGCGCGATGACCGCGATCATCTTCGATTTCGATGGCGTGTTGATCGAGAGCGAGCACGTCTCCGCAAAACAGATTTCGGCCACGCTGACCCGTCTCGGTCATCCGACGACGGTCGATCAGGCGCTCGACGCCTTTACCGGCCTTGGCGGCCAGGATTTTCTCGACGCAGTGGCCGCGCACACCGGCATCGGCATCCCAGACGGCTTTGTCGCAGCGCGCCAGGCCGAAGATGCGCGCGTGGTGGCTGAGGGCGTCGCCGAAGTGGCGGGCGCCGCGGCCTATGTGCACAGCCTCCCCGCCGATCTGCCGATCGCCATCGCGTCGTCATCGACGACTCACTGGTTGCGCGCGCATCTCGACCATCTCGGCTTACGCGAACGGTTTGAACCGCACATCTATTCGGGCCGCGAACATGTCGCGCGCGGCAAGCCCGCCCCCGACATTTACCTCTATGCCGCTGCCCAACTCGGCATCCCGATCGCCGACTGCGTGATCGTCGAGGATTCGGTGGTCGGCGTGATCGGAGCCTTGGCGAGCGGCGCGCGAGTTCTCGGCTTCGCGGCGGGCCGACATTGTCGCCACGGGCATGCCGACCGGCTGCGCGAGCGCGGCGTAAGCGATGTCGCGCACAGTTTTGCCGACGTCGCGGCGCTTATCGCGGACGGCGATCCCGCGGGTTAGCCAGCGCGCGCCAGCACAATACGCCGAGCACGCACATCATGATGACGAACCCGACGGCGATTAACGCCGCGCCATCGCCGTGCGTCACGCGTAGATAGAGCAAAGTATCGCTTACCGTGCCCAGAAAACTCGAGTCGGATTGGGTCGATACGGTCAGCCGGTCGTCGCCGGCCCCGCCATCGACATAAACGCCTTTGCCGCCGTGACCCGTCACGGTCAGCACGTCATTGCCTGCTCCGCCTTCTACGACCACTGGATAAGGTGTGCCGTTCGGAACGTCCCAGGCGCCGCCATGCTTGGCGACAATATAAGTCGCGTCTTTTGGGCAATCGCCTTTGTAAGTATTCGGCGGGAGCGGGTGGTCCGGATCCTGAAGCAGGCTGCATCGCTCGGACCGGGGTAAGTTCGCTGGCATTCAGCTCGTCTAGGTCATGTCACCTGATAAAAGGTTGATGGCTGGTGAGGCGCTCGCCTAGTCGAAGTCGGCAGCCGCACGTTCAAACACTGCGGCGCAATCATCCTCGATCACATCGCCGTGGCTGACGACGATCCGCGTCAGCGCCGGGTCTGCCGCCCAGCCACGCATCTGCGCGGCGAGGGCGCGGCCATCCTTCACGAACATCCGTTTGGCCGGGCGCGGCATGCGCGGACGGCTGATGCCGAACCCGAACAGCCGCGCCATGATCTTCGCGCCCAAGCCATGCGGGTGGCGGACGTTGGCGAGGATATCGTTGACGACCAGCGTCAGCCGCCCGTCGCGGATCACCCGCAGCACACCCTCCTTGCCATCGGTGCCGTCGGCCGCTGCAAAACTCACGTCGGGGTCGCCCAATATGTCGATCGTCGCGGTGACCGGCACCGCCTCGCCCACCGCCTCGCGCGCGCCCGGCGGGCTCAGCACCTGTGCCTTGGCAAAGCGCGAGGCCCAGGCGCGAATGTCGAGCCGGTGGCCGATGCCCGGCACGATCAGAAACGCGATGCGCCCCTTGGCCTCGATCGCCTGCAAAGTCGCCCGGTCGACCGGCACCGGGCTCCAGATCAGCAGCCGGCCATCGCTCAGCGCGACCACCGTCATCCGGCGCGGAAACCGCCCCAGCGGCATGACGATCTCGCCTTCGACGGTCCACAGCCCCCGGTCGAGTTCGATCAGGGGTCCGTGCGGCTGCACGACCCATTTGTCGTTGAATTTTGGCATGACCCTAGAATGCGTACCGCCGCCAATTGATCCAAATCAGATCAAATATGCCCCGTTCGCACGCGCTTGGTGTCGAGATAGGCGACATTGTGCGGATTTGGCGGCAGCACATGCGGCACGCGTTCGGTCACGACGATCCCCGCCGCCTCCAGCCCCGCCACCTTGGCGGGATTATTGGTCAGCAAACGGACGCGGTCCTGCCCCATCAGGCTCAACATCCGCGCGGCGATGGCATAGCCGCGCGCATCGACCGGCAGACCCAGCCGCAAATTGGCATCGACGGTGTCGAACCCCTGATCCTGCAACTGGTACGCGCGCAACTTGTTGATCAGCCCGATCCCGCGCCCTTCCTGACGCAGATACAGCAACATGCCCCACCCGCTGTCGCCGATCAGGCGCAACGCCTGCTGCAACTGGGGTCCGCAATCGCATTTCAGACTGCCGAACACGTCGCCGGTCAGGCATTCGCTGTGCAGTCGCACCAAGGGAACGCTGCCATTGGGCTCGCCGATGATCAGCGCGACATGCTCCTGCCCCGCATCGCGCCCGCGAAACGCGACCATCGTCGCATCCTCCGCGCCCGCCACCGGCAAGCGCGCGCGGCTGACGATCCGCAGCGCATCGGGCATCTCGTAAGCCCATAGGTCGTCGACAGTGACGTCACACTCGGCTTCACCGTTGCTGATCAAAAATGCGGGCAACAACCCTGCGAGCCGCGCCAGCTCGAGCGCCGCGCTGGCGGCCTTCGTCTCGGCCAGCGGCAAAACGCGAAACGGACCCTTCATCGGCGTCGCCAGATCCAGCGCCGGATCGGCCAGCGCCCGCGCGCCGCTGAGATCGAGCCACGGCGCGGCTTCGATCAGCACGCCTTCGCCCGATGCGTCGATCTGATTGGTCAGCTTGAGCGTCGCCGCGCGGCTCGCCGATAATAGCACGCCGGTGGCGGCGAACGCCGTCATGGCGTCATCGTCGCACGTTTCGATCGCCAGCACGCTCAGGCCGCCGACGTTCACCGGCCAGCCGCGGCGCAGCGCGTCGATCGCCCGGGCGACAGCCTTGCTCAGAACGCGAACTCGGTGACCAATGGCACATGGTCCGAAGGCTTGAGCCACGACCGGCACGGCTCGCACACCTTGTGACTGACCGCCTTGTCCGCGACCTCGCGACTTGCCCACATATGGTCGAGCCTTCGCCCGCGATCGCCCGCCGTCCAGTCCTTGGCGCGATAACTCCACCATGTAAAATTGCGCTGCGGCGCCGGAATGAAGTGCCGCCCCAGATCGACCCAGTCATGCGCCGCGTGCAACCCGGCCAGCGCCTCGATCTCGATCGCGGTATGGCTGACGGTGTTGATCAGCTGTTTGTGGCTCCACACGTCGCATTCGAGCGGGGCGATATTGAAATCGCCGGTCAGGATCGTCGGGTGCTGCAACGCCTTCGCCCATTCGGTCATCCGCGCCAGAAAATCGAGCTTTTGGCCGAATTTGGGGTTCACCTCGCGGTCGGGCAGGTCGCCGCCCGCAGGGACATAGACGTTTTCCAGCCGCACCCCGTTGGGCAGTCGCACCCCGACATGCCGCGCTTCCTGATTCGCCTGCCAGTCGAAACGGTCGTCGGCGACCACCGGCACGCGGGCAATGATCGCGACGCCGTGGTGCATCCGCTGGCCGTGCTTGATGACGTGGTCATAACCCAGCGCGCGGAACGGGGCTTCGGGAAAATCGCCGTCGATTACCTTGGTTTCCTGGAGACACAGCACATCCGGCGCCTCTTCGCGCAGGAATTGCTCGACGATCTCGATGCGGAACCGCACCGAATTGATGTTCCACGACGCGATCTTCACGACAGGCGATGTAGGCGCTCAATTAATATTGGCAAAGCGCGTCCGGCAGCATTCATTCAGGAAGCCGACAGGATTTCGCGACTAGTTCGCAACTGTGGCTCGCGCCGGATTGTGATGGGTTTTCCCCTGTTACCTGTCCCCGGCGCGACCACACCAGCGTGACGAACGACTGGTCGGCCCCCGCTCCAAGCCCCCGGAGCGGGGGCCGCTTCGTATGAGCGGCACGCCGATAGCGAAGCTATCGTCGAGACCGCGAATACCGGCCGGCCTGGGCGCAGGCTGGGACCGACGTCACGGATTTACTCCGTGACGGCCCTCCCTCAAAAGAAGTTACCCCCGCGGCCCAGCCTGCCGCGGATCGCGCCACTTGAACGCGCTGTCCGCCACCGGCGCATTGAAACGCTGATCGGACAAATGCACGGTGGTGCGATTATTCTGCGCATCGAGCGCGACCCAGCCCTGCATCCGCAAGCCCCCCGGGGACAGCGCATCGCGCGCAAAAGCGAGCGTGATCGCCCCGAATTGCGGACGTTTCGGATCGCGCACCAACGCCAGCACGATGCGCGGATCGGACGACGGGATGATCTGTGCGAACTTGGCGATATCCGCATTGGGATCGAGCAGCACCGCCAGCGGCGATCCGCCGATCGGCCAGCGCGACACCTGCCGCACCGAATAATCGATGAACCACAATGATTTGCCATCGGCGACGACGAGGATCGGCACGCCCTGCCCATATTGAAAGCGGATTTTCCCCGGCCGTTTGAGCGTCAGCGTCCCGGTCAGCGTCTTGCCCGTCCGGTCGGTCTGCGCGAACCCGGCCGTCATGGTCTG
Source organism: Sphingomonas antarctica (assembly GCF_965137005.1). Lineage (NCBI taxonomy): Bacteria > Pseudomonadati > Pseudomonadota > Alphaproteobacteria > Sphingomonadales > Sphingomonadaceae > Sphingomonas > Sphingomonas antarctica. The sequence goes on along the minus strand of NZ_CBCRXM010000002.1, from coordinate 66,349 downwards.
AACCCCGCGTAAATGCCGCTGGACAAGCGCCAAGTCGGACTGCTGGGCGATGGCGGGCGCGGTTATCGCGACCAGTGGTAGGAGATATTTGGCGATCATGCGCGGTCTTTAGCGCCGGAAATTGAACTGCGCCTGTCCGATCACACCCGCATCGGCATCAGCACATACAAGGCAGCCGCCTTGTCATTCTCGCGAATCAGGGTCGGCGCGGCGGCATCCGCCAAATGGACTTCGACGCTGTCGCCCTCGATCTGCGCGAGGATGTCCATCAGATAGCGCGCGTTGAAGCCGATTTCGAACCCGCTCGCCGAATAATCGCCGGGGACTTCTTCGGCGGCGGTGCCGTTTTCAGGGCTGGTCACCGACAGGGTGATGCGGTCGCGATCCAGCGCCATCTTTACGGCGCGGGTCTTTTCGCTGGCGATCGTCGCTACGCGATCGACGCCCTGCGCGAACGACTTGGGGTCGATCTTGAGCAATTTGTCGTTCCCGGTCGGAATGACGCGGCTGTAATCGGGGAACGTGCCGTCGATCAGCTTCGACGTCAGCACCGCCGATCCCAGATCGAAGCGGATCTTGGTGTTCGACAGCGACACTTCGACCGTGCCGTCGATCTCGTCGAGCAACTTGCGCAGTTCGGCGACGCATTTCCGCGGGACGATGACGTCGGGCATCCCCTCCGCGCCGTCGGGACGCGCCACGGTGACGCGCGCGAGGCGGTGACCGTCGGTCGCGGCGGCCTTCAACACATCATCGGCGACGTGGAAGAAGATGCCGTTAAGGTAATAACGCGTCTCTTCGGTCGAAATCGCAAAGCGCGTCTTGTCGATGATCTGGCGCAGCGTCGCGGCGGGCAGGACGAACTTGGTCGGCAGTTCGCCTTCGGCAATCACCGGGAAATCGTCGCGCGGCAAAGTCTGCAGGTTGAAGCGCGCACGGCCGGCGACGACCTGCATCTTGCCCTCCGCTGCCGTTAGCGAAACCTGGCTGCCCTCGGGCAATTTGCGCGCGATATCGAACAGGGTGTGCGCCGAAATCGTCGTCGCCCCGGCCTGATCGACCTGCGCCTCGATGGTTTCGAGCACCTGCAGGTCCAGATCGGTGGCCATCAGCTTGATGGTGCCATCGTCGGCTGCCTCGATCAGCACATTCGACAAAATCGGAATGGTATTGCGTCGCTCGACCACCGACTGGACGTGGCCGAGGCTCTTGAGGAGCGTCGCGCGTTCGATTGTCGCCTTCATTTGGATGCCCATCCCCGTGGCGTAAAACGTGACCGAGTCATGGACAGAAAAAAGGGCCGGAGCAAGCGCTCCGACCCCTTTATGCACAGTATATTGTGGGTAGGCGACCCTTAGAAGCGGACGCCGACCCCCGCGAGCACGCCGTGACGCGACACGCCCTGCTCATAGTTGGAGTAGCGATATTCGGCTTTGCCATAGAAATTGCCGCCGAACTTGTGCTCGATGCCCGCACCGACGCGAACGCCGTCGAGGTTCTTGCCGCCCAAAGTTGTCGTCGTCGTGCCATCGCTCGACGTCAGACGGACCCGCGCATTGGTGTAGCCGGCCTTGGCATAAAGCAGTGTGTTGCCGCCGACGACCGCGCCGATGCGACCGCCGGCATACAGGTCACGCCCGGCCTTGACGCACAGATTGGGCGACGCGACCGAACCCGGACCGTCACAGGCGTCGGTCGACGATCCAGTGGCTTCACCTTCGATGCCGGCAACGAAGTGCCCGGCCTGGAAGTCATAACCCGCCTGGCCGCCATAGGTGACGCCGTCTTCGTGGCCACCGCCGGCTTGCACGCGATCATAGCCGACAACGGCTTCGGCGCGCGCGCCGGTGAACGGGGCCCGATCCTGCGCCATGGCGGGGGCGGCGAGGGCGATCGTGGAAACGAGCGCGGCGGAAATGATGGTACGCATGTTCTGCTCCTTGGGTTTTCCCCTTGGCGGGGACCGGTGAAGCGCATCAGGTAATGGCTGGTTTCATGAACCTCAGCCAACGAAACCGGGTGTTGCATTCGCGCCACAAGCCGCGAATGGTTCACCGATGATTCAGCTACCCGGCAAAGCCTATATCGCCCGTCACGGCGAGACCGTGTTCAACAGCGCGCGGCGCATTCAGGGCGATCTGTTGCACACTCCGCTGACCCGCGCCGGCATCGCCCAGGCCGAGCAGATGGGCGCCCAATTGGCGGCACAGCTCGGAAAAAAACCGCGCCTGTCGCTATGGTCCTCGCCGACCGGACGGGCGCTGCAGACGCTGGCGATCATTGCCGAACATCTCGATCTCGATTGGCACGCCGCGCATCCGGATGCGCGGCTGGTGGAGATCGGCATGGGCAGCTGGGATGGGCGCTATTATCCCGACATCATCGCCGAAACGGGTGACATCTTCGATCCGGCACTGGGCGTGTTCACGCGGGTCGCGCCGGGCGGGGAAAGTTATGCCGACGTTGCCGACCGCCTGCGCCCGTGGGTGGCGGAACGCTCCGCGCCGCGCGACCGGCTGATCATCATGCACGGCGTGTCCAGCCAGGTGCTGCGCGGACTGCTGACCGGCGGGGCGGCGCATCCGAATTGCGGCACGCCGGTGGGCGAACGGTTGCCCCAGGGATCGGTCGCGATGGTCGAAAATGGGCAGGAGACGGTGGTCGTGCGCGGCACCGGCGCATGATCCTCCTCGCCGCCGCGGCCAGCTTGCTGGCGGTCAAGGGCGGCTGGGCGACGTTCCGCGACGGACCGGTCTGCCGCGCAGTGGCGGAACCGGTGCGACGGACGACGACGCCTCTAAAACCGTTTGCCGCGCTGGCCGTTGCGCCGGGCCGCGCGCCGGTGCTGAGTTTCCGGCTGGGTCATGTGCCGCGCGACGGACGGGCGATGCTCACCGTCGGGGGGAAGTCAGTTCAGCTGGCAATAGCGGGCGACATGGCCCGGACCATCGACCCGCAAGCCATCGACGCCCTGCGCGCGGGCCAGACGATGACCGTCCGGACCCGCGCGGGGTATGAGATTTACGACTTGCGCGGCGCCCCGACGGCGATCGACGCGGCGCTGGCGGCCTGCCGCTGACGGCGGCGCGACGCGCCACCGATCAGCCCGAAGCCGCCGATCATCAGCGCCCATTGCGCCGGCTCTGGCACGCCCAGCGTCAGCGGCGCATAGCCGTAGCCGCCGCCCGCCATCTGCTGCAGCGCGCCGCTGCTGCTGGTCAGCGTGGCGCCGGGCGACAAGGTGATCCCGCTCAGCGTCGCGGTGTTGAAGAAATCGAACTCCCCGTCGCGCAGATTGATGTGCGACAGATACGACAGCACGGTGAACTGCTCACCCGCCGCCACGCTGAAATCGAGGCTGAGCGTCGTCGGCGCGTAATTCGCCTGCGTCGGGCAATAGCCGGTCTCGTCGTCGGGCGTACACAATCCGGTCTGCGCAAAGATCGGATAGGTCGCGATCAGATTGTTGTACGTCGCAACCAGCGACGGCACGGCGCTATACTGCACCGTGCTCATCAGGACGCCGGTGTTGTAATTGTAAGTCATCAACCGCGTCGGCTGGAACACCTGCCGCAACGGAACGCCGCTCGGATTGATCGTATAGACCGTCACGTTGTTGCCGTTGCGCGCGACACCCGACGCGAACTGGCCCGGATCGCCGCCGAAATTGCGCACGTTCCACACCGACGTGCCGCCAAACCGCGGCTGATAAGTGTTGGTGACCGTCGCGTCGGCGGGTGCCGTTCGCGTCAGCAGCATGCTTTCGTAATTGTCACCGCTCGACCGGATCGGCAAACCGTTGGTGCCGGGCGCGGTCGCGGTCACGCCTTGTCCGCCCAGATTCCAGTTGCCGCCCTTCAGCGCGACGACGCGATAGGTCCAGTCGAACAGATTGCCGTCACCGCCCAAATTGGCGCCGACATTCGAACCGCCGTCGATCGTGAAGCTCAGATGGACATTGACGTTGCCCGTGCCGCCCACAGTGTAGCTGTCCATCCATGCCGAACCGGCATTGAGTTCCGACGTGCCGTTGCCGCGCGAATAGACCTTGTTGGTGCCGATGCTGGTGACCGCGCGGTTGAGCGCGCCGCCGATGTCTTGATACGCGACGTGCCCGCTGGTGAAATCGACCACCGGATCGGCGCTGCCGACGAACGGGCTGGTTTCGACATAGGATATGGTCGCGGTGTTGGCGTAACCCGGCGCGGCGAGCGCGAGCAGTGAAACGAACGCCAAGGCGTATTTGGTCATGATGCAGCCCCCAATGTGATCGACCGCGCCATTACCGCGGGGGCAACCATGCCGGCATCGGCCAAACGGGCTAGGCCATTGGCTTAGTCGCCTTGCTCGTGTCCCGGCGCGGGACTAGCCTCGAGCGATGCCCGTCAGCCTGTTCACCAACGCCAACATTCCCGAAACCATTCAGCAGGCGACGGCCCCCGTTTTCTTTCTGGCGGGGATCGGCGCGTTCATGAACGTCATCGCCGGGCGGCTGGCGCGGGTGGTCGACCGCGCGCGCTTGCTCGAACCGCAGGTGCCAGACGCGACGGGTGACGAGCGGCTGCGCCTCATCGGCGAATTGCGCGTGCTCGAAAAGCGCATGAGCCTCGCCGCGCGCGCGATCTATCTGTGCACCGCCTGCGGGCTGACGGTGTGCCTGTTGATCATCATGATGTTCGCCGAGGAACTGATCCGCTTCGACCTGTCCCGCTACGTCGCGGTGATGTTCGTCATCGCGGTGCTGCTGCTGGCCAGCGGCATGGTCCTGTTCCTGCGCGAAACGCGGATCGCGGTCGCCGCGCTCCACGTTCGCCAGGAACTGATCGACCTCGGCGCGCTCCCCGAATAATCAGTGGCCGGCCTGCGGGCCGCGCTCCAGCCCCGATGCCGCCAGCTGGTCGTCGATCTGCGCGACGAGACGGTCGAGCCCCGCCTGATCGCCGCTTTCGGCACGCGCCACCAGCACATCCTGCGTGTTCGACGCGCGCAGCAGCCACCAGCCGTCGGGCGTGTTGACCCGCGCGCCGTCGGTGCGGTTGACGTCGGCGCCCGCTGCCTCAAGGCGTTCGAGCACTTCGTCGACCACCGCGAACTTGCGGCTCTCATCGACCTGAAACCGCATTTCCGGCGTGTTGACGATCGCCGGCATCGCATCCTTCAATGCGGTCAGCGACCCGCCGAGCAACCGCACCGCCTGGATCAGCCGGATTGCGGCATATTGCGCGTCGTCGAACCCGTAATAATCGTGTGCGAAAAAGATGTGGCCCGACATTTCGCCCGCCAGCGGCGAATCGGTTTCCTTCATCTTGGTCTTGATCAGCGAATGGCCGGTCTTCCACATCAACGGCGTGCCACCCAGCGCGGTGACGCGGTCGAACAGCGCCTGACTGGCCTTCACATCGGCGATGATCGTCGCGCCGGGCATTTCGCGCAGGATCGGCTCGGCGAGGATCGACAGGATTTGATCGCCCCACACGACGCGACCCTGCCCGTCGATCGCGCCCAGCCGGTCACCATCGCCATCGAAGGCGAGCCCGAAGTCCAGGTTTTTCTCGGCGACCAGCTTTTTCAGGTCGGCCAGATTCTTTTCCTCGGTCGGGTCGGGATGGTGATTGGGGAAATTGCCGTCAATCTCGGTGAAGATCGTGTGATGTTCACCGGGCAGCATCGCGACCAGCTTTTCGATCACGCGGCCCGCCGCGCCATTGCCGGCGTCCCACCCGATGCGAAATGCGCCACCGGCATATCCGGCCATCAGCCGCGCGACATAATCATCCTCGATGACGTAATCGCTGACTGTGCCCGCGCCCTCTTCCCAGTCGCCGGCTTCGGCCAGCTTGCCCAGATCCTTGATGTCGTCGCCAAAGAACGGCGCGTGCTGCAGTACCATCTTGAAGCCGTTATAGTCGCCCGGGTTATGGCTCCCGGTGATCTGGATGCCCCCATCCACCTCCAGCGTGACTTCGGCATAATAGAGCATCGGCGTGGGGCCGAGTCCGACGCGGACGACATCGATCCCCGTTTCGGTCAGCCCGCGGATCAGTTCACGCTCGAGGCTGGGCGAGGACAATCGCCCGTCATAACCCACCGCGACACGCGTCCCGCCGACGCGCCGCACGCGCGTCCCGAATCCCCGTCCGATGGCATAAGCGTCGGCCTCACCCAGCGTTTTGCCGTAAATCCCGCGGATGTCATATTCACGCAGCGCGGTGGGGTTGAAACTGTGGGTCATAAGCCGTCTTGCCCTCGTCAAAAATTTGCCAAAGAAAAAACTATTCCAAAGGGTTGTATTCCTGCAAGGAATATTGCAAACACGTTGGAGCGGATTCCATTTCCGCATTAGCTTTTTAAAGGGAGTTGCCAAATGCACGTTTTCAAAATTCAGCAAGCCGAATTGGGCGTTGCCGACGACCTCACTGATCCGACAAAACGGGCAATCGAGGCCACCGTAGGGAGTATAAAAAATGGGAGACAATCAGGTCTATATTGATCTGCGTTTTCAAAAAGCGCTAAGAGATTCCTCTTCCTCGGTAAGACGCGAGGTTAAAATCCTTCAGAAGTCATTCGAGGAGTTTGGTATCGATGCTGCAAATGTCTTAGGCTATTGCACATCGACCGAAATACATTTGGAAGATGGTCAGGAATATGTTCGAGAAATTTTGGTCAAATTTAGAGGTGCTTGGACCACCCTTTGGCTAGAAACTCGCGAGCCTGCCGTCTTTGTTTTGTACGACCGGAATCCTTGGCAATTCTAGGTCATTAATTATGGTGAAATTCAAGGGCAGTGAATTGGTAACGTGGGATGCCGATCTCACAAGTGAGGACGAACGATACGTTGAGGAGCAGATGGCAATTCTGCGTCCTCAAATCGCCCTCATGCGCGACATGCGCAAGGCTTTGGGTTTGTCGCAGGTTGAAACTGCGCAAATCCTTGGTGTTACGCAGTCGAACATATCAAAGATCGAACGTCGAGACGATAATGCACTATCCGATCTGAGCCGACTGGCGTCCGCCAAAGGAGGCAAATTGAAATTACTGATGGAAAAAGAAGACGGAACTGAGCTTGTGTTCGCTCTTTAATTTTTCAGCAACACGTCACGTGCGCGATTGATCCGTGCGGCGAGTTCGTCATTGCCGCCGACATCGGGATGAACCCGCGCGATCAGGCGGCGGTGCGCGTCGATCACGGTCGGGCCATCCGCATCGGCGGCGATGCCCAGCAATCGTGCCGCTTCGTCGCGCGGCATCGGATTGGCGGCGCGTTTGAACACCAGCCAGCCGGCCCAGATCAGCGCGATGAACAGGACGAACTTCATCACGCCGCGTCCCGCTGCCCCGATGACGACGCTGGCGGCAGATCGAGCCCGCCGACCATTTCGCGCAATTCCTGGCGCGCGGCGATGTGGCTCATCCCGACATTGTCGATCGCGCCGGTGTCGAGCAACGTCAGCCCCTTGGGAAACAGCTCGCGATAGATCACGCGCTCGCCCAGGCCGGGGATGACGCGAAATCCGACGCGCTTCGACAGTTCGGCCAACGCCTTGCCGACGCGGACCATGTTGCGCGCTTCGAGATGCTGGAGCCGGTTGCGCAGCACGACCCAATCGACCGTGCCGCCATCGGTCTTGGCGCGGACCTTTCGCAGATCCCAGATCAGTTCGGCGTAAAAACTGGGGCGCTTGACCTTGAACGTCTCGGCATCGACCTGACCGATCAAATCGAGATCGACGAAACTGTCGTTGATCGGGGTGACCAGCGTATCGGCCAGCGAAATCGCCGCGCGGCCCACGGGATCGTCGCGGCCGGGCGTGTCGATGATCAGGAAGTCCGCATCGGCGGTCATTTCCGCGACCGCATCGGCCAGCGCCACCTCGCTTTGATCGGTCAGCGCGCGATAAGCGGGCGTCGGCAGGATTTGCTCACGCCGCCGCGCGGTTGCCGCGCGATTGTCGAGATAGCGCGTCATCGTCTGCTGGCGGTGATCGAGGTCCAATGCCGCGACGCGCGCGCCCTGTGCCGTCAGTGCGACCGCGACATGGACGGCCGTGGTCGATTTGCCCGTGCCGCCCTTTTCATTGGCGAAGACGATGGCATGAGCGCGGGGCATGGACGGTGGCGAACCTTTTGACGGGCGGTTAGGAGCGGCTGGCCATAAGCGAGGCCCATAACCCATGCAAACGCGCCCCATGCAAACCGTCCGTACGCTTCCCGAACTTCGCGCCGCGCGCGCCGCGATGACGGGACGCGTCGCCTTCGTGCCGACGATGGGCGCGCTGCATGCCGGGCACATGGCGCTGGTCACGGCGGCGCGCGAGGTTGCAGACCATGTCATCGCCTCGATCTTCGTCAATCCGCTGCAATTCGGCCCGAACGAGGATCTGGCGCGCTATCCGCGGCAGGAAGCGGCGGATGCGGCTTTGCTGGTCGAACATGGTTGCGACTTGCTGTGGCTGCCTCCGGTCGAGGTCATGTATCCGGCGGGATTCCTGACGACCGTCAGCGTGGCAAAGATCGACGCCGCCTTTGACGGCGCACACCGGCCCGGCCATTTCGATGGTGTCGCAACGGTGGTCGCCAAATTGTTCGGGCAGGTTCGGCCCGACATCGCGCTGTTCGGCGAAAAGGATTGGCAGCAATTGGCGATCATTCGCCGCATGGCACTGGACCTCGACATGGCGGTGGACGTGCGCGGGGTGCCGACGGTGCGTGAAGCCGATGGCTTGGCGCTGTCGTCGCGCAATGCCTATTTATCCGCCGGTGAGCGCACCGCCGCAACCGAATTGCCTCGCGCGCTGAACGCAGCAGTGGCGGCGATCGGTCGGGGTGAGCCGGTGTCGCTGGCGCTGGCTGCGGCGCGCCAAGCGATTGCCGCGGCGGGGTTCGAAATCGATTATGTCGAACTGGCCGATGCGGCGCTTCAGCCGACGGAGGAACTCCCGGCGCGCCTGCTCGCCGCCGCCCGGATCGGCACGACGCGATTGATCGATAATATTCCGGTAACCATTCGGGCTTCGCGTTAACCCTTTGTTGCAAAGTCGCTGCCCAAACTGACACGGTAAACAAGGGGTTGCGGCCATGTCCGAAGTCAATTTTGTGATCGAGCGCCGGTTGCGCGATGCGGCCAGGGGCGATGCCAATGCGGCGTATGATTTGGGCGTCGCCTGGTCGATCGGCACCGACGGGGTCGAAATCGACCTGATCGAGGCGCATCAATGGTTCAATCTCGCCGCCGTCTGGGGAGACGATCGTGCCGCCGAAGCGCGCACCGAAATCGCCGACGAAATGTCCGCGCGCGAAATCGTCGAGGCGCAGCGCCGCGCCCGCGCGCGCCTCGCCATGACCGTGCGACAGGCCGCCTAACCCCTTTTAAACGGGCCCATTTCGGTCAGCGCCTCGATGCCGTGCTCGACCGCGCGCGCCTCGCGCTTCACGAAATCGGCGACGGCGGCGCGAAACCCCGGATCGGCGATATAATGCGCCGACCAGGTCGGCACCGGCAAATAACCCCGCGCCAATTTATGCTCGCCCTGCGCCCCCGCCTCGACGCGCGCTAGCCCGAGGCCGATCGCCGCCTCGATCGCCTGATAATAACACAGCTCGAAATGCAGATAGGGGACGTCCTCGGTGCACCCCCAATAGCGGCCGTACACTGTGTCCCCGCCAATGAAATTCAGCGCCCCCGCAATCCACTTTCCATCGCGCCGCGCCATCACCAGCAACAGCTTGTCGGCCATCGTCAGACCGATCAGCGTGAAGAATTGCCGCGTGAGATAGGGCTGGCCCCATTTGCGCGCGCCGGTGTCCTGATAGAATTTCCAGAAGGCGTCCCACGCGGCTTCATCGATGGCGTCGCCGGTCAGGGCGACAATCTCGACCGCCGCCTGTGCCTCGCGTCGCTCCTTGCGGATTGCCTTGCGCTTGCGCGAGGACAGATCGTCGAGGAACGCGTCGAAATCGGCATAGCCGCGATTGGCCCAGTGGAATTGCTGCCCCTCGCGAATCAACCAGCCCGCCGCGCGAAACAGGTCGAGTTGCGCCGGCTCGACGAAATTGGCGTGCGCTGAACTGAGGCCGTTACGGTCGACCACCGCCTCTGCCGTCGTAATCAAGGCGCGTGCGGTCGCCTCGTTGTGCGTCAGCAATCGAGGCCCCGGCACGGGCGTAAACGGTGCAGCGATCAGCAATTTGGGATAATAATCACCGCCCGCGCGCTCCCATGCGTCGGCCCAACTATGGTCGAAGATATATTCGCCCTGGCTGTGGGTCTTCAGATAGGCGGGCGCAAAACCGTCACCGACGCCCAGCGGCACGGGCTGCCAGCCCGAATTGCCGCCGACGCTGCCCGATTGTTCGAGCGCGGTCAGGAACGCGTGGCTGACGAACGGATTGCCGTTACCGGCCGCCGCGTCCCAAACCGCCGCATCGATCGCCGCGACGCTGCTGCCGATTGTCGCGGTAAAATTCCCCCGGTCGGGGGTATCAGTCACGAATCGCCACGACCGCGTCGATTTCGACCATCGCGCCGAGCGGCAGCACGGGCACGCCCACTGCCGAGCGCGCATGGCGTCCCGCATCGCCGAAGATTTCGAGCATCAGTTGCGATGCGCCGTCGGCCACCTTGGGTTGCTGCGTAAAATCGTCCGTCGAGGCGACGAACACGCCCAAGCGGACGATGCGTTCGACGCGATCCAGCGACCCCAACGCCGCCTTCAACTGCGCCAGCACCATCACGCCGCACGCTTCGGCGGCCCTGCGCCCGGTTTCGACATCGGCGGTCTCGCCCAGCCGCCCGGTCATCACCTCGCCGCCTTTGGCGAAGGGCAATTGCCCCGAAAGATATGCCATCCCGCCGGCAATTACGACCGGTGTGTAGGCGGCGACGGGCGCGGCGGGTGTGGGGAGCGTGATGCCACGCGCGGCAAGCTTGCTGTCGATGCTGTCGGTCATCCCCCTCTCTCACCGCGGCATCGCGTCCGGGTCAACTGCGAAAGAGATTCATGTCGATTCATGCGTGGGTTGACATAGTATGATATGTTGTCACGTTACAGAAAGCGGCGGCGTCTAGATCGTCGCAACAAGGAGAGGTGCCATGGCTTATGCCGAAAAGCGCGCCGCCAATCCCGGCGCATTGGGACTGACAATCGGATTGAATTTGGCAGCGGTGGTTGCGATCGCCGCTTGGAATCCGAACATCACCAGGATCATTATCGGATCCATCCCGTCCTATCCGATCGGCCCCCAACCGTTGCCGCCGCCGTCGGTCGAAGACCCCAAGCCGCAAACCAAACCGCATATCGATCATCCCAAAACCGCGGTACCGGTTGCTGGACCCGTCGAGCAATGGAGGCCGACCGATCCAGACCCCCGCCCACTCGTGTTCAACACAGGTGGCGGCGAAACCGGCACGACGATCATCCCCGATCCCCCGCAACCGCCGATCCGTCAGGTCGTCAAACGCGGCGTGGCGATGGCGACCTCGCCCGGGGAACTCCAGCCGCCGTACCCGCCCGCGCTGCAGCGTGGCGAGATACAGGGCAGCGTCACGGTGCGCGTCCTGGTCGGTCCCGACGGCCGCCCGCGCGACATCGTGCTGGTGCGCGCCGACGATCCCGGCTTTTTCACCGCGGCGAAGACCTGGGGCCTGCGCCACTGGCGATTCAAGCCGGCGAGCGAGGACGGATCGCCGGTCGACAGCTGGTACACGCTCACCGTGCGCTTCACGATTAACTGACAGGAGCAACCGATGGACTGGCGGGGCGGCATCCTCACGCCTACATCATCAGGCATGGCGATCATGCCCCGTCCTTCCAGTCCGCTCGCCGCCCTGGCCGATCTGTGGTCGATCCTGCGCGAACGTCGCCGCCATCAATGGGGGCTGCTCGCGCTCGCGGTAACGTTCACCAGCGTGATCCTGTGGATGTTCATTTTCCAGTTCAACGCCAAGCAGGCCTACAAGCCGCCCGAAATTCAATATGTCGAACAGTGGCGGGCGGATCGCACCCGCGCCGATGTCGAAGCGCGCCTCAAAAAGGACGCGCCGAAAGAGCGGGCCGATGCCGTGGAGCTGAAACGCCTGCAGCTCGAGCGTCAAAAACAGTTTCAACGCGTCGCCGACATGATGGGAATCGACTATAAAAAGTAATGCCCCGCGCTGGATGGGCGCGGCGCTGGCGCTGAGCGAACGCGGGCGCGGGCGGACGTTTCCCAATCCCAATGTCGGCTGCGTGATCGTCAAGGACGACCGCGTCGTCGGGCGCGGCTGGACTCAGCCGGGCGGACGACCGCATGCCGAAGGGATGGCATTGCTGGAGGCGGGCGACGCGGCGCGCGGCGCCACTGCATTTGTGACACTCGAACCCTGCGCGCATCCTTCTCCGCGCGGCCCCGCCTGCGCGCCGTCGCTGGCGGAAGCGGGAATCAAGCGCGTCGTGGCGGCGCTCGGCGATCCCGACCCGCGCACCTGCGGACGCGGTTTTCACGCGCTGCGGTCGGCGGGGGTGGTCGTCATCGAAGACGTCTGCGCCGACGATGCCCGCCGCGCGATGGCAGGATTTCTCACGCGGCAGCATTTTGGCCGCCCGCACGTCACGCTCAAGCTCGCGGTGTCGCTCGATGGCTGCATCGCACTGGCCAATGGCGAGAGTCGCTGGATAACGGGTGAAGCGGCGCGGGCGCATGTGCATGTGGAGCGCGCGCGGCATGACGCGATTTTGGTCGGTCGGGGGACGTTTGAGGCGGATGCTCCGAAGCTCGATGTGCGATTGGCGGGGTTGGAGGAGCGGTCACCGCTGCGGGTTCTGCTCTCCACCCAATCTCGTCACCCTCGCGAAGGCGGGGGTCCATCTCCCGCACTTACCCACTTGCGCGAAGATGAGCAGATGGATTCCCGCCTTCGCGGGAATGACGAGTGGGTGTTGATCAACACTCTGGACAAAATCGCAACACTTCCCGCTAACCACATCCTCGTCGAAGGCGGGGCGCAAACTGCCGCGTCGTTCCTCAAGGCCGACCTGGTCGATCGCCTGGTGCTTTATACCGCCCCCATCCTGATCGGCGGAAAACCGGCGTTGGACGATCTTGGTCTGACCGAGCTCAGCCTCGCGCATGGCCGCTGGGACCTTACGGAATCCCGAATGCTTGGCGTGGACCGACTCCAGGTCTACGAGCGAACCGCATGTTTACCGGCATAGTCACCGCCATCGGCACGATCCGCTCGGTCGAGCAGCGCGGCGACCTGCGCGTCGTAATCGCGGCTGAGGGGGTTGGCGATGCCGCCCTCGGTGCGTCCATTTCGTGCTCGGGCGTGTGCCTGACCGTGGTCGATAAGGGTGCGGACTGGTTCGCGGTCGATGTCTCCGCCGAAACCGTCAGCAAGACAGCGCATCGCTGGACCGAAGGGACCATGCTCAATCTCGAACGCGCGCTGAAACTGGGCGATGAACTTGGCGGCCATATCGTTACCGGCCATGTCGATGGGATCGGCACGGTGAAGGGACTGTGCCCTGAAGGCGATTCGACGCGGGTCGGGATTTCCGCGCCCGCTGCCATCGCGCCCTATCTCGCCGCCAAGGGCTCGATCACCGTCGACGGTGTTTCGCTGACGGTCAACGAAGTCGGCGACCAGCCCGACGGGAGCACCGACTTTGCGCTCAACATCATTCCGCACACCGCCGCCGTGACGACGCTCGGCGGCCTGACCCAGGGTGCAACCGTCAATCTCGAGATCGACGTTCTCGCCCGTTATCTCTCGCGCATGGAGGCCTATCGTGCCCGTTCCGCAGCAAATTAGCCGTATTCGCCACGCATTCCTGTCGTCTCCCGAAGAAATCATCGACGAGGCGAAGAACGGCCGCATGTTCATCCTCGTCGATGACGAGGACCGCGAGAATGAGGGCGACCTGGTCATCCCCGCGCAGATGGCGACGCCCGACGCAATCAATTTCATGGCCAAATATGGCCGCGGACTGATCTGTCTCGCGCTGACCAAGCGCCGCGTCGACGAACTCGGGCTCGATCTGATGAGCCGCGCCAATGGCACGCGTCACGAAACCGCGTTCACGACGTCGATCGAGGCGCGCGAAGGGGTCACCACCGGCATTTCGGCGGCGGACCGCGCGCGCACCGTCGCGGTGGCGATCGACGGGACCAAGGACCGAAACGATATCGTCACGCCGGGTCACGTCTTTCCGCTGGTCGCGCGCGACGGGGGCGTGCTGATCCGCACCGGCCATACCGAAGCGGCGGTGGATGTCGCGCGACTCGCCGGCCTCAACCCTTCGGGCGTGATCTGCGAAATCATGAACGAGGACGGCACGATGTCGCGGATGGATGACCTCGTCACCTTCGCGCAGTTCCATAACCTCAAGATCGGCACGATCCGCGACCTGATCGCCTATCGCCGCCGCCACGACCATCTGGTCCAGAAGCGCGCCGAGCTGGATTTCGTCAGCCGCCACGGTGGCGAGTGGAAAGCCGTGACGTTCCACAACAAGGCGACGGGCGATGAGACGGTCGCCTTGGTCAAGGGCCGCATCGATCCGGACAAGCCAACGCTGGTCCGGATGCACACCATGAGTCTGTTCGTCGACGTGCTGGGGGAGGTCAACGAACGCTCGGGCCTGCTCAGCCGCTCGATGGCCGCCATCGCCGATGAAGGCGCCGGCGTCATCGTGCTGATCAACCGTCAGATGCCCAATATGATTTCGCGCTTCATTGATCTGCGCGGGCAGGGCAAGAGCGCGGGTGACCGCGAGGTCGAGGAACTGCGCGATTATGGTGTCGGCGCGCAGATCCTCACCGAGCTGGGGGTGCAGGACATGATCCTGCTGACCAACACGCACCATGCGTTTGCCGGGCTCGAAGGTTACGGCCTGTCGATTGTCGACGAACGCGCGATCCCCGGCACTGGCGGCGAATAATGGCCAAAATCCTCATCGTGGAAGCGCGATTTTACGCGCACCTCAACGACATGCTGCTCGCGGGGGCGCGCGCGGCGATCGAGGCGGCGGGGCATGACCATGAAACGGTGACCGTGCCCGGCGCGCTCGAAGTGCCCGGCGCGGTGGCACTGGCAGTGGAGAGCGGGCGTTATGACGGGTTCGTCGCGCTCGGTGTCGTCATTCGCGGCGAGACGTATCATTTCGAGATCGTCGCCGGCGAGAGCGCGCGCGGGTTGATGGCGCTGACCATGGACGGCGTGCCGATCGGCAACGGCATGCTGACCACCGAGAACGAGGCGCAGGCGATTTACCGCGCCGATCCGAAGCAGGGCGATAAGGGCGGCGATGCCGCCCGCGCGGCCTTGGCGATGCTCGACTTGAAAGCGCGGTTCGAACGCTAGATTGCCGGAGCGGTCTTGCGATCTTCGTAAGACGCGCCGCGCGACATGGACCGGGCGAGCGCCATCATCATGATCGTGTCTCCGCCCGCCGCTTGAGCGGTCGGGCCATTGTCGCTCCACAAATGATCGCGGATATGCTCGGGAATATCGGCGGCGGGAGTCAGCGGATAGCTCTGCGCCAGTTCGCGCAATCGTGCCTCGTCCGCGACCGCATCGTCGCTGATCTCGCCAGTGCGCTCCAACAGGCATTTGCTGGCGATGGGCGTGCCGCCCGCGTCGCGCATGACGGTGAGGATGAGGCCATCGACCACTTCGGCGCGCTGGCGGGTGATGCCGTTGAAGATGCTGAACATGAACGTGCCGGTGGTCGCGTCGGTGGCGATCGAGAATAATTTGGTACCGATCGGGATCGACCAGCCGACATAGAAGATGTCCATGATGCCGAGACGCAAGCCGAGCATCCCGTCGGCGGTTCGGCGTAGTAGTACTTGGTCGTGGATGAACTGGCCCGGTGCTTCGGAGGACGGCCGGGTGGTGCGCCAGAATCCTTCATAGCTGGCGCCGTGCAATTGTATGTTGGCAGCGGCTTCGACCAGCATCGCCGGGGGCACCCAGTCGGCGAGACCAGGCGGGGGCTTAGCCGGGGCAGGCGCAGCGACACCGAGCTTCGCCGCCAGATCGTCCACCGACAGATCCCAGTC
This sequence comes from Sphingomonas antarctica, assembly GCF_965137005.1. Classification (NCBI taxonomy): domain Bacteria; kingdom Pseudomonadati; phylum Pseudomonadota; class Alphaproteobacteria; order Sphingomonadales; family Sphingomonadaceae; genus Sphingomonas; species Sphingomonas antarctica. The sequence continues at coordinate 50,308 of NZ_CBCRXM010000002.1, read as the reverse complement.
GAGCAGGCTGAACCCGGCGTGATGGCTGGCGATGAACTGGGTCAGCCGCGCGCGATTATGTTCGGACGGCATCACCTGTCCCGAACACCACCGGCTGATCAGCGATTTGTCGACGCCGACCGCAGCCGCGAGCGGCGCGCGGCCGATCGACAGCGCTTTCAACACCATCGTCAAACGATCTGAAAACGGCGTCCCCACGGGCGCAGTCGTCGCAGATTGCCCCGCGCGCGGCAAGGCAGCCATGCAACTCACCCATGCAACCGGTGCACACCATTGCACATCCGATGCGCGCGACGCTGCACCTTATTGCATGCGAACAGCGATCGTACCGGCGACCATCAGTTCAGGAAGTCAGCCATGATGTCGCGTAAGATCAGCCTCTGTATCGCCACTTTGCCACTGGCCTTGTCTTTTGCGGCACCCGCGCACGCCAAGCTGGCCGTGCTCACCGTCACCGGCAAGATCACTTCGGGTAGCGACGGCGGCAACGAATTGGACGACGTAACCAATGGCCCAGGCGGTTACATGGAGCATTTCATCCCCGGCACTGTGTTCGGCACCGCGGGCGACCTGACCGGTGCGATAATCCGCTTTCGCCTGACGTACGACACCAACAGCCCTTACCTGCCCGTCGCGGCGAGCGGCGCGTTCGACGACCCGCATGGCGAATGGCTGTATGAGTCGAAATCCGAAATCAGCATCGGCAATCCGACCCATGATTTCTTGCCTTTGGCACCCGTTTTTCAGGGGCTGGCACTCGATTCGACCCTTCAACTGACCGACGGAGCGCCCGACGGCCTGTCTGGCGCGTTCCACGGCTTTACCTTCGATGGCGGTGTCTACAGCAATTATCGCACCGGGCAGTTCAGCTTCAACGCGGTGCTGCCCGCCGGTTTCTTTTCGACGGATAATACGCTCCCGGGCGGACTGCCTGGCCCCGGTTATGGCTTTGTCCATAAAGCGGCAACAGGAGGCGGGACGTTCGATTTTGTCCGCCAAACCTGTTTCCTGTCTTGTTCGTACAAGGCAGCGACAGGCAATTTTACAGTGAATTCGGTGAGTTTCGGCGCGGTTCCAGAACCCGCGTCATGGGCGATGTTGATCGTCGGGCTGGGCATGACGGGGGCGGCCGGTGCCGCCGCGCGCCGTCGCAGCCCGAATAACGTGCTCGCCTGAACCGTGTCTGGCCTGCGTAGCCGCGGGCCATGACGATGGCGGCCGGTATGCGGTCTGCGACCCCCGCAAACCGGCCGTCATCATTCTTCCGGAATAAGGCTTAACACCGAACACTTGTCCGCATTCGGGCGGCATGCAAGACCACCTTCATGAGCGATGGGGGCAATACGCAAGATCCGCGAAGATTTTCGGCGAACGCGATCCACATGGTGCGCACGTCGCAGCAAATCCACGTCCAGTTGAGCCAGATGGCCGATCAAAAGGCGTCGATCCTGATGGGCGCGACGTTCGTCATCTTCACCATTGCGATCGGCCAGGCGCATAACGGTCGCGCCGCGCTGCCGATCCTGATCCTTGGCGGGTTCGCCTTTTTCTCGGCAGTGTTCGCCGTCCTGGCGATCCTGCCCGCGACGCGCGTGCGCCAGACCGGGCCGGTCAATCTGCTGTTCTTTGGATCGTTCGCGCGGCTCGAACAGGACGATTATGTGGATCGCGTGATCGACGTGCTGGGCACCGACGAAGCGGTTTTTCGCACGATGGCGAGCGACATCTATCAAAACGGCACCGTGCTGGCGCGCAAGAAGTACCGATTGCTTGGCTATGCCTATCGCATATTGCTCGTCGGGCTGACGTGCAGCGCGTTGGCCTTCGTCTGGACGATCGTCTCAGCCTAACCAGTCGGGCACGCGCTCCGCACCCATGACGGTCGCGGCGGGGATGCGGTCGGCGACTACGGCATGGCGGCTGCCATCGACCAGCACTTCGGGAACCAGATCGCGGCTGTTGTACGTCGACGCCATCGTCGCGCCATAGGCACCCGCGGTGCGAAACACCGCCAGATCGCCGGCACCAACAACGCCGCAATCGCGCGCCATGGCAAAGGTGTCGCCCGATTCGCACACCGGGCCGACGATGTTCGCCGTGAATGTCGTGTTGGTCTCGATCACCGGTTCGAAGTGATGATAGGCGTCGTACAATGCGGGCCGCGCCAGATCGTTCATCGCCGCATCGACGACCACGAACGGATGCGTCGCGCCGGGCTTGACGCGAATGACCTTGGTCAACAGCACACCGGCATTGCCGACGATGACGCGCCCCGGCTCGAACATCAGCCGGACACCCCAGCCCTTGGTCGCGCGCGCCACCATCGCCCCGTAATCGGTCGGGGTCGGCGGTGCATCATCGGGGCGATACCGCACGCCCAATCCGCCGCCGAGATCGACATGCGTCACGACATGGCCGTTGCCGCGCAGCGCGCCGACCAATTCGCCCATCCGCATGATCGCGGCCGCCATCGGCGCGAGATCGGCGATCATACTGCCGATATGCACCGCGACGCCGCGCAGCCTCAGGCCCGGCAATGCCGCGAGACGCGCATAAATGGCAGGAGCCCGGTCGATGGGGACGCCGAACTTGTTTTCGGCCTTGCCGGTGGAGATTTTGGCGTGTGTGCCCGCATCGACATCCGGGTTTACGCGCAGGGTGCAATAAGCCGTCGCGCCCTTTGACGCCGCGATGGCCGACAGCTCGATGCCTTCCTCTTCGGACTCGATGTTGAACTGGCCGATATTCTCCTCGAGCCCCAGCGCCAGTTCGGCATCGGTTTTGCCGACGCCCGAAAACACGATCCGGTCACGCCCCACGCCCGCCGCGAGCGCGCGACGCAATTCGCCGCCCGACACGACGTCGGCACCCATCCCGGCGTTGGCGAGAACGCGCAGCACCGCGAGGTTGGGATTCGCCTTGACCGCGAACGCCACCTCGACGTCGCCCGCGGGCTTCAGCGCATCCTGAAACACCCGCGCGTGCCGTTCCAGCGTGGCGCGCGAATAGACATAGACCGGCGATGCGACAGCCGCGGCAATCGCAGGCAAAGGCACATCCTCGGCATGGAGGATGCCGTTTCGGTACTGAAAATGATCCATCAGCCGGGCGGGGGCAGGTCGAACTTGTCGTCGCGCCGTTCCTGCGACCGGTTGAGCAGATCTTCGCTGCGACCTGGTCGCGACTGGTTGTCGGGGGTCTGCAGCTCGACCGCCGTCGGATCGGTCGCGACGGCATAGGGTTTGGGCGGCAGGCTCGCGCCGTCCTTCGGGCGCAACTCCTGACGCGACCCGCAGCCCGCGAGCAGTAACAAAGTGGCGGCAACGGCAAACTTCACTTTGACGACTCCAGCGCGGCGCGGGCGGCAGCGATGGCCTCCCTTACGCGCACCGGCGCGGTCCCGCCATGACTCGTGCGGCTGGCGACCGAAGCGTCGATCGTCAGCACATCGAACACCCGGTCGTCGATGCGCGCGTCGATCGACTGCAGGTCGGCGAGCGGCAGTTCGGGCAGCCCGCAGCCGCGCTCCTCCGCCAACTTTACTGCGCGTCCGACGATATGATGCGCCTCGCGGAACGGCACATCGGCCTCGCGCACCAGCCAGTCGGCGAGGTCGGTGGCCGTGGCGAACCCACTTTCCGCCAGCGTGCGCATCCGGTCGGTGCGGAACGTCAGTTCGCGGACCATGCCGGTCATCGCCGCGAGCGAGACCTGGAGCATCCCCGCCGCTTCGAACACCGGCTCCTTGTCGTCCTGCATATCCTTTGAATAGGCCAGCGGCAGGCCCTTCATCGTCACCATCAGCGCGGTCAGGCAGCCCATGATCCGTCCGCTATGCCCGCGGACCAGTTCGGCGGCGTCGGGATTGCGCTTTTGCGGCATGATCGAACTGCCCGTCGACCAGCGATCGGGCAAATCGACGAAACCGAACGGCTGCGACGCCCAGATGACGATTTCCTCGGCCATACGGGAAAGGTGCAAAGCACACTGCGTCGCGGCGGTGAGGAATTCGATGGCGAAATCGCGGTCGCTGACGCTGTCGAGCGAATTGGCAGTCGGGCCATCGAAGCCCAGCGCCTGCGCGGTTGCGTGCCGGTCAACGGGAAAGCCCGTCCCGGCCAGCGCGGCACTGCCCAGTGGAGACTGGTTCGCTCGTGCCCGTGCATCGGTGAAACGGGAGGCGTCGCGCACCAGCATCTCGAGCCATGCCATCAGGTGATGCCCCAGCGTTACGGGCTGCGCGCTTTGCAGATGGGTGAAGCCGGGCATCACCGCATCGGCATGCTGTTCCGCGCGGTCGAGCAATGCCGCGCGCATCGCGCCTATCGCCGCCGAGGCGCGATCTATCGCGTCGCGCACCCACAGCCGGAAATCGGTCGCGACCTGATCGTTGCGACTGCGCGCGGTGTGCAGACGACCGGCGGCGGGGCCGATCAGCGCGGTCAGCCGCGCCTCGACCGCCATGTGAATGTCTTCGTCATCACCGTCGGGCGGACCGTCGCGCTCGAACTCCTCGGCGAGTTGCGCGAGCCCCGCGTCGATGGCGGCGACATCCACCGCACTGACGATGCCCTGCGCGGCCAGCATCTCGGCGTGTGCGCGCGACGCAGCGATATCCTGTCGCCACATGACCTTGTCGAAGGGCAAGGACGCATTTATCGCGCGCATCACGGCGTCGGGGGCCTCGTCGAACCGCCCGCCCCACATCGGATCGGAGGCTTTCGTCATGCGCCTATTTGCCCCCCTTGCTCTGCTCGTTGCCCTGGCCGCCTGCGATAGGAAGACGGAGGACGCACCGCAAGCCAACGCTGCGGCTGCCGCGCAGCCGACGCCCGAGATCGAACTCGCCGGAAAGCTCGACATGACCCATCGCGGCGAGGATGCGCCCGTGGCGGCATTCCGCGACTCACAGAATAAGCCGGTGCGCATCGGTGGTTTCCGCGGCACTCCGGTGCTCGTCAATCTGTGGGCGACGTGGTGTGGGCCGTGCGTCCGCGAATTGCCGTCGCTCGATCGGCTGGCGGTCAAGGCGGCGGGACGGCTGACGATCCTGACGGTCAGCCAGGACGATCTGACCGCGTCCGACCCGGCGGCCTATTGGGACGAAAAGTCATTCTCCGCGTTACAGCTTTATACCGATCCGAAGACCGTGCTCAGCGCCGCTTATGCGTCGGGCGTGCTGCCGACGTCGGTCCTGTATGACGCGAAAGGCAAGGAAGTATGGCGGATCGTCGGCGGACTGGAATGGGACGGGCCACGCGCCAATACGTTGCTGGCACCCGTAATCGGCTGACGCTGTTGCCGATTTCCGTCGTTGCGCTGGCGGCATGCACGGCCGCCGCGCCGGTTTCGAACGACGGTCGCGCCAATCTGACGCCGGTACAGCCGCCATTCCATCAGCAGGAGCTGGCCAAGTTCGACGCGCCGTTTGCGATGGCTTTCCTCCCGGGCGGTGCGGTGCTCGTCACCGAAAAAGCGGGGCATGTGAAGCTGCGCATGCCGGACGGCGGGATCACCGATGTCGCGGGCGTGCCGGCGGTGGCATCGGGTGGGCAAGGCGGCTTGCTCGACGTCGCGATAGCGCCCGATTTCGCCCAGAGCGGCATGATTTACCTGAGCTATGCCGAGGGCAGTCCGGACAATTCGCAACTGGCCCTCGCGCGCGCGACATTGGTGCAGCATCAGGTGCAGTGCATCCGCGCACCTTGTCCGCCGCAAGCCATGCTCGCAGGCCTAACCGTGATCTGGCGCTCAGGCTCTGCGGGCAAGGGAGGTCAATTCGGCGCGAACATCGCCTTCGCGCCTGACGGTAAGTCGCTGTTTCTGTCATCGGGTGAGCGTCAGCGATTCATCCCGGCGCAGGATCCCGATCAGGCGCTGGGCAAGATCATGCATCTGACGCTCGATGGTAAGCCAGCGGCGGGCAATCCGTGGGCCGGCAAGATCGCCCCGGCCACTGTGGCAGTCATCGACCCGCCAAAGAATACCGGGCTCGCGGCGTCGGCACCGGCGCGGCAGGCCGCCGGGCATCCGACGACCCCGGCCGAAACCTGGTCGACCGGCCATCGCAATCCCTATGGCCTCGCCTTCGATTCTGCTGGACGCTTGTGGGAGGTCGAGATGGGGCCGAAGGGCGGCGACGAGGTCAATCTGATCACGCGGGGCGGCAATTACGGCTGGCCCAAAGCGTCGAACGGCGACAATTACGATGGCAGCGCAATCCCCGCTCATAAAGTTGGCGACGGTTTCATGGCGCCGAAGGCATGGTGGAACCCGTCGATCTCGCCGGGCGGAATGATGATTTATTCGGGCGCGATGTGGCCCGCATGGCGCGGATCGATGTTCGTCGCCGCATTGTCGGGCGAAGCGCTGATCCGCGTCGAGCTTAGCGGCGACACGGCGCGTGCTGCCGAACAATTTGCGATGGATACGCGTATCCGGGACGTGGCGCAGGCGCCCGATGGCGCGATCTGGGTATTGGAAGACGGCGAAAAAGGGTCGGGCGGCCGGCTGATCCGCCTCAGTGCGAACTAGGCCAGTTTGAGCGACGCTTCGCTGCCAAAGGCCGTGGCGAGAGTGCGGTGCTGTTTGCGAACGACGTCACCATACAGCGCCTCATCCGCGCGCTTGAGCGTCAGGACCAGCTTGTCGTCCGTGCGTGACAGCCACGCACAGGCCAATGGCGCGGTGTGATTGGCGCCGAGGCGCTCGGCCAGGCGGATCGCTTCACCCCAACGCATCGCCAGCGCATGTGTCGTCTGCAGCGCGTCGGGCCGCCCCTTGCCGCCCCACGCGGTGTACAGCGCCTGCGCCAGCAATTCGCGTCCACGCGCATCGATGCCGATCCACGGGCTGAGCAGGGCGACGTCGATGGCGTGTTCGGCGCGTGCTTCTGATTCTTCTTCCAGCCCGCCGCCGCTGACCAGGCAGGCGGCGGTGCGGATCGCCGCCTCGCAACGGCTTTCGCCGGCGAACAGCGGCGCGATCCACTCGGCAACGGCCGCACCGTCCCAACCCGGCCGTCCCGAGCGCTGCTGCCACCCGCGTGCGCCTTCGATCAGCGGGTCGAGTTCTTGCACGTCGGGCGTCAGTGCTTGGAACAACAAACCTTCCCGCAAGCCGAAACCCGAGATCACGAAATTGGCGAGGCCAAGATGCGCCGCCAGCACTTCGAACAGCGCCGCCAGATCGTCGAGCATCGGCACGCGCGCGCTGGCGATGCCGGGGATACGCCGCAACTCGGCCGTCTCACGCGCGGCGATCGCTTCGCGCAGCAACGACAGCCGATCGGCGGGAATGATATGCCCGTGCACCAGCGGCACGCGAACATCGAGCAAGTGCAGATCGAGCGCCGCCAGCGCGCGGCCGGTCCCGCCAACCGAATAATAGTCGGTTGGCGCCGTCTGTTCGGGCCAGCCGCCCTCGTTCAGCATCCGCCGGATCGTCTTGGCGTCGAGCCGGCCGTTCTTGCCGCGCAAGGCGGGCAGGCGCAGCGTTCCCAACGGAAAGCTGGCCGGCCGGTCGAGCGCGCCATTCGCCAGATCGACCAGTTCGAGACTGCCCCCGCCGATATCGCCGGCAAGGCCCTGCGCGCGCGGAAAGGCCGAGCGCACCCCCATGGCGGAGGCGATGGCTTCCTCCTTGCCGCCCAGCAATTGGGGTTCGAGGCCCGTCGCTCGCACCGCATGCAAAAAGTCGGGGCCGTCGCTGGCATCGCGCGCCGCCGCAGTTGCGACCGTTGTCACGTCATGCACGCCAGCGGCTTTCAACACCGCGGCAAACCGGCGGCAGGCGGCGACGCCGGCGGCAAAATTATCGTCGCCGATCATGCCCGTGGCGGCAAGGTTGCGCCCTAGCCCGACCGCGACCTTTTCATTGTACAGGATCACCGGCACGCGCGACGGCGCGGCGTAAATCACCAGCCGCAGCGAGTTCGAGCCGATATCGACGATCGCCCGGCGCGCGTCGGTCCGGTCGGAGACGGAGTGCAGCGCCATCACCCGTCGCCCTGCGCGATGCGCTCCATCCGCGCAAGGCTGTCACGAACTTGACATATTGCCGCGCCAATCCGCACCTTGGGGCGGAAATGAGCATCATGGACGAAACCAACCAATACGCCGCTGCCGCGAATGAAGAGACAGCGGAGGAAGAGCTGGAACTCGAGGTCAGTGAGACCGCGAACGACGCATTTCCGATCGAGGACAATGTCCAGGCGCATCATTCTCAGATCGATCGCGAAACCTATTTCACCGAACTGTTCCGGCTGCAGCACGAACTGGTCAAGTTGCAGGACTGGATCCAGCAATGCCGGCTGAAAGTCGTGGTGATCTTCGAAGGGCGCGATTCGGCGGGCAAGGGCGGGGTCATCAAACGCATCACCCAACGGCTGAACCCGCGCGTCTGCCGCGTCGTCGCGCTGCCCGCGCCCAATGAACGCGAACGCAGCCAATGGTATTTCCAGCGATATATCTCACACCTGCCAGCGGCGGGCGAAATCGTGTTGTTCGACCGCAGTTGGTATAATCGCGCCGGTGTCGAACACGTCATGGGCTTCTGCACCGACGAAGAATATGCCGAATTTTTCCGCACCACGCCCGAATTCGAACGCATGCTCGTCCGCTCGGGGATCATCGTCCTCAAATACTGGTTTTCGATCAGCGACGAGGAACAGGAATTCCGTTTCAACATGCGCATCAACGACCCGCTGAAACAATGGAAGCTGTCGCCGATGGACATCGAAGCGCGGCGGCGCTGGGAAGATTATACCAAGGCCAAGGAAGTCATGCTGGCCAAAACCCACATCGCCGAAGCGCCGTGGTGGGTGGTCGAAGCCGATGACAAGCGCCGCGCGCGCCTTAACGCCATCGCGCATCTGTTATCGCAAATTCCCTATGGCGATGTGGTCCGCGAATCGCCGCGCCTGCCCGAACGCATCCGCCACGAAGATTATGCGCGCCAGCCGGTGCCTGACGAAATGTACGTGCCGGAGCGTTACTGACGGAGGCACCGGAGGTACCAAACCTCAGTTATCATGTCCCGTATCCATTTGTTAATAATAGGCAATATGCGTTTTTCTGGCAGCTTTTTTTGGCCAAACAATCACCCAGCAATCACCAAAAGGCTGACGAAGTAACACAGAGATGTCCCGCTGATTCAGTCATTCATTCCATCCTCGATCGGGCCACAATGCGTATCTCGAGCGCCATTGTCGACCGCACGCCTGGAATGCGTGGGAGATGAGTGCCAACCGTAGCTTTGCCCCTCCATACGCGTTAGGCATCTGCCAATCTGCAGACACCGAGGGTGGCGGTCCGCCTGTCTTCTGAGGAGATAGCCCGGTGTCGGCGGCTGGCGCTGCCACTCTGCGGCCAACCAGATCAGGTTTTGATTAGGGCGCTCATGCTAAGAGAGCTCGACGATTTTGCGTTTGACACATTTAGCACGGAGACCCTATCTGTCCTCGGTCCTAGGACAACGGACGCCGAATAGATAAGGTCGATATGAAAAGCCAGGACATCGTCATATTGCTCAAGCTGGTGAGCTTGGAAGACAAGATCGGGCATGGTCATCTCGAAGAATCGACGATGCCAGATCCGTTCGCATTGCGAAGTCTTGAAAGCGATCTGGGTATCAGCAAGACTGAGATCAGCGCATCAATCCGGCGTAGTATCACGTCCCACCTCGCCATAAAGTCCGGCGATCGCGCAAAGGTAAATCGTCGCAATCTCATTGAGCTTGTCCAACACGGGCTGAAATACGTGTTTCCCGCGAAGCCCGGCGCACCGCAACGCGGCATCGCCACAGGCTTTGCCGCACCTATGCTGGAAGGGAAAATCGTAAGCTCTGGCGCCGACATCTATGTCTGGCCTCATCCCGAAGGAAAGCAAAGAGGTCTCTCAATCTCGCCATTGTTCAAATCTGTCCCCGACGCAGCGCTCAAAGACGCTCGACTGTACGAACTGCTTGCGCTGATCGATGCCATCAGGACCGGCAATCAGCGCGAAGCAAATCTCGCTCAACGCAGTTTTGAGGAACGGATGGCACACGCATGAGCCTGCAGGGTGAACTGCTCGCAATGCTGGAAAAAGTCGCACAGGCATTGGGCGATGATTTGTGTCAGCGGATGGTGTTTGTCGGCGGATGCTCGACTGCAGTGCTCATCACCGACGAAATCACATTGCAGGAAGTTCGCGCCACAGACGATGTCGACCTCATCGTCGACCTGACCGGAATGGCGCAGTGGATGCAGCTTCAGGAAACTTTGCACCAGAAGGGTTTCACGGTGTCGGGGGAAGATGACGTGATCTGCCGAATGCGGCTCGGCGACCTTAAGGTCGACTTCATGCCAGATGATCCGAACATCTTGGGGTTCAGCAATCGCTGGTACAAGGAAGGCATCTACACGGCGGTAAAGTACGCCCTACCCAGCGGAAGGGTTATCAGACACCTGACACCGCCGATCTTTCTGGCGACCAAGCTCGAAGCTTACGCGGGCCGGGGTGAAAACGATCCCCTTGGAAGCCACGATTTGGAAGACATCCTTAACGTCGTGGACGGACGACCAATGCTCTTTAACGAGGTAAAGTCGGCAGATGCCGAGGTCCGCGATTATCTGTCAGAGCAATTCCAAACGCTTCTAAAACATCCGGACTTCGAGAATTTTCTCTATGGAAACATCAGAGGGCCGGATGGCAGAGCCGAGCTGGTGCATAGCAGGGTGAAGGCACTGGCCGAGATAAGATAGCAAACCTAGATAGCGCGCCCACGGCAGCGGGCATCGCTGCGATCTGTATCATCTGGCGGCCCAAACAACGACCGGCACGTACACGGTGTTGTGCAGAGGTGCCGATTGCTTCGGCTGAAATCACAGGCCTGCCTCCGAAATTGTTGATGACTGATTGTCCCTGCCGAAGCACGGCACGGAAGCGGAAAATGGGGCGTTTTAGGGACAATTCGGGCGTAGTCGGGTTCGCAATAAGCATCTGAAATCAAACAAAAATGGCGGTTTACCGTCGCTGGTATCGAAAGTACCAAACCTCATGGCCCAACCGACGCGCTTTGCGCTCATAGCGGGTTTCGGGCCAGTCGGCGGGGCGTTCGAGGAAGTCGCGCGGCGTTGCGGCGTGCCATACGAAACGATCCCGCAAGTTCCGCATCACCATCATGGCGTGCGCGACATAGACCGGGTGGTCGGTGCCGAAGCGAAATTCGCCGCCGGGCTTGAGTTTTTGGTGGACCAGCCCGATCGGCCCGGCGTTCATGAAACGCCGCTTCGCGTGGCGTGCCTTGGGCCACGGGTCGGGGTGAAGCAGGTAGACGCGGTCGAGTGAGGCATCGGGCAACCGCTGCAACACGTCGAGCGCATCGCCCATGTGCAGGCGGACATTGCTCAATCCATCATCGCGAATATGGCCCAGCGCGCCGACCACGCCGTTGAGGAACGGCTCGCAGCCGATAAAGCCGTGATCGGGCGTCATCGCGGCCCGCCCGGCGAGATGTTCACCCGCGCCGAATCCGATTTCGACTTCCAAGGGTCGATCGTCGCCGAACAAGATGCGTGCATCGAGCGGACCGTCGGGTACCGTCAATCGCGGCAACAAATCGTCGACCAAGGCCGCTTGCCCCTGGCGCAATTTATGCCCCTGTCGCCGTCCGTAGAGGCGGCCAATCGATAGCGGGTCGGTCATGCCGGTGTCCCTAGAGAGCAGCAGGCATGATGCCAATCAGATCGACAGACTGACGTCGCCTTCGACGATATGCTGGCGCAGCTTTGGCGGCTCGCCGGGCTGCCACATCTCCGCGCCGTGCCGCACACGATAGCGCAGCGGGCCGCCATCGGGTGTCGTCGCACGCACGATCGGGCGGACGATGCACACGAATTCGGTGTCGATCGCGTCCCGCCCGGCGGTCACCACGGTATAGCCATGTCCGGCCATGTCGACGAACGCGACGTGCGGCGCGAGGTCCGGATTGGTCAACGCCCGTGCCTTGGCGATGTCGCCGCTCGCCGCATATTCGAGCGCGGCGCGCACACCGCGCTTGACCGTGAGGTTGATCGTGTGTTCGGGGGCGCCGCCCGCCGGTCTGCGCACATACAGCCCGCTCCGCGGTGAAGGTTTACCGAATTCGACCGCTTCGCCCAAGCCGGGCGCGGAGATCGAGCCGGTGATGAAGCTGAGGCCGACCGGTTCGAACGCTGCGGGCGGCAGTGCGGGCGCGGCATAGCCGGCCCAGAAGCTGTGACGATCGCCCGAAACGGTGACGAAGCCCGAAACCTTGCGGTCGCGGACCAGATCGTAGATTTCCCGGCGCTCCGCGAACGCACCGCTGAAATCGGCGCCGGGAAACGTGCCATAATCCCTCCCCGGCCATGGCGCCTTGAACAGTCCCGCGGGCAGGTTTTGGGGATCGGTCCGCATGTCCAGCGGGCCATTCGTCACGCCCCAGATTTTCCAGGTCGCCGCCGATTTGGTCAGCCGATCCTTGAGCCACGCTTTCTGCTCGCGCCCGAGCACGGTGACGGCGGGCTCGTCTTTGCGGAAATTGGGGATGGTCTTGTCGCCGATCGCGATGGTCACAGGCGGCTTGCCGCCGGCATAGTCCTTCCCGCCGTCGACGATCTCCAGCCACTCCTGCGGGATGACCGGATAGTCGCCCGAATCGAGCGCCGCCGCTTCGGGCCGCCCGGTCGGGTCTTCCATGCGATAACTGTGCAAATCGGTGAGGATCAGATCGACATGCTTGCCGTACCGCATCGCGCGATAGGCGGTCATGCTGCCGATGGCGATGCGGTTGTTGGCTTCGTCACCAAAGCCGTCATCGTCGACCTTTGTGATCGGAGCGGCGACCACCCTCGGCGGCGCGAAGGCATCGAGTTCCGGCCCCGAAGCCTTGCGCACACGCGAAGGGATATATTCCCACCACGCCTGGTTGGCGGCGACGCGGAGCGGCTGGGCGGGTTCGACCTTGCCGCCGGGATATTGGATGAAGCTCTGCCAGCCCTGCCACGAGAATTCGTGGTTGTCGCCGATACACACGAACGGGAAATAGGCGCGCGCGTCCTGAATATCGGGGTCGCGGATGTGCGCGCGATAGACGTGGCGATAGCCCTCCAGCGTGGTCGGCACGTGGAAATTGCCAACCTTTCGGCCATCGGGGATGTGGCCAAGGTCATAGACGATGCGCGAATAGCGGTGCGACACGTCTTCGGGATATTCGACGACTTCGTAGATGAAATCGCCGAGATGGAGCACGAAGCCGAGCCGTTCGTCGGCGGGTGCCCGCGCGTCCTCCCAGATCATCCGCCGATACGCGTTTTGCGCGCCCTCGTTGACGCTGTTGCACGACACGAAGGCAAAGCGGACGGGGCGATCGTCGGTGACGCGCGGCGCGGTGATTGTCCGGCCGACGCGGCTGCCCGCGCCGGTATCGTCGACAAAGCGGTACCAATAAACCGTCGCTGGCTTGAGACCGCCGGCGAGGACGCGGCAGGTCCAGTCGGATTCAGCGAGGACGGGTGCGCGAACCGATGCCACGACGCGCGTAAACTCGGCGTCGAGGGCGAGTTCGGCGGTGAGCCGGTGCTCCGATCCGGACTCGAATGGACGGCGCGTCCACAGGATGACGCTGGTCGGTTCGGGATCGCCCGACGCGACACCATCGGCATAAAGATCGCGCCGCTCGGTCCACTGCATCCGCGAAGCCGCAGCAACGGGCCGCGCCCAAGCTGCCGTTGCACCAAGCGCCGCCGCGGCGGCGATGAACGAGCGCCGATCATATGCCATGCGCAAGTCGTAGCAGAAGATCAGGCTCGACGCATGGTGCCAGACGGCGACACCATCTTAAGCCAAAGCGGCTTTCAAGTCGTCGACCAGATCGATCTTCTCCCACGGGAAGAAGTCGCCCTCGGCCTTGCGCCCGAAATGGCCGTAAGCCGCGGTGCGGGCGTAGATCGGCTTGTTGAGCTGCAAATGCGTGCGGATGCCGCGCGGGGTCAGGCCGCCGAGCTTCTCGATCTTGCCAATCGCTTCCTCGATCTTGTCGTCATCCACGGTGCCGGTGCCGTGCGTATCGACATACAGCGACAGCGGCTTCGACACGCCGATCGCATAGGCCAGCTGGATCGTGCAGCGCTGGGCGAGGCCCGCGGCGACGATATTCTTGGCGAGGTAGCGGGTGATATACGCCGCCGAGCGATCGACCTTGGTCGGGTCCTTGCCCGAAAACGCGCCGCCGCCGTGGGGGGCCGCGCCGCCATAAGTGTCGACGATGATCTTGCGGCCGGTCAGGCCCGCGTCGCCGTCGGGGCCGCCAATTTCGAAGCTGCCCGTCGGGTTGATGTGATATTCGGTCGCGTCGCTCAGCAATTCGGCGGGAATGACCTTCGCGATCACGGCCTTCACATAAGCGTGGAGTTCGGCTTCTTTGTCGCCTTGGTCATAGCCCTTACCGTGCTGGGTCGAGACGACGACGGCGGTGCAGGCAACGGCTTTGGCGCCTTCGTAGCGCAGCGTGACCTGGCTCTTGGCATCGGGCTCGAGGAACGGCGCGGCGCCCGAGTGGCGGTCGGCGGCCATCTGGGCGAGGATCTTGTGGCTGTAATCGAGCGTGGCCGGCATCAGATCGGGGGTGTCGTTGGCTGCGTAACCGAACATGATGCCCTGGTCGCCCGCGCCTTCGTCCTTGTTGCCCGAGGCATCGACGCCCTGTGCAATGTGCGCCGATTGCGGATGCAGATTATTCTCGAAGCGCAAAGTCTCCCAGTGGAAGCCGTCTTGCTCGTAACCGATCTTTTTCACGGTATCGCGAACGGCCTTTTCGACTTCTTCGCGTACGCCCGGTGCCCAATTGCCGTCGGTATCCATGATCCCCTTGCCGCGGATTTCGCCGGCAAGCACGACGAGCTGTGTCGTGGTCAGCGTCTCGCAGGCGATGCGCGCCTCGGGGTCTTTCGACAGGAACAGGTCGACAATGGCGTCCGAAATCTGGTCGGCGACCTTGTCCGGATGGCCTTCGCTGACCGATTCGGACGTGAACAGGTAATTGGCGCGCATAGGAACGGCGTCTCCGCAGCAATGTTGGATATAAAGAAAGCTTTATGTGTCCTTACGCTTCACGGCGACGCAGGGCAACCGCTCCCAGCGCCAGAGTGAGCGCGAACAGCAGGGGTAGAAAATTGCCGAGGCGCGAAAATGGCGTTGGAGCTCCCGCCTCGGGCAACGTCGTCTGGATATATCCGGCGCGATGCAGCGGCAGCGCGACATTGACTGCGCCGCGGCTGTCGATCACTGCCGAAATGCCGGTGGGCGTCGAGCGGACGATGGGCATCGCTTCCTCCGCCGCACGCAATCGCGCCTGGGCGAGGTGCTGCGGCGGTCCCCAATCGCCGAACCACGCGTCGTTCGACGGATTGAACAGAAAGCGCGGGCGGTGCGTCGCGTCGAGCACCTGTCCCGAAAAGATGATCTCGTAGCAAATCTGCCCGCCGACCGGCCCGATGCCCGGCACATCGAGACTGCGTGGTCCGGGCCCGGCCCAGAAATCGATATCGCCGGGGACCAGCCGCGAAAGTCCGATCGCGGACAGCACCGGTCGCATCGGCAAATATTCGCCATAAGGCACCAGATGCGCCTTGCCATAGCGCCCGCTGATCCGCCCGGCGGCATCCATCGCGAACAGCGCGTTGCGCGCCGCGACCATTTCGCCCGTTTCGAAGATCAGCGAATCGGCCCCGAACAACACGGTGTCGCGCGGCCCGAGCACCATCGCGATGCGCCGCCGTGCCCAGGGCTGCAGTTCGGGATACCAGGGAATGGCGGCTTCGGGCCACAGGATCAGCCGCGGGAGCGGCCCCGGCGTCCCGGTCAGCGCCTCGAGTTTGTCGAAATTGATCGCGTCGAACGTCTCGTCCTGCTTGTCCTGTTGCGAAATGTTGGGCTGGACGACGCGGATCACTGTAGCGCTGCGTCCCGGATCGCGGCCGAGCAACAACCAGCCCCCACCCAGCGTGGCGATGAGCGCGAGCGGAAACGCGATCAGCCGCCGCCGGTCGGCCAGCGCCGCTGCGCCAAGCATGACGATGCCCGACAGGCCATACGTCCCGACCAGCCGCGCCAGCCCGCGCGCGGGCGTGTCGGCCAGTGCTGCCGCAGCGGGATTCCAGGCGAACCCGGTAAACATGGTCGCGCGCAGCCATTCGGCGACGATCCAAGCCGCCGCTGCCGCCAACGCATAAGCCGACGGCTTTGCACGAAAGCGCCACGCCGCGAGCGCCATCATCGCTGGATAGACGGCCAGATAGGCCGACAATAACACCACCGCGACCCAGCCCAGCCAGACGGGCATCGTTTCCTGATACCGGAACGCGCCCGCGATCCAGTTCAGCCCGACGACGAACTGCCCGAACCCGAAAGCGTAACCGAGCAAAGCCGCGCCGCGCCAAGTCTGCGCCTGCTGCACCAGCATCAGCAATGCGGCAAATCCGGCATAGCTTAGCAACCACCAACCGGTCGGCGCGAAGCCGAGTGCGGACATCAGGCCGGCAGCGAGAGCGATCAGATAAGGCACGCCCGGCCCGATAGCCCTTCGACAAGCCGGACCCAAACGCTAAGGTTGCGCAATGATCCCGCTGCTTATCGCCGCCGTCGCCGCGCTCCCCGCGCCGCTTGCCCAGACCGACCGTGACGATTTGCGCTGCGTCGCCGTGCTCGCCGTCGTCGCGCACGAACAGGCTGGCGGCTTGTGGAGCCAGGTCGGCGCGCTGTCCGATGACGGCCCGCGCTTTGCCGCGCGCATTGGCGACTCGCTGGTCGAACGCGGTGTCGCGCGCGAGGCGGTGCGCGATCTTTTGATCGGCGAGGCCAAGGGGTTGCAGAAAGGCGGACCGCTCAAGCAGCCCGTTGTCGCGCATTGCGTGGCGCGTATGCACGTCGTGGTCCCGCCGTTGAGCCTCGCCCGCTGTGCGGCGGTGATGATCCACGCCGCCGATCTCGCCAGGGCCGAGGAGCCCGACACCGAGAACACCCGCGAACTGGCCGCGCTGGCACCCGTCGTCGCCTATCGCGCGCAACAGGGGGGTGTGACCGCGGAACAGCTTGCCAGCGAACGCGACAAGGTCGGCCGCGAGCCGGCGATCGACGGCGCCGAACTCGACGATTGTGCGCGGCTGGCGGTCGAACCGAAGAAGTGAGGCCGTTTCACCTCGCCTTCCCGGTCGACGATCTCGACGCGGCGCGCCGCTTTTACGGTCACGTGCTCGGTTGCGCCGAAGGCCGCAGCAGCGCGACGTGGATCGACTTCGATCTCTACGGGCATCAGCTTGTAGCGCACCTTGTCCAACGCACCGGCGATGCGGGCGGCAATCCGGTCGATGGCCACGACGTACCCGTGCCGCATTTCGGCGTGGTGCTGACGATGGCCGATTGGCAGGCGCTGGCCACACGGCTGGAAGCGGCGAAGACGACATTCGGCATCGCGCCGCACATCCGCTTCAAGGATCAGCCGGGTGAGCAGGCGACGATGTTCTTTCGCGATCCCGCAGGCAACGCGCTGGAGTTCAAGGCGTTTGCCGACGACAGCATGATTTTCGCGAAGGAATAGCCCGCATGTCCGATCCCATCTCGCTCGATATCCCGCATCAATTGGGCAAGGACGGCGTGCGTCAACGGCTCGACGGCGGCATCGGTAAGATCGGGCAGATGATCCCCGGCGGCGGCGCGGTGCAGCATAGCTGGGACGGCGACACGATGAATTTTACCGTATCCGCGCTGGGTCAGGAAATGCGTTGCGCGGCGACGGTTTCGGACAAGAATGTCCACGCGGTCGTCGACCTGCCGCCGATGCTGGCGCTATTCGCGGACAAGGTGCGCAGCGTGCTCGGCGCGGAATTGCCCAAGTTGCTGAAGTAACGCGTCACCGGGGCGATGGCTATTTCGCCGTCACCCGCCACACAACATTGCCGACATCGTCCGCGACCAACAGGCCGCCATTTTTGCGCGCGATCACGCCGACCGGACGCCCCTGTGCCTTGCCGTCCTTGTTCAGGAAACCGGTCAGCACATCGCGCATCGGGCCGGCCGGATAGCCGTTGGCACCGAACGGCACGAACGCGACCTTGTACCCCGACACCGGCACGCGGTTCCACGATCCATGCTGGCCGATGAACGCGCCATTCTGGAACGCGCCGAGCGATCCGAAGGCGAGGCCGAGCGAGGCGGTATGCGGCCCCAGCGCATAATCGGGGCGGCGGGTATATTGCTGGAGGTCGGGACGTTCCTCGACGCGCTTGTCCACGTTGCCGCCCCAATAGGTGTAGGGCCAGCCGTAGAACGCGCCGAAATCGACCATCGTCAGATAATCGGGCGCCAGGTCGGAGCCGAGCATGTCGCGCTCGTTGACCACCGTCCACAATTGGCCGTTGACCGGATTCCACGCCATGCCGACCGGATTGCGCAGCCCCGAGGCGTAAATCCGCATGGTCTTTTGACCGACCGGGACTTCCCAGATCGCGGCGCGCTTGTCCTCTTGCTCCATCCCCTTTTCGGCGATGTTGGTCGATGATCCGACACCGATATACAGGAACTTGCCGTCGGGGCTGGCGACGACGTTCTTCGCCCAGTGATTACCGCCGCCGGGCAAGGCGACGATCTGTTCGGGCTTGGCGGTGATCGACGTCGCGCCGGTGGTGTAAGGGTAAGACAACAGCGCGTTGTGTGCGCCGACGTAAAGCCGGTCGCCGACCAGCGCCATGCCGAACGGGGAGGCGACGCCGGTGATGAAGGCGGTCTTCACGTCCGCCTTGCCGTCGCCGTCGGTGTCGCGCAGCAGGCTGATCCGATCGGCGGACGGCACGCCCGCGCCGGCTTTGTTCATCAACCAGCCCATCACGATATCGGCGATGCCGCTGGCCTTGCGCGGCGGCGAATTGGTTTCGGCGACCAGAACATCGCCATTGGGCAATTCGTACAGCCAGCGCGGATGATCGAGCCCGGTGGCGAACGCGCCGACTTGCAGGCCCTGGGCGGCAACCGGCATCGCCCCGTTTTGCCAGCCGACGACGCTGGCCACCTTGATCGTCGGGATCGACTGGATACGCGGTTCGGTCAGATTGGGTTTTGCCCCCGACACCGCTTCGGGCGTCAGCTTGGCAACATCCGGCCGCGTCAGCGCGAACCAAGCGATGGCCAGCGCGACCGCCAAAATGGCGACGACGATCAGGATACGGTGATACCAGCGCATGTTCTTCAAGTCCTCAGGCGGCGTCGGTTTCAACGCGTGGGGGCGGATGCAGTCGCAGGCGCGTGACGCGGCGCGCATCGCCCGCCGTCACTTCGATGCGCCAACCGCTGGGGTGGGTCAGGATTTCGCCCGGCTGCGGAACATGCCCGGCGAGCGTCGCGGCGAGTCCACCCAGCGTGTCCACATCGTCCTCCGCGTCGATTAGATGCGGGTCGATTTCCCGCGCAACGTCTTCGAGTTCGGCACGGGCATCGGCATCCCACAACCCGCCGTCGAGCGGGATCAGCAACGCCTCTGGCGCATCGTCATGCTCGTCCTCGATATCGCCGACAATCTCCTCGACCAGATCCTCGATCGTCACGAGCCCCTCGGTGCCCGAATATTCGTCGATGACGATGGCGAGGTGAACGCGGTGTTCGCGCATCTGGGCGAGCAGATCGAGCACGCCCATCGATTCGGGGACGTAGAGCGGCTGGCGCACCAGAGACTCGATCGTCCCGGGCGCGTCGCCGGTGGCCAGCCGCGCGAGCACATCCTTGACGTGGATCATGCCGGTGATCTGGTCGAGGCTGTCGCGATAGACCGGCAGGCGGCTATGCCCGGCTTCGGCGAATTTGTTGACGAGGTCGGTGAAGCTGATGGTCTCGTCGACGGCGATGATGTCCGATCGCGGCACCGCGACATCGTCGACCCGCCGCTCGCCGAAATGCAGCAGGTTGCGGACCATCTGCCGTTCGACGGGGGTCAGGTCGCCCGGCTCATCGGCGCCCGGTTCGTCCTCGTGATCGGCGATCGCTTCCTCGATCTGGTCGCGCAGCGTCGGTTCGTTGCTTTCGCCGAACACCAGCGAGCGCAACCCCTGCCACAACCGGCCCCCTTCGCGGCTACTATCGCCCTCCGGCATTATTGGTCCTCGATCGGGTAAGGGTCATGCAGGCCGAGCGCCGCCATTGCGTCGCGCTCAATCGCCTCCATCGCCTCGGCTTCGGCATCGTTCATATGGTCGTGGCCTAGCAGATGCAGCGTGCCGTGGACAATCAGGTGCGCGGCATGGGCTTCCAACGTCACGCCGCGTTCTGTCGCCTCGCGCGCGCAAGTTTCGTGCGCCAGTGCGATGTCGCCGAGCAGGATTTCGCCATCGTCCGAATTGGCGAGCGACGGCAGCACATCGGGCTGAACCATCGGAAAACTCAGCACATTGGTCGGCTGGTCTTTCTGCCGGTATTGGCGGTTGAGCGTCTGGACTTCGGCATCCGAGGTCAGCCGCACCGACACTTCCACCACCGCGGCGAGATCAGCGAGTTCGGCGTGTGGCGTGCGTTCGAGGCCCGCGCGCACCGCTTTCTCCGCCAGTTCCTCCCAATCGCCTTTTGGCCAGGGCGCCTCGAGCGCCACGGCAACATCAAGCACCCCGGGTCGGCCCTTCATAGGCTTCCACGATCCGCCCGACGACGGGGTGGCGCACGACATCGCCGATGCCGAAGCGGACCATGCCGATGCCCTCGACGCCTTCAAGCTTGGCGACGCCGTCGTTCAGGCCCGATTCCTGGCCTCTGGGCAAATCGGTCTGGTTGGGATCGCCGCACACCACCATCCGGCTGTTCTGGCCGAAGCGCGTCAGAAACATCTTCATCTGCATCGGCGTGGTGTTCTGCGCCTCGTCGAGGATGATGAAGCTGTCCGCCAGCGTCCGCCCGCGCATGAACGCGATCGGCGCGATCTCGATTTCGCCCGAAGCGATGCGACGCTCGACCTGTTCGGCGGGCAGGCAATCGTACAGCGCATCGTACAGCGGACGAAGGTACGGATCGACCTTCTCCTTCATGTCGCCGGGCAGGAAGCCGATCTTTTCGCCCGCTTCGACCGCCGGGCGCGACAGAATCAGCCGCTGGACGCTGCCGGTGATCAGCTGCGCCACCGCCTGAGCTACCGCGAGATAGGTCTTGCCCGTCCCCGCCGGCCCCAACGCAAAGATGATATCGTGGCTGGTCAGCGCTTCCATATAGCGCGTCTGCGTCTGCGATCGTGGCAGAATGGTCTTCTTGCGCGTGCGGATCATGATGCCGCCGGCCAAGTCGCTTTCGTGGCGGATGATGCCGTCGAGCACCGGTTCGGCGGACATGGCGATGGTCGCATCGACCGCGCCGGCATCGATCTCATGCCCCTGCACGATACGGTTGTAGAGGCTGGTCAGCACGTCGCGGGCGCGCGCCGCCGCCGTGGCCTCGCCTTCGATCTGCAATTTGTTGCCGCGCGCGGCGATGTACACACCGAGCCGGTTTTCGATGGCGACGAGATTCTGGTCGTATTGCCCGAACAGGGTTCCCAGCAATTGCGGCCGGTCGAACACGACTTCGATGCGGCTGCGGTCCCCCGCCTGGGCGGGAACGGGCTTGCGGCTCATGCCTTGGATAATTCCATCAACGCACAGCTTGGCATCGCCGCTGCGTGCGTCAAGCGGCTTTCGCGAGGATCCGTTCGCCGGTCAGGCTGTTCGGCCCGGCGGCGACCAGGGTCACGTCGATCAGATCGCCGATGGCGTGATCGCCGATGACGTGCACCGATTGCAGCCACGGCGACTTGCCAAGCCACTGCCCGGGCAATTTGCCGCGCCGTTCGATGAGAATCTGGCAGGTCTTGCCGACGCTGGCGCGGTTGAAGGCATGCTGACGCGCGGCAATCGCGGCTTGTAGGCGGTGCAGTCGTTCGAGACCCGTTGCTGGATCGACATGATCGGGCATCGTTGCGGCCGGCGTGCCGGGGCGTGACGAATAGGCAAAGCTGAATGCGGCGGAATAACAGGCTTCGTCGACGATGGTCAGCGACTGCGCGAAATCATCTTCGGTTTCGCCCGGGAAGCCGGTGATGAAATCGCCCGACAGCGCGATATCGGGCCGCGCGGCGCGGACGCGGTCGATCAGGCGGAGATAGCTGTCGCGCGAATGACTGCGGTTCATCGCCTTTAAAATGCGGTCGCTGCCCGACTGCACGGGAAGGTGCAGATAGGGCATCAGTTTTTCGACATCGCGGTGCGCGGCGATCAGCCCCTCCGCCATGTCGTTGGGATGACTGGTGGTATAACGAATGCGCGCGAGGCCCGGCAGCTTGTCGAGCGCGGCGATGAGGTGGTGCAGCCCCTGCGCCTCATCACCCCAGGCGTTCACATTCTGGCCGAGCAAAGTGAGCTCGACCGCGCCGCTGTCGATCAGCGCGCGCGCCTCGTCCATCACCGCTTCGAACGGGCGGCTGATCTCGGCACCGCGCGTGTAGGGCACGACGCAATAGGTGCAGAATTTGTCGCAGCCTTCCTGCACCGACAGGAACGCGCTCGGCCCCGATTTGCGACGGGCGGGAAGGGCATCGAATTTGCTCGCGGCGGGCATGGAGGTGTCGATCGCGCGCCGGCCCGCAGCCGCTTGCGTCACGAGCTCGCCCAACCGGTGATACGCCTGAGGCCCCACCACAATATCGATATCCTTGGTGCGGCTGCGCGCCGCCTCGCCTTCGGCCTGCGCGACGCAACCAGCCAGCGCGACCATCGGTTTGCTGCCGTCCTCGCGCCTCAGCGCACCAATTTCCGAATAAACGCGGTGCGTCGCGCGGTCGCGGATGTGGCAGGTGTTGAGCACGACCAAATCCGCATCGTCCTGTCCCACCGCCGTCATGCCGTCGGCAGCGAGCAACTCGCCCATGCGCTCGCCGTCATAGACGTTCATCTGGCAACCGAAGGATTTGACGTGATAGGTTTTGGGCGCGGACATAATGGCGCGCCCATAGCTCAGACGTCACTTCTTCCCAAGCGGGCGAGCGCGCGTTAGCCTTCGCCGCGACTCTTGGGGGAGACCGACATGAACCGATTTCACGCACTGACTGCAGTCGTCGCGCTGATGACACCCGTGGCCGCTTATGCCGATGCGGCGGTCGAAGCCCCGATCCGCACGATGGTCGCAGCGTTCAACAAGGGCGATGTGCCGCTGGCCAAGACCACGCATGTCGCCGCGCCGATGATCCTCGACGAGCCGATTGCGCCTTATGTGTGGAGCGGGCCAACGGCGTTCGACGACTGGATCGCGGCATTGGGCAAGTCCGAAGCAGCGGAAGGGAAGACGAACGGTGTCGTCGCGATCGGCACGGTCACCCGCGAAACCGTGACCGGCGATCACGCCTATGTGATTTTCCCGTCGACCTACACGTTTCAACAAAAGGGCATGACGATGCGCGAAACCGGGTCGATGACCTTCGCGTTGATCAAGCTGGGCGCGGCGTGGAAGATTGCCGCTTGGACCTGGACCAGTCCCGAAGCGGTGATGATCAAATAGTCAGGCCATTGCCGCGCTGATCCGCGCCCGCGCTTCGGCGGCGACGGCTTTGCGCCCGCCGAGCGTCGCCGGATCGAACGGTTCGAGGAAACGGATCGTCAGCGGGAAACTGCCGGCTCGCGCAAAAATGCGCAGCGCGTTGCCGAGGCCCAGTTCTTCCCTGACCCACGCCACATCGGGCGCGGCGCAGTAATCGAGGAACACCGGCTGGACCATGACACCCGGCGGCGGCGGATCGAGCACCGCCAGCAACGCCCCCTTGAACGGCAACAGGTCGAAGCCGTCGGTCGTCGTGCCTTCGGGGAAAATCGTCACCGACCAAAGTTCCGCCAACGCATCGCGCAGCCGCGCTATCTGTTCGGCCACACCCATGCGGTCATCGCGCTCGACGAACAGGGTATGGTTGAGCGTCGACAGCCAGCCGACCACCGGCGCGTCACGTAGCTCCGATTTGGAGACGAATGCGCTACCGGTCGCGCCGGCAATCGCCGGAATATCGATCCAGCTGACATGGTTCGAAATGAACACCACGTCGCGCCGCAGCGGCTTGCCGATCTTTTGAACCCGCGCACCCGCGATCCACGCGACGATGCCCAGGAAATGGCGCGGCATCCATACCGGCACGTGCAACACCCGGCACATAAAATGCAGCGGCAGCATCACCAATAAAGCGATCAACAAGGCGGCGACGCGCGCGCCGATGCGGAGGCTCCCGATCAGCCCATGGCCGCGCGCCTCAACCCTTGCGGTCGAGGGCGACGCCATACAGCTCCATGCGGTGATCGACGAGGCGGAAGCCGAGTTTCTCGGCGATCATCTTTTGCAACGCCTCGAGCTCCGGATCAACAAATTCGATGATCTTGCCCGTTTCGACGTCGATCAGATGGTCGTGATGCGCCTCGGCGGCGGCTTCATAGCGCGAGCGTCCGTCTCCGAATTCATGGCGCTCGAGTATGCCCGCCTCTTCGAACAAACGCACCGTGCGATAGACCGTGGCGATCGAAATGCCCGGGTCGATCGCCGATGCGCGCTCGTGCAGCGCCTCGACATCGGGATGATCGTCGGATTCGCCGAGCACTCGTGCGATAACGCGGCGCTGATCGGTAATGCGCAACCCCTTGGCCGCGCACAGGGCTTCGATGTCGATCGGACGATGCATGAGGGACGCCTAACCTAGTCAGGCGTCCCCGGAAAGGCGCTTACTTGCTGCGCTTGCGCTTCGTGCCCAGACCGATCGCTTTGGCGAGCGTGCGGCGCTGTTCGGCATAAGCCGGGGCGACCATCGGATAAGTCGCCTGCAGGCCGAATTCTTCGCGATACTGTGCGGGCGTGACGCCATGATCGGTCATCAGGTGACGCTTGAGCATCTTCATCTTCTTGCCGTCGTACAGGCAGACGATGTGATCATCCTTGATCGACGAACGTACCGAAACGGCGGGCTGGCGCTTTTCGGCGGGAGCGGCTGCGGCATCGGTGTGGCTGACGCCCGACAGGCCCGCGAGCGCGCCGTGCACATTGCTGATCAGCGTCGCGAGGTCGTTGACCGACACGCTGTTGTTGCTGACGTGCGCCGCGACAATGTCGGCGGTCAGCGTGATCAGCGTTTCGTTGATTTCATTGGCGTCGGTCATCGGTGATCCTTGTGATTTGATATGTCGGGGGGCAACGCGGCAGGGCGCATATATATCCGTATTGGCGCAAAGGTCACGCTATTCTTGGGACGAAAGCACCAAGACATAGGTTTCGGCGTCGAACACTTCGCCCACGGGTCCGCGATAGTATTGCGGCCGATCTCCGGCTTTCATGAATCCGCGCGCGCTATATAATTCAATGGCTTCGTTGCCAGCGCGGACCTCGAGATGTATTTTCTTGACGCCGGCGATGCGCGCAAATTCTTCAATATCGGTGAGCAATGCAGCGGCGGTGCCAACGCGCCGCGCCGTCGGTTCGACCGCGATCAGCATCAATTCGCTTTCGTCGAGGACAGTGCGAACCAAGGCAAAGCCGAGCAGGCGTTGCCGCCGCTTCGCGACCGTCAGCCGTGCGCCAGGCATCGCCAGCACACCCGCCAATTGCGACAGCGTCCAGGCCTCGCCGAAACGCGGGTCGAACGCGCGCTTCATCAGGTCGACGACATCGCCGATTTCATCCGATTTGGCTTCGCGGATCACGAGCGGGGTCACGCGCGCAGCACGTCGGCGCGGCTGAGCGCAGGTTTGGCATCGGGCGCGCGACCGTAAATCGGCACCGGCGGCAAATTGCGGAGTTCGGCGGGCAAGTGTAGCGCATATCGTGCGTCGAGCGCCGTAGCGATCCCGCCAAACTTTTGCGCGGCGTTGCCAATAATATGGAATCCCTCGATCGCAAGGTCTTCAGGCAGAACCGATGCCGCGATACCCTCGGCGCGCAGTGGATCGGTGACGAACGGCTGGACGAAATACTGGCCGTGCCCGCCCTCATTGACCGCGAGCAACCGCGGCGCCTCGACGCCTTGCGCCAAGGCGCGGGCGGCCACCAACGCGGTCGCGCCATAGCCCTGCACCTTGATGCCCCAACCGATCGCCAGGCCCAAAGCAGCGGCGATGCCGACCCGCAGGCCGGTGAAGCTGCCCGGACCGACATCGACCAGGATTTCGCCCACCTCGCGTGGTGTCAGCGCATCGATGATGCCGATCAGCCGCTCAGCGGTGCCGCGCGCCGTTTCCTCGTGGCGGAACGCGACCAGCCTGTCGCCGTCGAACAGGGCAACCGAGGCGGCGGGACCCGCGGTCTCGATCACCAACCGCCGCAAGCGCCGATCAGACGATAGTGTTGAAGCGGTCGAAGCCGGGGCGCGGCAGGCGACCGAAGATCGTCGACGGATCGCCGACGCCCAGTGTCGAGATGAAGTTCGCGCGCACCGGCGTCCCGGCAAAGAACTCCGCATCGACCCCGGCATTGTCGAAACCCGACATCGGCCCGGTATCGAGGCCCAACGCGCGCGCCGCCAAGATGAAATACGCGCCCTGCATCGACGAATTGCGGATCGCCGACACCTCGATCAACTCAGGCTTGCCGACGAACCAGCTTTTCGCATCCGCCGGCGGAAACAGCTCGGGCAGCTGTTCGTAAAACTCCATGTCCATGCCGATGATCACCGTCACCGGCGCCTGCAGGATTTTCGGGCCGTTGGTGCCGCTGGCATGTTTCGCCAGTCGCGCCTTGGCCGCGTCGCTCTCGCACCACACCAACCGCGCGGGAAGCATGTTGGCCGATGTCGGCCCCATCTTCATCAATTCCCAGATCGCATCCATCTGCGCATGCGACACGGGGGCATCGCTATAACCGTTATAGCTGCGCCCTTCGCGGAACAGCCGGTCCAGCGCGACGTCGTTCAGGGGTTCGGTCATACGGCGCGCACCTCGGTTACTTCGGGTACATAATGTTTGAGCAGCGATTCGATGCCCTGTTTGAGCGTTGCCGACGATGACGGGCAACCCGCGCACGCGCCCTGCATCTGCAGGAACACCTTCCCCTTGTCGAAGCCGCGATAGACGATGTCGCCGCCGTCACTGGCCACGGCGGGGCGGACGCGCGTTTCGATCAGATCCTTGATCTGTTCGATGATGTCGGCATCCGCCGGATCGTCGGTCGAAACTTCGGGGCCGATAGCGATCGACGCCGCGCTGGCCGGGCGGAACAGCGGCATCGCGGCGGAGAAATGATCGAGCAGGATTTCGAGCACGTCGGGCTTCAAATGTGGCCAATCCACGCCCGGCGCGGCGGTGACCGAGATAAAGTCGTAGCCGAAGAACACGCCGGTTACATCGCCCAGATCGAACAGCGCCTCGGCCAATGGCGACGCCTCCGCTTCTTCCGGCGTCGCAAAGTCGCGGGTTCCCGACGGCATCACCTGCCGTCCGGGCATGAATTTGAGCGTCGCCGGGTTCGGCGTCGTTTCGGTTTCGATCAGCATGACGGTGGATGTGGGCGCGCACCTGGCATGGGTCAACCGTCACGACTTGCAATTTGGCGGATCTTGCCGCATACGCGTTGCAGCGCAGCATCAATTGCGATGCGGATCGGCCAGCGTGAATAGCCCTTTATCGGGCCGGGCACGATCCAGAGACGCTTTAGCCATGTGGCTTCCCTTTCACGCGGGTTGTCTGAAACCCGCTTGCTTCGTGCAGGGCTATTGCCGTGCGCGCCGCTCGCATTTGACGAGTATATTTTCATGACCAGTTTTAAAGATTTGGGGCTTTCGGCTCCGATCCTCGCCGCGCTTGCGGCCAAGAATTACGACACGCCGACGCCGATTCAGGCGCAGGCTATTCCGCCCTTGCTCGAAGGCCGCGACCTGTGCGGTATCGCCCAGACCGGCACCGGCAAGACCGCCGCGTTCGCGCTGCCCAGCCTGATGCGCCTTGTCGCCAGCGCCCGGCCCCGCAAACCCGGCACCTGCCGCATGCTGGTGCTGTCGCCGACGCGTGAACTCGCATCGCAGATCGCGAAATCGTTCGAGGATTATGGCCGCGGGCTCAACATCCGCACCGGCGTCGTCTTCGGTGGTGCGCCGATCAATCGCCAGATCAAGATGTGTGCGCACGGTCTCGACATCGTCGTCGCCACGCCGGGCCGCCTGATCGACCTGATCGAACAGCGTGCGCTGAGCCTGCGCGATGTCGAAATCTTCGTCCTCGACGAAGCCGACCAGATGCTCGACCTTGGCTTCATTCATGCGCTGAAGGCGATCGACCGCTTGCTGCCCAAGCAGCGCCAGACGCTGTTCTTCTCGGCGACGATGCCAAAGACGATTGCCGAACTGGGCGACCGGTTCCTGACCGATGCGGTCAAGGTTTCGGTGACCCCGGTCTCCTCGACCGCCGAGCGCGTCGATCAGTATGTCACCTTCGTGTCGGGCAAGGAAAAGCAGGCCTTGCTGTCGATCGTGCTGAAAAAGGAGCCGATCGAGCGCGCTTTGGTCTTCACCCGCACCAAGCATGGCGCGGACAAGGTCGTGAAGCACCTCAATGCCGCCGGCCTCCGTTCCGGCGCGATCCACGGCAACAAGAGCCAGAATGCCCGCGAAGCGGCGCTGGCGGCGTTCCGTCGTGGCGACATGCCGATCCTGGTCGCGACCGATATCGCCGCGCGCGGGATCGACGTGTCGGGTGTCAGCCATGTGTTCAATTTCGACCTGCCCAATGTCGCCGAACAATATGTTCACCGCATCGGCCGGACCGCACGCGCCGGCGCGACCGGCATCGCCGTCAGCTTCGTCGCGGGTGAGGAAAAGGGCTGGCTGCGCGACATCGAAAAGCTGACCGGCGTGAAGCTTCAGCCGGTGCCGCTGCCCGAAGGGTTCGACGAAGAAGCCGCCAAGCTGCCCAAAGTCGCGGTCACGCGTGACGATACGCGCCGTGACATGGGCCATGGCGGGCGTCGCCAGGCTGCCCCGCGTGGCGGCGCGTCGGACGGCGAACAGCGTCGCTTCCGCCCGCAGCGTCCCAAGGGCGTCGGCACCCACCGCGGCGCAGTTCAGCGCGTCGGGCGGTAATTACGTAACGTCGCCCCGGCGCAGGCCGGGGCCGCAACTGGCGGTCGTTCCTTATCGCTGGCGGCCCAGTGTTGGGTTGGACATGCGCCGCACGTCCACGAACCGTCGGGAGACGGTTCGACCCACCACTCTTCGCCGGGGTGACGGATGCTGTTATCGGCTCTCCCAAAACAGGAGAGCAGTATGACCGATAAAATGAACGGCGCCGTCGCCATCGTCACCGGTGGCGGCACGGGCATCGGTGCTGCGACCGTTGCACTGCTCGCCAGCCGTGGCGTCCGCTCGATCGTCAATTACGCGCACAGCCGCGACGAGGCCGAAGCGGTTGCCGCCGAACATAACGGTTTCGCGGTCCAGGCCGACATCGCCGACGACGCGCAATGTCGCGCCCTCGCCGCCGCCGCGCTCGACAAATTCGGACGGCTCGACTTCCTCGTCAACAATGCCGGGCGCACCAAACACGTCGCGCACGAACAGCTCGACGGGCTGAATGCCGACGATTTCATCGATATTTATCGCCTCAACACGATCGCGCCGTTTCAGATGGTGCGCGCTTGCGAGGCCGCGCTGCGCGCTTCGCCTTTTGCCGCCGTCGTCAATGTCGCATCGGTGGCGGGGGTGTTCGGTATGGGATCATCGGTCGCTTATGCCGCGTCCAAAGGTGCTCTGCTGTCGATGACCAAAAGTCTGGCGCGCGTCCTGGCGCCGACAATCCGCATCAACGCCGTTGTGCCGGGC
Organism: Sphingomonas antarctica; assembly: GCF_965137005.1. Taxonomy (NCBI): domain Bacteria; kingdom Pseudomonadati; phylum Pseudomonadota; class Alphaproteobacteria; order Sphingomonadales; family Sphingomonadaceae; genus Sphingomonas; species Sphingomonas antarctica. The sequence goes on along the minus strand of NZ_CBCRXM010000002.1, from coordinate 20,479 downwards.
TATGTCGCCAGCGGCTGGTATGAAAAGATGCTCGGCCCGGACGGCTTTGCCGCGCTCGGCGAACGCATTGCCGCGGCCGTGCCGATGCAATTGACGACCACGCCCGAAGACGTCGCCGCGCCCATCGTCATGCTGCTCGACCCGGGGTCGCGCGCGATTACCGGGGAAACGATGCTGATCGATGCGGGCGGGCATCTCGACGTCGCCTTGTCGCGGCGACCGGGGCGTGAGGGTTAGCGTCCGCCGCCCGGCCCGGGACCCGTGCGGCCCGGCATGAAGCGATAGATGATCCGCCCCTTGGTCAGGTCGTAAGGCGTCATTTCGACCAGCACCTCGTCGCCGGTCAGCACGCGGATGCGGTTCTTGCGCATCTTGCCGGCGGTGTGGCCGAGCACTTCATGATCGTTCTCGAGCTTGATGCGGAACATCGCGTTGGGAAGGAGTTCCATCACCATCCCGCGCATCTCGAGGAGTTCTTCTTTAGCCATTCAAATCCTTGGACGAAAAGTCACATGTCAAACAAAACGCGCGCCCCCTTAGCGGAGACGCGCGCTCGTGACCAGTTAAGTGGTGAGTGGCTTACGCGACCGCAAGACGGCGACGGCGCGATGCCGCACCGATCAGGCCGAAGCCACCGATCATCAGCGCCCAATTGGCGGGCTCCGGCACTGCGCCGACGCCTGACACGCGCAACTCGTTCAGGCCGAACACATGCTCTGCCGGATTGGTGCCGCAGCACGGGCTCTGGTGAACGCCATCGGGTGCTGTCGCGACGCTGGTCGGGCGGAACTGCAGATAACGATACGCGCCGGTGTTGAGCGACGTGAAGGTCTGGGCCGAAAGCGGCGTGCCCTGCTGCTCCGGATTGAGCGTACCCGACGCAATCGTCGTAAAGGTGGTGAACGACGCGCTGTTGCTGGCGACGATCGAGAAATTGCCTGTCCCGCGGTCGTTATACTGCGCATTGTGCGTGTTGAAGAGGTCGAACGAGCTCAGCCGGTACTTGCTGCCCAGATCGATCGAAATCGCCGCGTTGACATTGCCATTGTCGGGATTGAGCCAATAGCTGCCGTCCTGCGCATTCTCGTCGATCGCGCCCGTCTGCTGGTCGAAAATGTTATCGGCCGAGAACGTGCCGTTATAATCCCCGGTCGTCGCATAGACGTTGGCCGGAGCGAGCACGATCTGCGCGGCATTGGCGGCCATCGGCGACAGCGCAACGACGGCGGCGATCAAAAGCTTCTTCATGACTTCTCCCCTGTAGCGCATACCATATCATGCGTTGGCCACGTCAGCGAGTCATTCAGAATCCCAAGTTGAAACGGAAGGCTCGCCGAAGCGAGCCTTCCGCACCCAGATCAACCAGCGACGTGATGCGCCGCCAGCGCCGCGAGCAACAGCAGCGCGACGATGTTGGTGATCTTGATCATCGGGTTCACCGCCGGTCCCGCCGTATCCTTGTACGGGTCGCCCACGGTGTCGCCGGTCACGGCCGCCTTGTGCGCTTCCGAACCCTTGCCGCCGTGATTGCCGTCTTCGATATACTTCTTGGCGTTATCCCACGCGCCGCCGCCCGAAGTCATCGAGATGGCGACGAACAGCCCGCCGACGATCACGCCGAGGAGGAGCGCGCCGAGCGCGGCAAAGCCTTCGGCCTGACCGGCAACGGCCGTGATCACGAAATACACCACCACCGGCGCGAGCACCGGCAGCAGCGACGGCAGGATCATTTCCTTGATCGCCGCCTTGGTCACCAGATCGACCGTGCGCGCATAATTGGGGCGCGAGGTGCGGTCCATGATGCCGGGGTTTTCGGCGAACTGCGCGCGGACGTCCTTGACCACGTCACCGGCAGCGCGGCCGACCGCAGTCATGCCCATCGCGCCGAACAGGTACGGCAACAGCGCGCCGAGCAGCAGCCCGACGATGACGTAGGGATTTTCCAGCCCGAAATTGACGTTCAGGTCAGGGAAGAACTCCTTCAGATCGTTGGTGTACGCCGCGAACAGCACCAGCGCGGCAAGGCCCGCCGAACCGATGGCATAGCCCTTGGTCACGGCCTTGGTGGTGTTGCCGACCGCGTCGAGCGCATCGGTCTTTTCACGCACGCTGTCGTCCAGTCCGGCCATTTCGGCGATGCCGCCGGCATTGTCGGTCACCGGGCCGTAGGCGTCGAGCGCCACGACCATGCCCGCCAGCGCCAGCATCGCGGTCGCGGCAAAGGCGATGCCGATCACGCCCGCCAGCTGGTACGCGATGATGATGCCCGCGCAGATCACCAGCGTCGGCAACGCGGTCGATTCGAGGCTGATCGCCAGCCCCTGAATGACGTTGGTGCCGTGGCCGGTTTCCGAAGCCTTGGCGATCGAGCGCACCGGACGATAATTGGTGCCGGTATAATATTCGGTGATCCAGATCAGCAGCCCGGTGATGACCAGGCCCAGAAACATGCAATAAAACAGGATGCGCCCGGTGAACCCGCCGGTGCCGTCGAGGTTCGCCCCAATGACGTTCTCCATGCCGCCCAGCGCGTAGCTCGTGGCGAACCAGATCACGACCGCCGACAGAACGGCGGTGACGAGGAAGCCCTTGTACATCGCGCCCATGATCGAGCCCGACTTGCTGAGGCGGACAAAGTATGTGCCGATGATCGAGGTGATGACGCACACGCCGCCGATCAGCAGCGGCAGGCTCATCAGCGCCAGCAACTGGTCGCCGGCATTCTTCACGAGCAAGGCGATCAGCACCATCGTCGCGCCGATGGTCACGACATAGGTTTCGAACAGATCGGCGGCCATGCCAGCGCAATCGCCGACATTGTCGCCGACGTTATCGGCGATGACGGCGGGGTTGCGAGGGTCGTCCTCGGGAATTCCGGCCTCGACCTTGCCGACCAGATCGGCGCCGACGTCGGCCGCCTTGGTGAAGATCCCGCCGCCGAGACGCGCGAAGATCGAGATCAGCGACGCACCGAAGGCGAGTGCCACGAGGCCATCGACGACCGTGCGATCCGCGCCGCCGACGCTGTGATGTGCGACGAAGACGAGGTAATAAAAGAAGACCGAAATCGCGAGGAGCGCGAGGCCCGCCACCAGCATGCCGGTGATCGCACCCGCGCGGAACGCCATGGTCAGGCCTTCCTGCAAGCCCTTCGACGCCGCCTCGGCGGTGCGCACATTGGCGCGGACCGAGATGTTCATGCCGATGAACCCAGTCGCGCCCGACAGCACCGCGCCCAGGACGAAGCCGGTCGCCGAGGTGATGCCGAGGAAGTAGCCGACGAGGATCGCGACAACCACGCCGACGATACCGATCGCGCGGTATTGGCGACCGAGATACGCTTGCGCGCCTTCCTGAATAGCGGCGGCGATGTCCTGCATCAACGCGTTGCCCGCGGGTGCGGCGAGCACCTGGCGCGACGTGAAGATGCCATAGAGAATGGCGATAAAGCCGCAGACGATCGCGAAGATCACGAGATTCATGTGAGTTCAGCCCCTAGCGCGCGGTCAATCGCCGCGAGTGATTGTTTGCGCGGGCCTATGGCGGCGCGGGGCCGCGAAGGCAAGATTAGTCATGGAGGTAGCCGAGCCGTTCGGGGAGCGGCACCGCCGACCCGTCCAGCGTCAGGCTCAACCCCGCACCCGCGCGCACCACGCCGATCCGCGTCGCCGCGACCGGGCAGGGGGCATTTGCGGGAAGAGTGAACAGCAATTCGTAATCGTCGCCGGCGGTCACCGCCGCCATGATCTCGCCCGCCGCCGGGACGGCATCGAGCGCAATTTCGATCGCCACGCCCGACGCCTCGGCAATGCGTGCGGCGTCGATCAGCAACCCGTCGGACACGTCCATCATCGCGGTAACCAGCGGCGCCAGCGCGCGCCCTTCAACGAGCCGTGGTTGGGGGCTGAGATAGGCTGCAATGGCGTCGTCCCGGCGCAGGCCGGGACCGCTGGCGACGAGTGCGCTCTCCGGCTGCGAGCGGCCCAGTGAGGGGTTGAACATGTCCCGCATGTTCAAGGATCGTCCGGGGGACGATCCAACCCCACACTCTTCGCCGGGGCGACGAAGTATATCGAGGCCCAATCCCGCCAACCCGATCACGCCCGTGACCCACAGGCCATCACCCGGCTTTGCACCCGACCGCGACGGCACGACCGAACCCGCGCGCCCGATCGCGGTCAGCGACAAGCTCCGCGGCCCCGCCACCTTCACCGTATCCCCGCCGAGCAACGTGCAATCGAACGCCGCCAATGCCACACCCAGCCCCGCCGCGAACGCGCGGTCCCACGCATCGTCACCCAACGGATAGCCGACCAGCACACCGACCGGCGTCGCGCCCTTGGCGGCCAGATCGGACAAATTCACCGCGACCAGTTTCCACGCGACATCCTCCGCCGCGTCACCCTCACGAAAATGCACCCCCTCGACGATCACGTCGTGCGTCAGCACCAGATCGCCATCCTGCGACAGGCTCAGCACCGCCGCGTCGTCGCGCAAATCGCGCGCGCCGGCGCCCGCGAACGGGCGTAAAAGCGCGATGAACTCGGTCTCGGTCACCCCGCCTCCCTATCGCGGTTCATCCAAAGGCGGAAATCTGCCACGGCTCGCCCGGCTTCAGTGAAGAACAGGCACGGCAAGTATTAAAACCGAAAATATATAGATCAAATCCATAATCAACAGTTTTAGATCTCACAGTCTATTGGTTAATATTAGTTAACGGTTTTTCAAATATTAAATGAGCATTGGTGAAACTTAAAGTCATGACAGTCGTTTTTACTTGTATAGATTATGTCCATTTGGGGTGATGCATTGTCATATTATCGACTTTATTCGCTGTCGATCAGCGGCAAACATATCATCGACTTCGATCAATTCACCGCCATGGGCGACGTTGCAGCGATTCTCAAAGTCAGTTGCGGCAAGCCGGGGGTCGCCAGGGAACTGTGGAGCCTAGGCCGCAAGGTGATGGATTTTGCTCCAATGGTCCGGTCGTGAGCGCGGTTGGTGATTTGACGCCGTGCGCTCAAATGCGGAGAAATCACATGCACGCGAAAATGCTGCCGGGCGATCGGCTCGGCCTGAACGGCTTTGACAAGCGCGCTGCCGTGCGAACGACCATCGCCTTACCTATTCTCGTCGGATATGACGGGGCGCGCTACAATGCGCTTCTCCGCAACCTTTCCAGCGAGGGGGCGATGATCGACACCTCGGCACCCCTGGCACGGTTCGCCAAGATCGCATTTCAATGCGGGACGATCGCCGTCGACAGCACCGTCATCTGGCGTCGCGGGGACAGTTTCGGGATCAGGTTCGGCAAACCCATCACCGCACAGCAATTACAGGAGCAATTGGCCCGATCGGCGGCGGTCAAACGCTGGCGTGCCGGTCGTGCGCTTGCCAGATTGCCCGAGCTGCGGGCCTGACCGCCGCTGCGCGATTACCCATGCTGTGCGAAGAATCCGCTTCCAAAATAGGATTTTCTATGGTGCGTCCTGCGCCATGAAAATCAGCGCCCTTGCACCCCTCGCCCTGCTCGCCGTGTCCGTCTCGGGACTGGCGATTGCCGCCCCCGTTACAACTGCGCCTCGGTCGGCGCATGACCGGTTGTTTGCCTTCTTCCACGCGAGCGACGAGCAAAACCTCAAGGATCATCCGCAATCGGCGATTTATCGCGGCGATTTGCGCTACGCCAACCAGCTTGGCGACAATTTCTCCGACGCCGCGGGCGAGCGCGATTATCGGCAGGCGTTGAAGGAACTGGCTCAGGCCAGGGCCTATAATCGACGTGGCCTCGACGCGACCGACAATCTCGCGCTCGACGTGTTTATCCAGCAGCGCGAGATCGATGCGCGCGGCAGCACGCCCGCGATGCGCGCATTGACCACCGTGCGGCCGATGAACCACTTCTACAGCTTTTACAGCGGTTATGCCGACTTCGCATCGGGACAGGGCGCCGCGCCGTTCAACACCCTCGCCGATTACGACAGCAACATCGCGCGCCACAAACAGGTCGCGGCGCAAATCGACACCGCCATCGCGCAATTCCGCAAGGGCATGAAGACCGGCGTGGTCCAGCCCAAGCTGGTCGTCCGCAACATGGTCGATCAGCTCGACCTGATCCTGAAGGACGGCCCCGACAATTCGGTGTTCATGGGCCCGCTCAAGAAATTCCCGGCGGGCATTTCCGCCGCCGATCAGGCGCGCGTGACGGCGGAGACCAAAGCGGTCGTCGCCGGCGGCATCTTCCCCGCCTACACCCGTCTGCGCGATTTCCTGCGCGGCGACTATCTGCCGGTGGCGCGCGACAGTGTCGGCCTGTCGGGCATGCCCGGCGGCGACAAGCTCTACGCGTACATGATCGAAGCCAATACGACGCTGCCGCTGACCGCCGATTACGTCCACAATCTGGGGCTCAGCGAAGTCGCGCGGATCACCGCCGGGATGGACGCGATCCGCGTCAAGACCGGCTTCAAGGGCGACCTGCATCAGTTCTTCGCGTTCCTGAACAGCGACCCTCGCTTCACGCCCGGCAGTCGTGACGACATGCGCGACCGCTTCGTCGCGATCGGCAAGCGCGTCGATGTCGGCATCCCGGCGCTGTTTTCGACCATTCCCAAATCGCCGCTCGCGATCCGCCCGGTGCCGCCGTACCGCGAAAAAACCGATGCTGCGGGCAGCTATGAACAGGGCACGCCCGACGGCGCGCGTCCGGGCACGTTCTACTACAACGCCTATGACCTGCCGGCGCGGTTCACCTGGGGGTTCGAGACTCTCTACCTCCACGAAGCGATCCCCGGGCATCACTTCCAGATCAGCCTGGCGCAGGAGAATGCCGAGCTGCCCAATTTCATGCGTTTCGGCGGCAACACCGCTTTTGTCGAAGGCTGGGCGCTTTATTCGGAAACCCTGTGGCCCGATCTGCACATGGAAACCGATCCATATCAGCGCTTCGGCGGGCTGAACGACGAGATGCTCCGCGCGATGCGGCTGGTCGTGGATACCGGCATCCACGCCAAGGGTTGGACGCGCGATCAGGCGATCAAATATATGCGCGACAATTCATCGATGTCGCTGACCGACGCGACGGCGGAGGTCGAACGCTACATCGCGATCCCGGGACAGGCGCTCGGCTACAAGCTCGGCCAGCTGACGTTTCTGCGCCTGAAGGCCAAGGCGCGCGCGGACCTCGGCAGCCGTTTCGACATCCGCAAATTCCACGCGCAATGCCTCGATACCGGTGCGCTGCCACTGCCGATCCTGGAGAAGAAGATCGACGCGTGGATCGCGGGCGGGGGGAAGTGAAGCGCTTCGACGTCGCATGAATCGGCATGAATCATTGCGAGAGCGAAACTAAAAATCGGGCAGGATTTGCGCCGCGACGCCCCAGCCTTGCAAGTCGGGGGAGCTTGCCCGCGCCAGCAATTCATCCGCGTCGCGGATCGAGAAATGCGACGGCTTGTCGATCGTCCGCAACTCCTCCCAACTGATCGGCGCGGACACCGGCACGCCCGCGCGTGCTCGGGCGACATACGGCAGCACCGCCGTGCTCCCGCGCTGGTTGCGGAGATAGTCAACGAAGATACGCCCGACGCGCTTGGCCTTGGCCATGTTGGCGACATAGCGCTCGGGCTCTTGCGTCTCCAGCGCGACGGCAAAGCGGTGCGTAAAGTCCTTCACGGCGGGCCACTTCGCCTGGGGCGTCAGCGGCACGACGACATGCACCCCCTTGCCGCCCGACAGCATGGGAAAGCTTACCAGGCCGAGGTCGGAGAGGGTGGCCGAAATGTCGAATGCAGCCTTGCGCACCGCCTCGAAATCCAGCCCCTCATCGGGATCGAGATCGAAGATCATCCGGTCCGGCGCTTCGAGGTCGTCGATCCGCGCCCCCCAGCCGTGAAACTCGATCGTCCCCATCTGCACGCAATCGAGAATGCCCTCGGCATCGTCGAGCCACAGATAATCCTCGGTCGATCCGTCCTTCTCCTTGATCGGCACATGGTGGACGTGCTCGCCGAACGACCCGGCGTCGTGCTTCTGGAAGAAACAGTGTTTGGCGCGCCCCTGCGGACAGCGAACCAGGCTGACCGGGCGGTGGCCCAGCACCGGCAGCATGATCGGCGCGACGGTCTCGTAAAAGGCGGCCAACTCGCCCTTGGTAATGCCCGAATCCGTATCGATGACGCGGTCGGGATTGGTGATGCGATATGTCGGCGCGGTGGTCGCCTTGACCGGTTTCTCCGGCACCACCTCCTTCGCCGGCTTGTCTTCGCGCAGCCCGGCAAAGCTGGCGTGGCGCACGACGTTCTCGACCGTGAATTCGGCGAACCCGACTTCGGCCACCAGTTTAGGCTCGACCCAATGCGCCCGCCGCGCCGCCGCCTTGGGCACTTCGACCGGCGCGGTCTTGCGCTCCAGCGTCTTCAGCTTGGCGCCGATATCCGCGAGCAACGCGGCATCGAAGCCCGTGCCCACCTTGCCCGCGTAACGCAGCTTCCCGCCCTCGTTGAGCCCGAGCAGCAATGACGAAAACGCCCGCGTCCGCGTGTCGCTTTCGGTCCAGCCGACGATCACGAATTCCTGCCGCTGCGTGCATTTGACCTTCTGCCACGCCGGGCTGCGCTTCCCCGAATACGGTGCATCGGCGAGTTTGGACACGATCCCCTCGACCCCTGCGTCGCACATCGCCTTGAACAATTTCTCGCCCTTGCCGATGACATGGTCGGCAAAACGCAGGTCGCCGCCTTCGGGCAGGATCGCGCGCAACGCCTCCTTGCGTTCGAGATTGCCCCGCTTCTTCAGGTCGTGCCCGTCGAGGCTCAACAGGTCGAACGCGAACATCACCAAATCCGCGCCGCCGCCTTTGATGCCTGCCTGCAATCCCGAAAAATTCGGGCGCCCCTGTTCATCGAGCGCGACGATCTCGCCATCGATCAGCGCCGAACCGACCTTTAGTTCCTCCGCAGCCGCAACCACGGTCGGAAACTTGGCGCTCCAATCCAACCCGGTGCGCGTGAACACTTTGGCGCGCCCGCCCGCCACCGCAACCAGCGCCCGGTAGCCGTCATATTTCATCTCGTGCAGCCAGCTGCTGCCGGTCGGGACGGCGTCCACGAGCGTGGCGAGTTGCGGCTTTTGAAAGGCTGGCAGTTTGGCGTCACCCCGGCGGAGGCCGGGGCCGCTGGCGGAGGAGCGCGCTGGTTGCGATCGGCCCCGGCCCCCACCGGGGCGACGATCCTCTTTCTCAGCCTTCCCGCCGGCAATCTCCTCCATCGTGCGCCCGGTCTTCACACTGGTCAGATACCGTTCGACCAGATCGTCGCTGCCACCCGCAAACTCGTCCTGAATCTTCCGCAGCAGCCAATTCTCATTCTTCTCCCGCCCGCGCGGCTTCAACCGGATCATCAGCCACTCACCCTTCATCCGCTCGCCTTCGAGCGTGAAGTGGAGATGCCCTTCCTCGATCGTCTTGCGCGGGTCCTTGCCCGGATGCGGCACCCAGAGGCCGCGATCCCACAACATCACCGTGCCGCCGCCATATTGCCCCTTGGGGATCGTCCCCTCGAAGGTGGCGTAACCCAGAGGGTGATCCTCGGTTCGGACCGACAGGCGCTTGTCGTCCGGGTTGAGCGAAGGCCCGCGCGTCACCGCCCAGCTTTTGAGCACCCCGTCCATTTCAAGGCGGAAATCGTAATGCAGCCGCGTGGCGTCGTGCTTTTGCACCATGAAGCTGAAGCCTTCGGCCTTGGCGACCTTACCCGCCGGCTCCTTCGTCTGCGCGAAATCGCGCTTCGCATTATATTTGGCGAGGGGGTTAGTTTTAGCCAATTACGCCTCGTCGCCCCGGCGTAGGCCGGGGCCGCTGGAGGCAGGTGCGCTACAACGATAGCGGCCCCGGCCTCCGCCGGGGCGACGAGCAGAATTAAGCGGCATGCTTCCTCGGCGCAGTTTTCTTTGCCGGAGCCTTCTTAACCGGCGCCTTCTTTGCGGGCACCTCGTCATCGTCGCCGCCAACGCTGCGTTTGAGCGCTGCCATCAGGTCGATCACGTTACTACCACGCGACGGCTTGTCATCCTCATCCTCGGGCGTGACGACCTCGCCCTTCGACTTCAGTTTGCGCGCGACCAGGTCCTTGAGCGCCGCGACATAGTGATCGGTGAACATCTCCGGATCGAACGCGCCCGATTTCTTGTCGATCAGCGTCCCTGCCAGATCGAGCAAATCGGGATCGGGCTTGTCGTTGGGGATGTCGCGGAAATAGCCGTCGGCCTTGTTGACCTCGTCCGAATAACGGATCGTCTCCATGATGATCCCGCGCCCGCACGGCTTCACGCTGACGACATATTCGCGCCCGCGAATGGTGATCTGGCCCAGCCCGACCTTCTTCGCCTTGCGCAGCGATTCGCGCAGCACGATGAACGCCTCCTCGGCCAGATCGTCGGCGGGGACGACATAATAGGGCTTTTCGAAATAGATCGGGGCGATGTCGTCATAATCGACGAACTGGGTCAGCGTCAGCGTGCGTTTCGTATCGAGCTTGACCGCGTCGAGTTCCTCATCCTCGAGCAGCACGAAACTGCCTTTCTTATATTCGAAGCCGCGCTTGATGTCGTCGGTGTCGACCGGGCCGATGCCCTTGACCGTCTTGGTGTAGTTGACCGGCTTACCCGAGGGCTCGTGGATCTGCTTGAACTGCACCCGCGCGCCCGATTTGGTCGCGGAAAACACCTGGACGGGGATCGAAACGAGCGCGAGCCGGATCTGGCCTTGCCAATAAGGTCGTGCTGCCATCGGATTGCCCTTTACCGTTACGAACCCGATTCAATGTCGGGCTGATGATTCCGTTCCGCCGCGTTCCTATCTGTGCCCCATGACCTATCGATTGTCCGTTCTCGACCAGTCACCGATCGCCGAGGGCTCTTCGGTCGGCGATGCGCTGCGCAACACCATCGACCTCGCTCGTGCTGCCGATACGGCGGGCTATCACCGCTTCTGGATGGCGGAGCACCACGCCTCGCCCGGTCTCGCCGGCGCAGCCCCTGAAGCCCTGATCGGCCCGGTGGCGCTGGCGACGCAGCGCATCCGCGTCGGCTCCGGCGGGATCATGCTCCCGCATTACTCGCCCTACAAAGTCGCGGAAACCTTTGCCCTGCTCGCCGCGATGGCGCCGGGGCGGATCGACCTGGGCATCGGTCGCGCGCCGGGCAGCGATCAGCGCACGGCGCTGGCGCTTCAGCGTGACCGCTCGCACCACATTTCGTCGCAGGATTTCCCGCACAATCTGGCGGAACTGCTCGCTTATTACGAGAATGGCCTGCCCGCCGACCATCTCTTCGCCCCGCTGGCGGCGACGATGCGCGGCAATGAAGTGCCGGAGGTTTATCTGCTCGGCTCCTCGCCCGATTCGGCGCGCTGGGCGGCGGACGCCGGGCTGCCTTACGTCATTGCCGACTTCATCAATTCGGATGCGACGATGCTCGCCGACATATATCGCCGTGAGTTCAAGCCATCCGCGCGATTGGACAAACCGGAAGTGATCGTCGCCACCTGGACCATCGCCGCGCCATCGCTGGCGGAAGCCGAGGAACTCGCGCTCCCCGCGCAAATGATGTTCGCGCATCTGATCCGCGGTGAACTCATCCCCGTGCCCAGCGTCGCCAAGGCCAAGGCATGGATCGCCGCGCATGGCAGCCAGCCGCGCCGCCGCCGCACCGTGCTCGGCACGCCGACCGAAGTGCGCACACAGCTCGACGATGTCGCCAGACTCTACGGCGCAGACGAGCTGATGCTGGTCAACATCATGCCCGATCACGCCGCGCGCGTGCGCAGCTACGACCTGATCGCGCAAGAATATGGGCTGGCAAGCCTCGCGCTCGCCGCCTAACGAGCCCCTCGAATTTGGAGACTGATAGAATGGCCGATACGCTGAACCTTACCCTCGACACTGGCGAAGTCGTGATCAAGCTGCGCCCCGATCTGGCCCCCGGGCATGTCGAGCGCATCGCCGAACTGGCCAATGCCGGCTTTTACGACGGCGTGGTGTTCCACCGCGTGATCGACGGCTTCATGGCGCAGGGTGGTGACCCCACCGGCACCGGCGGCGGCGGTTCGGACAAGCCCGACCTCAAGGCCGAGTTCAACAAGGAGCCGCACAAGCGCGGCGTCTGCTCGATGGCGCGCACTTCCGCTCCCAACAGCGCGAACAGCCAGTTCTTCATCTGCCTCGCCAACGCCAACTTCCTCGACGGGCAATACACCGTGTGGGGTGAAGTGACGTCGGGCATGGATGCGGTCGACAAGCTGCCCAAGGGCGAACCGCCGCGCAATCCGGGCAAGATCCTGACGGCGCGCGCCAGCTAGGCCGCTAAGCCGCCATCTTGGCGGTCAACCAGTCGTGAAACACGCGAACCGGGCGCTGCTCCAGCGCCCGGGGCTTGCACACGAACCAATAGCTGTACGGGCTTTCGACCTCGACATCGAATAGTGGTGCGAGGCGTTCGTCATGCGCTTCGCTGAAATGGCTCGCGTGCATGAAGGCCACGCCCAGTCCCTGCGCCGCGGCGTCGAGCATCAACTGCCCCGAATCATAATGGTCGATCGCGCGCGGTTCGAGGTCGGGCCGCCCGACCGCATTGCGCCATTCGCTGAACGTATCGGGCATGTCGCGGTGGAGAATGACGGTCAGGTCTTTGAGATCGTCGGGCTTGGTGATGGCGCCCGGACCGGAGCGGTAATGTTTCGCCGCAATCGCGAACACCTTGTTACGATCGAGGCGCCGCGCGTGAAGGGCGGGATCGGGATCGCGCGTCAATACGATGGCCGCATCGAGCCCATCGCCCAGGCGTGACGACGCATAAGGCGCGGTGTCGAGGTCGAGGTGCAGTTCGGGATGCGCCGCACGCAATTCGCCCATGCGCGGCATCAATTGCTGGGCGGCGAACAGCGGCAGCACGCCGAGGCGCAGGCGTGACACCTCGTGATCCGACGCCATCGCGTCGATCGCGTCGGTCATCTGGTCCAGCGCCGGGGCGATCAGCGCCAGCAACCGCTCGCCATTCTTGTTCAGCGTGATCGATTGGTGCCCGCGGTTGAACAACGGCTTGCCAACCGAGCGTTCGAGCGACTGGATGCGCCGGCTGAGCGCAGGGGACGACAGCGCCAATTCGTCGGCCGCAGTCTTCAACGATCCGGCGCGGGATACCGCGACGAAGGCTTCAATGCCCGAAAGTGACGGCAATCGCCGCATATCCACTCCATCAGGATCGTTCGATCTCGCTGCACTGCATCATGAAGCGTTTGATGCAGATTGCAAGGTTGCATCGACTGCAACTGCGATTGTTCTTTTCGCATTTGCGAACATCTATGCTGCACTGCACATAGAGTAGGCCTTTCAGGCATCCTCTCCTAAAGACTTTCAAGGGTCGGTTCTTCGGAACCGGCCCCTTTTTTTGCATTGCAGCGACCGATTCGGTTCAGTCGGCGGGCCTCAACGCGCGCAATCCGTAAAGTACCAGTACCAGGCACATCATCGCCGCCGACAGATAGGGCAGCGGATGCCATGCCTCGTACAACGCCACGCCGATCGTCGGGCCGAGCACGAACGACGCACCGTTCACCGACGTCACCTTGCCCGCGACCGCATTCTGTAATTCGGGGCCGACCGCCAGCGAACTGCCTGCGGTATATCCCGGACGTGCGAAGCCGAAACCGGCGCTGGCGAGCGCAAAGCCGCAGGCCGTGCCGAGCAACGTCACCGCGAGCGCATTGACGACACAGCCCAATGCCGCCAGCGACAGCCCGACAAGGATCAACGCGCGCGGTTTGAGATCGAGCAGCGGGATCAGGCCCCATTGCACCAGCAACGCGGCAAAAGCCCCCGTCATCAACACGATACCGATCGATTGCTGCGCCAGTTCGGGCGGCAAGCCGAGGCGGTCGATGATCAAAAAGCCCATCGCCTGCCCGGTCATCGCCTGCGCATGACCCATCACCACCCCGACCAACAGCCACGGCAGGATTCGCGAATCGGTATAACGAATGTCCTGTCCGGTCGCGTCGGTCGTGGCGGCCGTCACACTGGCCCCCGACACATTGCCGCCGATCGACGGATAGCTGGTCGCCGCGCCATGCGCATGACTGCCCGGCGCATCGTCGCTCAACCGGGTCAGCACGAACAGGAATACCGCCGCGCCGATCAGCGAAAAGACATAGGCGGGACCTGCCAGCCCGACATGCGGAAAGACAAAGAACGGCGCGAGCGCCGGGCCGAGGATCGTCCCCAGGCCGAACGCGCTGGCGAGCAGCGTCAGGGCCTTGGTCCGCTCCTCGCGCGTCGTACGCGACGCCAGGATCGCTTGTGCCGCCGGCGGTGCTGCAGCGCCGAAATAACCATAGATGACGCGCGCGCCGATAAACGCGCCGATCGTCGCCACCGGCCCGATGACGCCGTCGATGCCAAGTGTCAGGAATATGCCGCACAGCAGCACGGAAACCGAAAACCCCGCCATCCCGGTGAGCACCATCCGCCGCCGCCCGGTCCGGTCCGACCGTCGCGCCCAGCGCGGCGCGGCGAGCACCCACACCAGTGCCGACACCGAAAACGCCAGCGCTATGAGGTTGTCGGGCAGCTTCAGCGACCGCCCGATCGCGGGCAACACCGATTGCAGCGCGGTGTTGCCCGCACCGATCACCAGCATCACCACAAACAGCAATGCGAAGTCGCCTTCGAGCTTCTTGCCCGCTCTGTACATCGGTCGCTGTCCCTGATCTGGCCCAAGGATCGCTTGCGCCGCCCGGCTGTTTTTGCGAACGCCAGCGCTTAAATCAACTCCGGGACGCCGCATGACTCTCTCTACCGCCAAACCGCTCAAGCGGTCGCGCATCTTTGGGCTCAGCCTGCCGCGCACCCCGATGGTGATGTTTTTCGAAGGATTCCTGAAACATCCGGTGATGGTCGGATCGATCATCCCGTCGTCGAAAAAACTGATTCGCCACATGCTCGGCCCGGTCGACTGGGCATCGTGCAAGGTGTTCGTCGAATATGGCCCGGGCGTCGGCACGTTCACCCGCCAAATCCTCGCCGCGCTGCCGCATGACGGCTGTTACATCGCCATCGACACCAATCCCGACTTTATCGATTACCTCGCGGCGACCTTTGCCGATCCGCGGTTCCGCCCGGTACTCGGTTCGGCGGCGGACGTCGAAAAGATCGTCGCCGATGCCGGCTTCGACCACGCCGATTATGTCTTGTCGGGCCTGCCCTTTTCGACCTTGCCCAAGGGTCTGGGCGACAAGATCGGTGCGGCGACTGCGCGCGTGCTGCGTTCGGGCGGCCAATTCCTGGTCTATCAGTTCAGCCCCAAGGTACGCGATTTTATCGCGCCGCATTTTGCCCGGATCGATCACGGCTTCGAACCGTGGAACGTGCCTCCCGCTCAGCTTTATTGGGCGCACAAGGCTTAGCGCCGGGGGCTAGCCTTTCGGTTTGGGCATTGGCGGGCCGATATTAAGCCGTCGCGTTATGTTCAAATCGAGCGTCGCCATCACGAAATAAGCCAAAGCCTGCTTGATTCGGGTGACGATCGACGATCGCGCCCGGTTGATCTCGGCGGTAATCCGTTCCGACCGCGCGACCTCGCCATCCACATAGGCGCGGGCGTGCGCGGCAAACGCCTTGTCCTCGATCCGCAGCATCAGTTCCAGGTTCAAGAACAGGCTGCGAATGTCGAAATTGGCCGAGCCGATATACACCGCATCGTCGATCACGAACAATTTGGTGTGCAGCTTGGTCGGCTGATATTCATAGATCTCGACGCGCTTTTTGATAAGGCCGCGATAGGTGAAGCGCGATGCCCAGATCGCCATGTGATGATCGTTCTTCGACGGCAGGACGATGCGCACACAACCGCGTTTGCCGGCGCGATCCAACCGCCTCAGCATCGCCGGATTGGGCGCGAAATAGCCCGAGATCAGCGAGATATTGTCCGCCTTCTTCATGTCCGCGCGCACCGTCCGCGCCCACGGCGAAGGCCGCCGCGTCGGCCCCCCGAACAGCCAGCGGGTCGGCCCGCTCGGCTCGCTCCATCGGTGCAGCACCCGGGTCAGCGCGCGCATCGGCGGGCGTTCCTGCTTGGACCAACGCGACAAGGCGTCGAAATAACCGGCGAGCGATTTTGCCGCCGGTCCCTCGACGGCCAGCCCCAGGTCGCGCCACGCTTGTTCGGCGGCGGTGCCGAAATAGGCGTCATCGACATTGAACCCGCCGATGATGGCGCGCGCTTCGTCCGCCAGCGCCAGTTTCTGATGGTTGCGCAACAGATAGCGGCGTCCCCAGCGCGGCACGAACCGGCACATATCGATTCCGGCGTCGCGCAAGGGTTCGAAAAACTTGTTGGCCTGCGCCACTTCGCTGCCCATCCCGTCGACGATCAGCGAGACGGTGACGCCGCGGCCCGCCGCACGAATCAGGGCGTCGGCGATGCGCGTGCCGGCCTCGCCATCGGTGTAGATGTAATACAGCACCCGCAACGATTCGGCGGCCCCGTCGATCAGGGCGATCAACCGCTCCAGCCGGTCGGGGCCTTCGGTTAGCAGTTCCAGGCTGTTGCCGCCGACCTCAAACACTTCGCTCATGCCGTGCGCCTTTGCATTGGCGCGCGCGCGCAACAACATTGATTTTTCGCACAGGCGCGCGTAATGGACCGCCTTTCTCCGATAGCGTTGATGTGAAGGAAGCGTTCGATGGCGCGCGTGACAGTCGAGGATTGCGTCGACAAGATTCCCAACCGGTTCGACCTGGTTCTGGCTGCAGCACAGCGTGCACGCCACATTTCGGGCGGTGCCGAACTGCTGGTCGATCGTGATCGCGACAAGAATCCGGTCGTGGCTCTGCGCGAAATCGCCGAGGAACTGGTCGAACCCGAAGAACTCCGCGAATCGATCGTCGGCGGGTTGCAGCGCGTCCAGATCGACGAAGAAGATGCGGTCGACGAAATGGGCAGCCTGGCCCAGTCGGCGGAGGCGCTCCGCCTCACCGCCGCCGCGCCGCCGCGCAACCAGAATATGGGCGGCGATTACGACGCCTAACCATCGGCACGCCTAACGGCGCATTTCGTTCCGCGCAAAATCGATAACTTATCAATAAGTTACATGCGTCCGAATCTGTCCGCCAGCCGTTGGGCGGGTATGTTCTTGATCGCCTTCACCTGCTCGGTCGCCGCGGTAACCTCCGCCGGTTCTTTCCAGTGTACCGACAGTACCCGCGTACAGCTTGCAGCGGTGCGCCCCGTGGTCAGTGCCAGTGCTGCACCTGTGATGCTCATCGCACAAAAGCTGCGCTGTCAGGGCTTTGACAGCAAGGTTCCGGGACAGTTGGTGGCAACGTGCCGCTTTCAAAGTGGCGAGGATGTTGGTTGCAGCCTCGTGAGCCAGGGTGTGGCACGTGAGGATGCCAACAAACAACAGCGTTACGACTTGCCCACGTGTGGCGAGCGGGCGGAAGCGCGCCGCTAGGCTGGGGCAGAAGTTCGACTATCCACCGTCGCGCTCGGACTTGATCCGGCATACCGCATCGTCTTGTGAAAATTTAGCGCAGCGACACAGCCGCCTCGACAGTCTTTGCATCCGCAAGGCTGGCCGAGCGCGTTTGGTGGTCAAAGCTGCTTCGCTGCTTTGTGCCCCAAACGCGCTGGAGCGGGCGAAGGGATTCAGTCGTTACCGTCGTTTCTCAGAGCGCTGGTATGAACGGCTTGTGCGTATTTGCGAGCCTGATGCGTATAACTTGGTGCGCTGCGCCCAGGGGCGCGCATTGAGGAAAATTCATGGACTACGGCCAAAGCGTATCACGACTTCGAATCTCGCCTGCTCCGCCACCTAGTCTACTCAAGCAGAGCGACACGACCCGCCGGGCCCCGAAACGGCGCGGATCCGCGGCATTCGCGCGTCCTTCCGTACGTCAGAGGGCTCAGGCCTTGGCAATTCTCCTGCCCGTGGCACAACATTCTCTGCCCGGTAGGGGGCAAGTACGCTTCCGAAATTCCGGTGTTTTCACCCGCCGACCTGGCGGCGCTTCCCCTGTTAAGCTAAAAATAACAGGGGGCGGAAGCCGACTCCGTTGCCTCTGTCACGCGTGGTCCGTGCGCTTCTGAGCAAAACTGCCGCAGAATCGTTGGCGAAATAACGGGGTAGGAAATCCCGAAATCAGGGTGGCAAAGCGACCAATCACTATCGTCAATCGCGGCGATCAGCCTGATCCGGCCTTTATCTGCAGCGCTGAAGCGCCTGGCTATTTATCGTTTATCCAAACAATCAATAACAGTTTAAACTAATACCTAACCTAAACGCTAGCTCTGGTTTATTAAACTAACGTAATGAAATCGACTTAAGTCATTAATTGAAAACGATGCCTAGTTTCCCCGACATGCTGGATCATTCTAGTGGATTGATTCCAACGTTTGGTGCCCACGTCTGACGGCGGCGATGATCTCGTCGGGATCGGCCTTCCAGACGAACGGGCGCGGCTCCTGATTGTGCTCGGTTATGAAGCGGTTGATGGCGGCCTGCAGGTCGACGACGGAGTGGAAGACGCCATTCTTCAGGCGTCGGCGGGTCAGCTTGGCGAAGAAGCCCTCGACCGCATTGAGCCAAGAGCAGGATGTTGGCACGAAGTGGAAGGTCCAGCGCGGATGCCTGGCCAGCCAGGCACGGACCTTTGGCTGCTTATGCGTAGCGTAGTTGCCGAGGATGACGTGGACGGCCTTGTCGGCGGGCATTTCTGCCTCGATGGCATTGAGGAAGCGGATGAACTCCTGATGCCGGTGCCGCTGCATATTGCGGCCGATCACCGAGCCATCGAGCACGTTGAGCGCGGCGAACAGCGTCGTCGTGCCGTTGCGCTTGTAGTCGTGCGTCAGCGTGGCCCCTCGGCCGCGCTTCAGCGGAAGCCCCGGTAGGGTGCGATCCAGCGCCTGGATCTGGCTCTTCTCATCGACTGACAAGACGATGGCATGGGCAGGTGGTGAGACGTAGAGCCCGACCACGTCATGAAGCTTCTCGGCGAACGCCTTGTCGTTCGACAGCTTGAAGCTGCGCCAGCGGTGCGGGGCAAGCCCGTGGTCGTGCCAGATCTTCACGACCGAGGAAGCGGCGATCCCGATGGCCTTTGCCATCGCACGGACGGTCCAGTGCGTCGCTTCGTGGGCAGGCGGCTCCAGCGTCAGCGCGACGACTTTGTCGATGAGTACGGGATCGAGCGGTGCCGTGCCCGGCGGTCTGGTCTTGTCGCGCAACAGGCCCTCCACGCCTTCAACCATGAACCGTTCCTGCCATCGCCACACACAGGTCTTCGACTTGCCCGTCGCCGCCATGATGGCGACGGTACCAACACCATCGCCCGTCAGCAGAATGATCTTCGCGCGCCAAACGTGCTTCTGCGGCGAACCTCGCGCCGCGACGATCGCCTCAAGCCGCTCCCTGTCCGATGTCGTGACTTCGATCTTGATCCCTGTGCGCATCCCAAACGGTCGCACGCCGCAGCCCCCAAGGGAATCCCCGCATGGACTCGTCCGTCTCGTTCAATCCACTAGGTATTGACGATCGATTATTGTCGACTAATCGAGGTATCAAGAGGCGTCGCTTCTTGGAACCGGGCAAAAACTACTGGACTCTGGGGATGGTCCTCCGAGCTCGAAGGAATTTGTCATGGTTGAAGAAAGACGGATTGAGAATATCGAGATTGCCCGGCTGAAGCCGGCTCCGCGAAACGCGCGCACCCACTCGAAAAGGCAGATTGAGCAGATGGGCACCCACATCAACGTGCTGCTCGGCGCTGACACGGCGCAAGGAGAGCATCCGGCGCGGTGAGAGCGGCTTTGAAGTGTGATTTCCGGGCGATCCTGTTCGCAAACGCCTTCGCTGGACGCAGTTATCCCGTGGCAGCCCGTCTTTCGTGAAAGATCAACCGATCGATATTGTAGGCGATGTTGGCGAGCGTGATCTTCGCTTCGGCGCGGGCGATGCCGATGGTGCGGACGAACAGCCCCATCTGATCCTTCTGACGGGCGAACACGTGCTCGACGCGCGCGCGGACAGTGGAGCGCTTGGCATTGGCACCGGATGTGCGCTTGGACATCGGCTTACCCATGGGCTTCTTGCGATGGACGCGGCTGACCCGGCCCATCGATTTCAACCACGCCTCGTTGGCCTGGCTCCGGTAGGCGGTGTCAGCCCAGACGTCGGAGGCGGTGTTGTCGCGGGTAACGACGTCGCGCAGCATCCGTCCGTCGAAGCGCGCACCGTCGGTGACCTTGGCCGATCGGATGAACCCGTAGCGCCGACAGATTGCGATGCTGCTTTTGTAGCCAAAGCTGGGGATGGCGATGTCGATCCCTGGCCTGCCGCCAGGCAGCGGCCTGGCTTTGGCGAACTTCACCGTCCAGCGCGCATCGACATCCTTCTGCGCCGCTTTGGCCGGCTGATCCGGCC